>JBEKNW010000065.1:0-21755 GCA_049522435.1 Xanthobacteraceae bacterium
ATGGGCCATGTCGGCTTGACCCCGCAGGCGATCAACACGATCGGGTCGTTCCGCGCGCAAGGCCGTGAGGAGAGCGATTGGGCGCCCATCGAAGCGGACGCGTGCGCGGTGGCGGATGCCGGTGCGTTTGCCGTCGTGCTCGAAGCGATCGCCGAGCCGCTTGGCCGCCGCATCACGGGCGAGGTCGCGATCCCCACGATCGGCATCGGCGCGAGCGTGGCTTGCGACGGCCAGATTCTCGTGCTCGAGGACATGCTCGGGCTGTCCCCTCGCGTGCCGAAATTCGTCAAGCGCTTCGGCGAGCTGGGGCCCTCGATCGAGCGGGCGGTGAAGAGCTACGCCGAGGAGGTGCGGGCGCGCAGTTTCCCCGGCCCCGATAATGTCTATCCGATGCGGAAGAAGAAAGCGTAAGGACGCAAGCCTTGCGTAATCGTCGCAGGCTGGGGGTAAGGGCTTTGCCTTGCTCGCGCCACATGATTATTCTAGCTCCCGCAGGGTTTTCCGAGCCTAACCGCCCGGAATCCCTTGATTTTGTCGATCTCGGTTCGGCAAGCCGGCTCCGCGGCTGCTAGTGCGGCGCAGGCAATGTTGCTGAACTCGAGCTGGTGCTGGGGCAGGGTCCGTGGCCGATATTTTCCAGGAAGTCGACGAGGAAGTCCGTCGCGAACAGCTCAAGAAGCTGTGGCAGCGTTACGGCAATTACATCATCGCCGTCTGCATTCTCGTTATCGTGGCAGTGGGCGCTTGGCGCGGTTACGAATGGTGGGAAACCAAAAAGGCGGCCGAAGCCGGCGCCGCCTTCGAGCAAGCGGTGACGCTGGCCGAATCCGGAAAGCACCAGGAGGCGGAGGCGGCATTCGCCAAACTCGCCGCCGATGGCACCGCCGGGTATCGCGTGCTGGCGCGTCTGCGTGAAGCCGCCGAGCTTGCGCGGACCGACCGCAAAGCCGCAGTCAAGGCCTATGACGGCATCGCCGCCGACCGGGGCGTCGGCCAAGTCATCCAGGATCTGGCCACCCTGCGCGCCGGGTTCCTGGCTATTGACAGCTCTTCTTATGGCGATATGCGCGCGCGGCTCGAGCCGTTGACGGGGCCGGAGCGGACCTTCCGCCACAGCGCACGTGAACTGCTCGCGCTCTCCGCCTGGAAGGAGGGCGATATGGGCGCGGCGCGGCAATGGGCCGATATGATCATCACCGATCCGCAAACGCCGCCGGGCACGCGCAGCCGCGCCGAGGTTTTGAGCGAGCTCATCGCAGCGAGCGGCAAGGGCTGAACGGATGCCGATGCAATGGGTTCACTCGCTGGTTCGGGTCGGTTCGGCGCTCGCCTTCGTGCTCGTGCTCGCTGGCTGTACCCCGGGTGGTCAATTCGACCCGACGGAAGTGTTTTCCACGGATATATTCAACACCAAGAAGAAGCTGCCGGGCGACCGCGAGCCGGTGTTCCCCGAGGGCGTACCGGGTGCGGAGACCGGTGTGCCGCCGGATTTGGTAAAGGGCTACCAGCCGCCGCCGGAGCAGGCCGCGGACAATGGCGACGCCACGGCAAAGCCTGCAGCAACGCCAGCAAAACCGAAGCCGAAACCGAAACCAAAGCCGAAAGTCGCGCGTGCGCCGGTGCAGGCTCCGCATAATGCTGCTTGGAATCAGAAGTCAGCTTCGCCCCCGCAACCGGCGCAGGCTGCTTGGCCGGCCTCACCGTCAACACAGCCCGCGCAAGCCAATTGGCCGGCCCCGCCGCCAACGCAACCGGCGCAAACGAATTGGCCAGCCCCGCCGCCAACTGGGCAAGCCCAGCAAGCGGCACAGCCACCGCAAACCAACTGGCCGAATCCTCCTGCTCCGCCTTCACACTGATCGCTTTATGATAAAGAGGCGCATACGGCGCGGACTCGCCGTGTTTTTATTGGCCCTTGCCGGCAGAACGCGCCATGTCCTTCACCGTCGCCATCGTCGGTCGGCCCAATGTCGGCAAATCGACCCTGTTCAACCGCCTTGTGGGGGGGCGCCGCGCCCTCGTCGACGATCGGCCGGGGGTCACGCGTGATCGAAGGGAAGGCGAAGGGAGGCTCGGCGATCTTTCTTTTAGGGTGATTGACACGGCGGGGCTTGAGGAAGCCGACCGTGAGAGCCTTTCCGGAAAGATGCAGGCGCAGACGGCGACGGCCATTGCACAGGCCGATGCCGTGCTCTTCCTCGTCGATGCGCGCGCCGGCACAACGCCGACTGATCGGGCCTTCGCCGGCCTCGTGCGCAGATCAGGCAAGCCTGTGATCCTCATCGCCAATAAGAGCGAAGGGCGCGCCGGCGACGCGGGCGCGCTCGAATCCTATGCGCTGGGGCTCGGCGACCCGATCGCCATCAGCGCCGAGCACGGTGAGGGGTTGGCCGGCCTCTACGATGCGCTCCGCGCGGCGCTGCCCGAGGCGACTGCGGAACCCAACCGTGAGGAGGTTGCCGTCGCCGCTGCGGAGGAGAAGCCCATCCGCATCGCGGTCGTCGGACGTCCCAATACCGGCAAATCGACGCTGATTAACCGCTTGCTCGGCGAGGAACGGCTGCTGACGGGACCCGAAGCCGGCATCACGCGCGATGCGATCGCGGTCGATCTCGCCTGGCGGGGGCGGCACTTGCGCATCTATGATACGGCGGGACTACGCCGTCGCTCGCGCATTGCCGAGAAGCTCGAAAAGCTTTCGGTTGCCGACGCACTCGACGCCATTCGCTTCGCCGAAGTGGTGATCGTGCTTGTTGATGCGCAGGCGCCCTTCGAAGAGCAAGACATCCGGATCGCCGACCTCGTCGAGCGAGAAGGGCGCGCCATCGTCATCGCGGTCAACAAAGTGGATTTGATCGAGCGGCAGCCGGGCGTTCGATCGCGACTGCGCGAGGAAGTCGATCGCTTGCTGCCGCAGATCAAGGGCGTGCCCGTCGTCGCACTGTCGGCGCGCACCGGCGAGGGGCTCGATCGGCTGATGGCGGCGGCGATGGAGAGCCACGCCGTCTGGAACCGCCGCGTGTCGACGGCCGCGCTCAACCGTTTCCTGACGCAGGCGGTCGCGGCACATCCGCCGCCCGCCGTTCAAGGCCGTCGCGTCCGGCTCGACTACATCACGCAGCCGAAATCGAGGCCGCCGACCTTCGTGCTGTTTTCTTCTCGCGCATCATCGCTTCCCGAGACCTACCGTCGCTATCTTGTCAATGGACTGCGCGAGAATTTTGCGCTGCCGGGCACACCGATCCGGCTCGCGCTGCGGGCAAAGACCAACCCTTACGCGGATCGGAAGCGCCGCCGCTGAAGCCGCGCCGCTCGCCGCCGCCCCCGCCGCGCAATTTCAGGCGGGATGCATGAATTGCAGGAGCTTTCCGGCGCGGTAATCGTAGAGCTTACCGGTCTCGGCAAAGCTCGGCAGGCATAGATCGAGGATCTTCTCCGCCACTTCCTCCGGCGTCGGCAGCGTCATCGGGTCCTCGCCCGGCATGACTAACGCGCGCATGCGCGTGCGGGTCGGACCGGGATTGAATAGATTGACACGCACCGGCGTCGAGCTTGTTTCCGCCGCGTAGGTTCGCGCCAGCACATCGAGTGCAGCCTTCGACACCGAATAAGGAGCCCAATAGGCGCGGGCGAGCGTGGCGACGCCGGAAGTGATGAACACCGCGCGGCCCGCATCGGAGCGTTTGAGCAACCGGTCCATGGCACGGATGAGATGCCAGTTGGCGGTGACATTGACCGCCATCACTTCGTCCCAGCTTTTCGGCTCGACGTGATCGAGTGGGGACGGGACGCCAACAACGCCGGCATTGCCGACGAGTACATCGAGCCGTGCGTGACGTTCGTTGAGCGCTCCGGCGAGCCGATAAAGGCCGTCATAGTCGCGCATGTCGAGCGGCACCAGCGTCGCCGAACTGCCGGCGGCACGCACCGCATCATCGAGCTCCTCGAGACCGCCGACTGTGCGCGCCACCGCGACCACATGCGCGCCTGCGCGCGCAAGCGCGAGCGCCGTCGCACGGCCGATACCGCGCGAGGCGCCGGTGACGAGCGCGATACGCTCGGCGAGGGGTAGGGGCATTCCTCAGCTCGCCTCGGCGAGCAATGAGAGCTGGCGGGGCGAGGATTCGTGCGCCGAGCGGTCGGTGAGCGGGGTCGGATATTCACCCGTAAAGCAATGGTCGGTGAATTGCGGACGTACGGGATCGCGCCCCTTCTCGCCCATGGCGCGATAGATACCCTCGACCGAGAGGAAGGCGAGCGAATCGGCGCCGATGAAGCGCCGCATGCCCTCGAGATCGTGCGTGGCGGCAAGGAGCTTGTCCCGTTCGGGCGTGTCGATTCCGTAATAATCAGGATGGGTGATCGGCGGTGAGGCGATACGGAAATGCACTTCGCGGGCACCGGCATCGCGCATCATGCGTACGATCTTCACCGATGTCGTACCGCGCACGATCGAGTCGTCGACCAGCACGATGCGCTTGCCGTTGACCACGGCGCGGTTGGCGCTGTGCTTGAGACGAACGCCAAGTTGGCGGATCTGTTGCGTCGGCTCGATGAAGGTGCGCCCGACATAATGGTTGCGAATGATGCCGAGCTCGTAGGGGATGCCGGATTGCTGCGCGTATCCGATGGCCGCGGGCACGCCGGAATCGGGAACCGGGATCACCACATCGGCGGGAGCGGGCGCCTCCAGCGCAAGCTCCGACCCGCAGGTCTTGCGCACGTCGTAGACGCTGCGGCCGCCGATGATCGAATCCGGCCGCGAGAAATAGATGTATTCGAAGATGCAGGGGCGCGCCGGCATTGCCGGGAATGGCTTATGCGAATGGGCGCCGTCCTCGTCGAGAATGAGAACTTCGCCGTTCTCGACATCGCGCACGTAGTGCGCGCCGATGATATCGAGTGCGCAGGTCTCGGAGGCGAGGATCGGGCAGCCGTCCAGCTTGCCGAGCACCAACGGGCGGATACCCAGCGGGTCGCGGGCGCCGATCAACTTCTTGTTGGTCAGGCCGACGAAGGCGTAGGAGCCTTCGAGCATGCGCAGCCCCTCGATGAAGCGGTCGACGAAACGGTTGCGGTGCGAGCGCGCGACGAGATGGAGGATCACCTCCGTGTCGGTCGTCGATTGCATCATGGCGCCTTCGCGCACGAGCTGGCGGCGCAGCGTCAGGCCGTTGGTGAGATTACCGTTGTGGCCGATGGCGAAACCGCCGGCATTGAGCTCGGCGAACAGCGGCTGCACGTTGCGCAGAATGGTGTCGCCGGTCGTCGAATAGCGCACATGGCCGACTGCGGCGTTGCCGGGCAGGCGATCGATCACCTCGCGCCCCGAAAAGGCGTCGCCGACGAGGCCGAGGCGACGCTCGGAGTGAAAGCGTTTGCCGTCGAAGGTGACGATCCCGGCGGCTTCCTGGCCGCGATGTTGCAGCGCGTGTAGGCCGAGCGCCGTAATCGCGGCCGCGTCGGGGTGACCGAAGATGCCGAATACGCCGCATTCTTCACGCAGCCGATCGTCGTCAAGATCGAGGAGGACAGGTTCCGTCATGGTCATCGGCCCGTGATCATCTCAATGCACCCATTCCCCTGACCTCGAGCAATTGCTGCATGCCAGCGCGGCTTGAACGATCATATCCCGCTTCGGCGCGACCGTCGGCGGGTTTGTCGCGTTGGCTGTGCTGATCCGGCGCGCTTTCCGGTTGCTCTTGTTCGTCGCCTTTTGGACGTTTTCGTAACAATCGAGAAAGATAGGTATCCATGTCGTCGGGAAACAGGTCCTTCAGCTTTTCCCCAGCAGCCTTCAAAACGACCTGTGACTTTGCGGACGTAACCCATCGGGGTTGGCCTTTGTCGGGAACGAGCCAGGCAAAAAATATGAAGGCTACGACCACAATGAAGAAGCCGCGCGCGAGCCCAAACAGGAAGCCGAGCGTGCGATCGAGCGCGCCCACGCGGCTGTCAAGTATCATGTCGGAAATTCGGACCGTTATCACTGAAACGACAATAAGGGTCAGTAAAAATGCGACTATCGCAACACCTGCGACGACCGCCATTTCCGGCAAATTGCTAAAATAGGCTTTGGCCGCATAGGAAAGTCGAAGTGCTGCGTATACGGCCGCGCCGGCGGCCAACGCCCAGGCGACGATCGAGAGCACCTCGCGCATGAAGCCGCGCACCATGGCGAGCAGCCCTGAAATCAGCATGATGACGATGAGGACAATGTCGAGCGGCATGATCGGCTGGTCCGCTAGGTAGTCCCGCCTTGGTTGCTGGAGGGCGCGGGTGGCCCGAACGCAAAGGTCCGCCGCGTGTATAGCCGGGCGGGGCGGCGCCGTCATCCGCCTTCTCGGGCGCTCAACAGCCTCATCTTTATCGTTAACAATTGGGTGGAAATGTCGCTGAGGGCGGATGGAAGTTCCCCTTATCACCCGTCCTGACGGCCGACGCGGCGCAGCGCCGGCGCGCCGTCCCGGGCAATATCGACAACGAGATTCGCAAGCGTGCCGAGGGTGGAGAGCGTGAAGCCTTCGGGGGCTTCGTTGCGCGCGGCTTCCGGGACGATCGCTCTCGCGAAGCCGAGTTTCTGCGCTTCCTTGAGCCGCGCGGCGGTCTGCGCCACGGGTCGCACGGCGCCTGAGAGCGACACTTCGCCGAAATAGACGGCGTCTGCGGGCAGCGGCGCATGGGCCAGCGAAGACACCAAGGCCGCGGCGGCGGCGACATCGGCCGCCGGCTCCTGAATGCGCAGGCCTCCGGCGACATTGAGATAGACGTCATGGCCCGAGAGGCGAACTCCGCAATGCGCCTCGAGCACCGCGAGCACCATGGACAGCCGGCTCGGGTCCCAGCCGACGACGGCGCGGCGCGGAGTGCCGAGCGACGTCGGTGCAACCAGCGCCTGAATTTCCACCAGGAGCGGCCGCGTTCCTTCCATTCCGGCGAAGACGGCAGTGCCGGCGCTGCCGAGCTCGCGCTCGGAGAGGAACAGCTCGGAGGGGTTCGCGACTTCGCGCAATCCCGCTCCGGTCATCTCGAACACGCCGATCTCGTCGGTGGGGCCGAAGCGGTTTTTGATCGCGCGCAGGATGCGGAATTGGTGCGAGCCTTCGCCTTCGAACGATAGCACGGCATCGACCATGTGCTCGACAACGCGCGGGCCGGCGATCTGTCCGTCCTTGGTGACATGGCCGACCAGGATCACGGCCGCGCCCGTACGCTTGGAGAAACGGATCAGTTCGCCCGCCGATCCGCGCACCTGCGTGACCGTGCCGGGCGCGGCGTCGACGGATTGCGTCCACATGGTCTGGATCGAATCGATAACGAGGAGCTGCGGCGTCCGTCCCTGCGAGAGCGTCGCGACGATGTCCTCGACCGAGGTTTCCGCGGCGAGCTCGACGTCCGCATCGGTGAGGCCGAGCCGTTCGGCGCGCAACCGCACCTGCGCGACGGCTTCCTCGCCGGAGATATAGACCGCGCGGTGGCGGTTGCGCGCGTATGCGGCCGCGACCTCGATCAACAGCGTGGACTTACCGATGCCTGGGTCGCCGCCGAGCAGGAGCACCGAGCCGCGCACCAGGCCGCCGCCGGTCACACGATCGAATTCGGCGATGCCGGAGGCAAGCCGCGGCGTTTCCAGCGTTTGGCCCTTGAGCGGCTCGATGACGAACAGGCGTCCCTTGCGCGAAGAACGGGCCGGCGCCGCAGCGCCTTCCTCGACCAGCGTGTTCCATTCGCCGCAGGCTTCGCAGCGGCCGGCCCAACGCGGAAAGGCTGCGCCGCAATTCTGGCAGACGAAATTCTGCGCCCGCGCAACCATCTCATGCACCTTTGTCTCGCATCGCCTCACGCCTCACGCGCCACGATAGACGAGATGACAACGCGGGCCGAGTCGGGTGAGGATCTCGTAGCCGATGGTTCCAGCCGATGCAGCAATGTCGTCGACGGTAATCCTATCGCCAATGAAGGTCGCGATGTCGCCGCGGTGGACGACCCCATCGGGAAGCTCGGTGATGTCGATGCAAATCAGGTCCATCGAAATGTGGCCGGCGATCGGGCAGCGCTTTGCGGCGATGATGGCTGCGCCGCCCGGCTTGCGGTCGGTACCGCTCGCGGCACGCAAGAGCCCATCGGCGTAGCCGAGCGCAACGATGGCGACGCGCGAGGCGCGTCTTGCGGTCCACGCGGCGCCATAGCCGACTGTCTCGCCTTGCTCCAGCTTGCGCACCTGCAGGATGCGCCCGGTCAGTTCGACGACGCCGCGCATCGGGTTGGCGCGACCGGGCGTGGGATTGATGCCATAGAGGGCGGCGCCAGGTCGCGCCATCTCGTAATGCGCCGAATCGCCGAAGAAGATGCCGGAGGAATTGGCGAGCGAGGCGGGAACGCCGTGGTACAGCATGCGGAGCTCGCGAAACAGCCGGATCTGGCTGGCGTTGAGCGGGTGATCGGCGATTTCGGCGCAGGCGAGGTGGCTCATCAACAGCGTAATGCCGTGATTCTCGTGCTGCACGCGCGGCGCAAGCGCCGCGGCTTCCGCTGCGGAAATGCCGAGCCGGTTCATGCCGGTGTCAACATGGAGCGCTGCGCCCCCCTGCCACTTGTGGGCAGCGACGAACGCGTCCCACTCCGCCAACTCGGCCGCGCTGTTGATGACCGGCTGCGCGTTAAGCTCGATGAATGCTGTCGCTGCCGCGGGCGAAAATCCATTGAGCACGTAGATCGTGGCGTCGCGCGCGCGGGCGCGCACGCGTCGCGCTTCAGCGATATCGGCCACGAAAAACGTCTTGCAGCCGGCCTTTGCGAGCTTCGCGGTGACTGGTTCGAGACCCAGCCCATAGGCATTGGCCTTGACCACGGCCGCGCATTCGACGGTGAGGACTTGGCGCGCCAGCGCGCGCCAGTTCGCCTCGACGGCGTTAAGATCGATGATCAGCGTGCCGCCGGTCTCGGGGTCGGCCAAGGGGCTCACCGGTACCGGCAGCGGTTCTGCGCGTGCCATGGCCGCCTTATGACCGGCGCCGCGGCGGGGGTAAAGCGGCGTCGGTAGCAGGACGGCCTAAAAACTCGGCTGATGCGCGGTATCGAGATTGGCGAAGCGGGTGACGGCGGCGGGTTACGGGCCGCCCATCCTGCCCTGCGGCAAGCCTGAAGCTTGCCGTCCCGCTGAAAGGCATTTGCCGCCGCCATAGTGACGGCATTGGCGAGGGCCTTCTCAAAGCGTTGGGCGCGTGAACAGCGGCTCAGGCGAGGGGACAATATCCCCAAAAATCTCTTTTCCCGCAGCTAGATCGCACGACACGAATCACAGTATTTTTGTACTTTGCCCACAGCCTTATCCACAGTCGGTTGCGTCGCGTCATCAAGACGTTGAAGGAGCAACCCATGCCGCGAGTCTCGAAAGCACAGGTCAGAGCTGATCAATTTCGCTCACGCGCAGCCGAGATACTGAAGGATCCCGATTGGCTCGACGAAGGGGTGCGGTACTGGTTGCAGAAGCAGCTGCGACGCGAGCGCGACTACATCTATACGGAAAACGAGCACGCCGCTCTTGCGAGGATCATTGCGGCCGGCACATTGTTCGATGGCTGGGATGGCTACAGCGTGCCTGACCTTCTAACCGCCGCTTGCCGCTACAAGGCGGACGGGGAGTATGAGGACGAGCGAGTCCTTGACGCGCTCGGAGCCCGAAATGCCACCCAGTTGAGGCTTGGAGAAATGGGCCACTTAGTCGGCTTCTGTCGGAACGTCGCGGGCCTCCCGTTGGCGCCATTCAAGCCGGAGATCGCGAAAAACGACGACATTGCGTGATTTCACTATCCCGGCGGCCTCGTAGTCCGCTGTTTTGTTCAAAACGGGAAAATGGTGGGACAATCGAGCACGATGTTCGACCGAGGGCCGCTTAAAAATCTGCCTCATGCCTTGTCTCTGGATCAGCGAAACGAGTCACTCGGGCATCAAACTGCAAGGGAACTGTTGCGGTGGGCCCGTGTCGCTGCTTGCCAATAATGACTTCAGCTTTTCCGTGCACGGCGTTCATTTCATTTTGCCACTTCTCGTGCTCGGGAGTTCCAGGACGTGGCTCTTTCGTCGTCAAGTAATATTCCTCGCGATACACGAATAGTACAACATCTGCGTCCTGCTCGATCGAACCCGACTCTCGCAAGTCGGACAATTGAGGATGTTTATCTTCTCGATTCTCAACCTGACGGGACAATTGCGACAGCGCAAGAATCGGAACGCTAATCTCCTTGGCTAGCGCTTTTAGATTTGTTGTGATCTCAGTGACCTCTTGGACCCGGCCTTCCATAGCGCGGCGGGTCGACCCCTGCATAAGCTGAATGTAGTCAATAACAATGAGGTCGAGTCCGCGCTGCCGCTTTAGGCGCCTGGCCCGGGCTGCGAGCTGTGCAACCGATACGCCGCCGGTTTCGTCAATAAAGAGGGGTAGGTGTTGGATTTCGATCACCTTGTCTTTTATTTTTTCAAAATGGGAATCATCGATATCGCCACGCCTCATCATGCTTGACGATATGCCGGTCTGTTCTGCGATGATTCGGGTTGCTAATTGCTCGGCCGACATTTCCAGCGAGAAGAATCCGACGATGCCACCATTGACCGTTCCCATGTGTCCGTCGGCGCGCTGCTCGCCCCGCCATGCCCTCGCTACATTGTAGGCAATGTTGGTGGCGAGAGCCGTCTTTCCCATGCCGGGCCGTCCCGCCAAGACAATGAGATCGGAGGCCTGTAAACCGCCCATTTTTGCGTCGAGATCCTTAAGTCCAGTTGCAAGTCCAGACAGCTTGCCGTCGCGTTGGTAGGCGGCTGCCGTCATATCTACGGCCCTAGTCAGCGCCCTTCCGAATGGCTGGAAGCCGCTGTCGTAACGGCCAGTCTCTGCAATCTCATAGAGCTTTCGCTCGGCATCCTCGATGTGGCTCACCGGCGTTGCGTCGACCGGCGCGTCGTAGGCGAGGTTGACTATGTCCCCACCGATCTCGATCAGAGCGCGGCGAACCGAGAGATGGTAGACGATACGGCCGTAATCCTCGGCATTGATGATCGTTGTCGCCTCGGCGGCGAGCCGGGCCAGATACTGATTGACGGAGAGCCCGGCGATATCGAAGTCCGCCGGCAGGAACGTCTTGAGCGTCACCGGCGTCGCCAGTTTGCCGGCGCGGATGAGGCTCCCGGAAAGCTCGAAGATGCGCTGATGGATCGTTTCGAGGAAATGCTTCGGCTCGAGGAAATCGGAGACGCGGTAGAACGCCTCGTTATTGACGAGGATCGCTCCCAGCAACGCCTGCTCGGCCTCGATGTTGTGCGGCAGCGTGCGGATCGGGGGTTCCGCGGGAGCTTGCTTGCGTGCAATCGAATCGATTTGTGCCATGGTCCCGATCAAGTGGTTCGCGTGTGGCCAATTTTGGGTTGGCCGGTAGGGAATTAGCCGATTTGCGGTCACTCAACATCGCGGATCACTCGACGACGGCGCCACTCTCGAAATTCGCAACCGTTGCACTTAAACCACGAACACATTGTCGATAGTCGAGCGGGGACACGATGGGAAATGCTCATTGCGGCTTTCCCCGCTAACCACTGTTGCCGCCACAGCAACGCTGATAGGCGCTAAAGGCTCTTGACGTCCGCTTTTCGGCAGCGGGCCGTTACCACGCTATTCCCCGGCAAGGCGCAGGGGCTCAGAATAGCCGGTTTCGATCGCACGCAACCGCGCTTCCTCGCGCGCGACGTAATCGCGCGTCGCCGGTACCACGCCCTTGCGCTTGGCCATCTGGATCTGGAACACCACCATGTCGCTCTCGCGAAACGCCATTTCGGAGGACACCAGGTAGAATTCCCACATGCGCACGAAGCGCGCATCGTAGAGCCGCTCGACCTCTTCGCGGTGCGCGAGGAAGCGCTCGCGCCAGGCCTTGAGCGTCTCGGCGTAGTGCAGCTGCAGGATTTCGACGTCGGTGACGATGAGCCTCGCGCGCTCGATGGCGGGCAGTACTTCCGAGAGCGCGGGGATGTAGCCTCCCGGAAAGATATATTTGGCGATCCAGGGATTGGTGACGCTTGGAGTGCCGCTGCGGCCGATCGTGTGCAAGAGAAAAACGCCGTCATCGCCCAGAAGCTGTGCGCACTTGCGGAAGAAAGTATCGTAAAAGCCGACCCCGACGTGCTCGAACATGCCGACCGACACGATGCGATCGAAGTGGCCGACGACATCGCGATAGTCCTCGAGCCGGAAAATGGCGTCCTGTGTTCGGCCGCGCTCGAGCGCTCTCTGCTGCGCGCGTGCGTACTGCTCCCGCGAGAGCGTGATGCCGGTAGCGCGTGCGCCGGCGACCTCGGCGAGGTAGAGGGCGAGGCCGCCCCAGCCGCATCCGATATCGAGCACCGTTGCGCCGGGTTCGACCCGAAGCTTCGCGGCGAGGTGGCGCTTCTTGGCGAGCTGAGCGTCGTCGAGCGACTGGTCCTGTGCCTCGAAATAGGCGCAGCTATATTGCTGGTCGGCGTCGAGGAAGAGCGCGTAGAGCCTGCCGTCGAGATCGTAGTGGTGCGCCACATTGCGCCGTGCCCGGGACCGCGGATTGAACTGCTGCAGGCGGCGGAACAGATAGCGGACGAACCGCAACGGCAGGGCCCAACTTGGCGGGGCAATGTGCTCTTGCCGCATCAGGATTGCGAGCGCCTCGGCGATCGAGCCTTGCTCGAGGACGAATGTGCCATCCATATAGGCTTCGCCCAATCGGAGCTCGGGATTGAGCAACACCGCGCGCTGCGCCTTCGCGTTGGTGAAGCGCACGGCGACGGGTGGGCCGAAGCCATCGCCGAAGGTGTAGGTGTTGCCTGCCGCCGTCGTGACCGTAAAGGACCCATGGCGGATGAACCGCCTTAAGAATATCGATAGCAACCGATCCATGGTCGCCTCCACACACTACTACGCCCGTCGCGCCAGATGTGGCGGTCGACGCGTTCAGCGTTGCGCCCGCTACCCGGCTCGATTGGCGTCGTGGGCCAGCGGGTTTTCTGCCTGCCGTCATTAAAACAAAATCCTCGTTGACCAGCAATGCAGGCGACGATGGTCTCCTCTCCGGGGGGGGGGACCGCCGCGCCCCGCTCACATTTGGCCGGTTTTGGGGTAAGGATGGCTGGCCAGCCGAAAAGATTTGAGGAGTTCAGGGTGACCCGGCGTCTCGCGCCCACGATCGGCCTGCTTGCAGGATTAGCTCCAGCATTGGCGCATGCTCAGACCAATATCGACCAGGGCAAGACGCCGGCGCAGATCTTTGCGACCGATTGTGCGGAATGCCACAAGGCTGCGCGCGGGCTGGGAAGCGGCAAAAATAGCGCCACGCTTACGGAATTCCTGCGTGAGCATTACACGACGAGCCGTGAACAGGCGGCCGCGCTCGCCGCCTATGTGCTGGGTGGGCGCGGTGGCGAGAGCGGCGGAGCCGCGGCGCAAGGGCATGGGCAGAAGCCGGCGGTGGAGCATGCCAGGGCGCCGGCCGAGGAGCCAAAGCCGGCAAAACAGCAGGCCCGGCAACCGGGAAAGCCAGAAGAGGGGACACCTGCCACCGTTAAGCTGCAGCGGCCGGCGGATGAGGAGGCCAAACCGGAAGACGAAGCGAGTCCCGGCGAGCAGCCGAGCCTAGGCACCCCGGCGGCACGGCCTGCGAGGGGGCAGCAGCCGGCGACGGCTACGCGAAGCCGTCGCAAGGAGCCCAAAACTCCATCACCCTCCCAAGAGCCTGCTGCGGTTGCCCATGTGCCTGCTGCGGTCGTCGCGGAACCCGGCCCGACCGAGACCCAGGGAACAAGCCCGATGCCGGCCGCTGCCGCGCCGACGGATGCCGCGCCCACTGATGCCGCGTCAGGCGAGAATGCGCCTGTAGCGCGCGACAACATTCCCGACTGAGAAAAAGTGTGCGCCGAGATCAACTTTTGTCGGCCGGGGGAGGACTTTCGGCCGGTTCAGTTCCTTCGCGAGCGCGCAGCGATTCCGCAGCCTCGGGTTCGAAGAACGCCTCCGCCGCAAGCGCCGCGGCTTGCTCGGCCGTCGGCTCTTCACGTAACCGCGTTACGTCCTCGCCGCGCTCGATGCGCGCTGCTTCTTCGTTGTTGCGGGCGACAATCACGGTGATCGATGTCTCGATCTCGGGATGCAGCGATAACGGAACACTGTGCCGGCCGATCGTCTTGATCGGCGCGTTGAGCGCGATCTGATTGCGGCTCACGTTGAATCCGGCGGCTGTGATGAGGCCGACGATGTCGCGCGGCGAAACCGATCCGAAGAGCTGACCTGCTTCCGAGGCTTGGCGCAGAACCGTAAAGCTCTTCCCGTCAAGTTTCTCGGCGACTTGACCCGCCTCGCCTTTGAGCGTGAGCGAGCGCGCCTCGAGCTCGCTTTTCATGGTTTCAAAACGCGTGCGGTTTTCTGCGGTGGCGCGTAGCGCCTTGCCGCGCGGCAGCAGGAAATTGCGGGCGAAGCCGTCCTTGACGCGCACCACCTCGCCCATCTGCCCCAGTCTGGGCACCCGTTCGAGCAAGATCACTTCCATCTCGACTTCTCCTTGCCCCCGCTTATGCCCAACTCGGGTCAGCGGGCGGTCGGCGGGATCACACTCAGCGGATCACATAGGGCAGCAGTCCAAGGAAGCGCGCGCGCTTGATCGCTTGGGCAAGTTCGCGCTGCTTCTTTGCCGAGACCGCCGTGATGCGGCTCGGAACGATCTTGCCGCGTTCCGATACGAACCGCTGCAGCAGTTTGACATCTTTGTAGTCGATCTTCGGTGCGTTGGCGCCCGAGAACGGGCAGCTCTTGCGGCGGCGAAAGAACGGCCGGCGTGCACCCGCCGATTGCGGTGACATGGCCATGGTCATTCCTCCGTCGTCGTCGTCGTTGGCGTCGTCGTTGGCGTTTCAGTTTGGTCAGAGCCCTCGCGCGGACGCCGGTCGCGGTCGCGCGGACGGTCGCCACGGTCTCCTCCTCTGTCGCCGCGATCTCCTCTGTCGAAGCGATCGCCCCTGTCGCCGCGGTCACCCCGGCGGTCGTCACGGTCGCGATCACGCTCGACCCGACGCATCATGGCGGAAGGACCCTCCTCGTGCGCTTCGACGCGGATCGTGAGATAGCGCAGGACGTCTTCGTTGAGCCGTTCCAACCGTTCGATCTCGTTGATCGCGGCCGGCGGAGCATCGACGTTCATCAGAGTGAAATGCGCCTTGCGGTTTTTGCGCAGCCGATAGGAAAGGGATTTCACGCCCCAATATTCGGTCTTGGCGATCGACCCGCCGAGTCCTTCGACGACGCCCTTCAAATGCGCGGTCAATTCCTCCACCTGCTGCGCGCTCGCATCCTGGCGCGCAAGGTAGACGTGCTCATAGAGCGACATAGATGCCCTTTCCTTCGTTGTTCTCGCTCGCTCCCGGCGCCAAGCCCCTCGAACCCTTCGGGAAAGGCTCGAATGCTCTGAAGGCGGGAACACCGGACGCCGGACCCTGAAGTCCTACCGCACCATACTTGGCGCATGTTCTTCTCGGAAAACCGGTAACCACTTTCCCGAAACATGCGCCGGCGCGACCGTCCGTTCAGCCCCCGGCCGGGGTCGAGCGGAAAAGCAGGCCTTATACGCGGGCCGTACGGAAAGGCAAGACGGATCAGGAACCACGCGATGGGTCGGCGGCGGTCTGGATTAGCTCCGCGAGCCGCACCGCAAGGGTTACGCCTTCTCGCATCTGTTTGGCGGTTGCGAGGGCGGAGCGTGGCGCCTGGCGCTGCTTCTGCAGTTTGCCGAGCAGCACCTCGAGGCTTTGGGTCAGCAGCTTCTGCCGGAACGCGGGATCCCGGCGCGCGCGAGCGAGTTCGGCCTCGGTAACCGGTGAAAATGGGCTCATCGAAGCGGACTCGTGAACAAGGCTTTTGGCCAAAGGGCCGGGTTAATCAAGATTACCGACTGTCGGTTGTCGCTTTCTTACTCGACGCCCCTCCCTTGACATAGCCGTAATCGCGGTATCTTTCGCCCCTCCCAAGTGTGGTGGATTTGAAGCCGCAAACTCGCATAGGAACTTCAAATCAAAAATCACACTAGAATCATTAATTTGCTGGTGTCCCTTTGATTCCAGTTCACAACGCGTGCCGCGAGTAGTTGCGAACTTCGGCATCAGGACATCGGGGGCAGGCAATGGCGGCTGCGTTCGTTTTTCCCGGCCAAGGCAGTCAGGCGGTCGGCATGGGGAGGGGGCTGGCCGAGGCCTTTACCTCGGCGCGCCGGGTCTTCGAGGAAGTCGATGCGGCGCTCGGGGAGAAGCTCAGCCACACGATCTGGAATGGGCCGGCGGAGACGCTCACCCTCACCGAGAATGCGCAGCCTGCCCTCATGGCGGTCTCGCTCGCTGCGTTGCGGGCGCTCGAAGCGGAGGCCGGCGTCGATCTTGGGCGCGATGCGGCTTTCGTTGCCGGCCACTCGCTCGGAGAGTATTCGGCGCTTGCCGCCGCTCGGTCGCTCACGATCGCCGATGCGGCGCGGCTCCTGCGCGTTCGCGGCCGTGCCATGCAGAAGGCGGTGCCCGTCGGTGTCGGCGCCATGGCTGCGCTGGTTGGGGTCGAACTCGGCGAAGCCAAAGTGATCGCCGCTGAGGCTGCGGGCGCGGGCGTCTGCGCGGCCGCAAACGACAATGGCGGCAGGCAAGTCGTATTGTCAGGTGAGAAAGCGGCCGTCGAGCGCGCTGTCGAGATTGCAAAGGCGCACGGCGTGAAGCGGGCAATGATGTTGCCGGTCTCGGCGCCGTTTCACTGCTCCCTGATGCAGCCAGCGGCGGATGCTATGGCCGCGGCGCTCTCCGCGGTCGCCGTTAAGCCGCCCCGCGTGCCGCTCGTCGCCAATGTGTTGGCGCAGCCGATCAGCGACCCCGCAATTATCGTACGCTGCCTGGTCGAGCAGGTGACCGGCACGGTTCGCTGGCGCGAATCGGTTCTGTTCATGGTGCGAGCGGGTGTGACCATGTTCCACGAGATCGGCGCCGGCAAAGTGCTCACCGGCTTGATCAAGCGAATCGCCGAAACGGCCAATGCGTCATCGATCGGCACGCCCGAGGACATCGCCCGGTTCAAGGCTGCGCACGGTTGAGCTTTGCGCGTTCGCGAGGATGGTTATGTTTGAACTCACCGGAAAGACCGCATTGATCACAGGAGCCACCGGCGCGATCGGCGGCAGCATCGCCCGCATCCTGCATGCGCAGGGCGCAACGGTCGCCATTTCCGGCACCCGTCGCGACATCCTCGAACGGCTTGCCGCCGATCTCGGTGGTCGCGTTCATGTTTTGCCTTGCAATCTCGCCGACGGCGCCGAAACCGACGCCCTGGTTCCACGCGCCGAAGAGGCGATGGGTCGGCTCGACGTGCTCGTCGCCAATGCTGGAGTGACGAAGGACAATCTGTTCGTGCAGTTGCGCGACGAGGACTGGGACCAGGTCATCGCCATCAATCTCTCCGCCACGTTCCGCCTCGCGCGTGCCGCCGTGCGTGGCATGATGCGCCGTCGCTTCGGACGCGTCATCGCTATCACCTCGGTCGTGGGGACGACCGGAAATCCCGGGCAGGCCAATTATGTCGCCGCCAAAGCCGGCATTACCGGCATGATCAAGGCGATAGCACAGGAATATGCGAAACGCGGCGTTACCGCCAATTGTGTTGCGCCCGGATTCATCGTCACGCCGATGACCGACAAGCTCACCGACAAACAGCGCGAGGTCATACTCGCGAAGATTCCGGCAAACCGCGCCGGTACGGCAGAGGAGGTGGCGGCCGCGGTCGTTTTTCTCGCCTCGAACGAGGCCGCCTATATGACCGGGCAGACATTGCATGTGAATGGCGGAATGGTCATGATTTGAAGGTGATAGAGGTTGCTACGATGGTGAGCGGCCGCGCTGGTCAACGCTATGGAAGTGTGGTAACCGGACCGAGACTGGGCTGGGGGAGCCGGAAAGCCGGAGAGCGGGGAATAAACGTCCGCCTCTGTTCGCTGTCGACCCGCGGCCGTCGCCCACAACGGGGCTGAGACGTGATTGATCGGGTCGCGTTGAAAGTTGAAAGAAGAGGTTGGAAACGATGAGTGATATTGGCGAGCGGGTGAAGAAGATCGTCGTGGAGCATCTCGGCGTCGAGCCCGACAAGGTGACCGAAAACGCCAGCTTCATCGACGATCTCGGCGCCGACAGCCTCGACACGGTCGAGCTCGTCATGGCCTTCGAGGAGGAATTTGGTTGCGAGATTCCCGACGACGCCGCCGAAACCATTCTCACTGTGGGCGACGCCATCAAGTTCCTCGAAAAGAACGCGAAGAGCTGATACCTGGCACTGCCCGGTTGCGCAACGCTCCCAGGCGAGATGTTCGT
Organism: Xanthobacteraceae bacterium; assembly: GCA_049522435.1. Taxonomy (GTDB): domain Bacteria; phylum Pseudomonadota; class Alphaproteobacteria; order Rhizobiales; family Xanthobacteraceae; genus BOG-931. Next base: position 18,397 of record JBEKNW010000065.1, read on the forward strand.
ACGCCATTACGGGCGGGCGGACGCTGCAGCGGCGGGCTTTACCGAGACGACATCGGCCAAAGCGTCTGCCGGGAGTGCCGATGATGAGACGCGTCGTCGTCACTGGTCTTGGCATGGTGACGCCGCTCGCTTGCGGGGTCGAGCACACGTGGCAACGGCTGCTCGCGGGCGAGAGTGGGATCGGACGCGTCGAGAAATTCGAAGTCTCCGATCTTCCATGCCAGATTGCCGGCCAGATTCCCCGCGGGGACGGCTCGCACGGCACCTTCAATCCCGATCAGTGGATGGAACCGAAGGAACGGCGCAAGGTCGACGACTTCATCCTCTATGCTATGGGCGCGGCGACGCAGGCGCTCGATGACGCCGATTGGCACCCGCGCGAGTACGAAGAACAGATTACGAGCGGTGTGCTGATCGGCTCCGGCATCGGTGGCATTGAAGGCATCGCGGAAACAGCCCTGCTCTTGCGCGACCGCGGTCCGCGCCGGGTGTCGCCATTCTTCATCCCGGGCCGGATCATCAATCTCGCCTCGGGCTACGTATCGATCGCGCATTCGCTGAAGGGCCCCAATCATGCCGTGGTCACCGCGTGCTCGACCGGCGCTCACGCCATCGGTGATGCCGGCAGACTTATTGCGCTCGGAGACGCCGACGTGATGGTGGCTGGCGGCACGGAGTCGCCCGTCAGCCGCATCTCGCTCGCCGGATTTGCCGCGTGTCGGGCGTTATCAACCGGATTCAACGCGACACCCGAACGCGCCTCGCGACCGTATGACCGCGACCGCGATGGATTCGTGATGGGCGAAGGCGCGGGTGCAGTGGTGCTCGAAGAGTACGACCATGCGAAGCGGCGCGGCGCCCGCATCTATGGCGAACTTATCGGCTACGGCCTCTCGGGCGACGCGTTCCACATCACGGCCCCCGCCCCGGACGGCGACGGCGCGCTGCGCTGCATGAAGGCGGCGATCCGCCGCGCCGACATTTCGCCCGGGCAGATCGACTATATCAATGCTCACGGGACCTCGACGCCGCTCGGTGACGAGATCGAGCTCAAGGCCGTTGAGCGGCTGGTCGGCAATGCAGGCGGCCGTATCAGCATGTCATCGACGAAGTCCTCGATCGGTCATCTGCTTGGCGCAGCCGGCACGGTCGAGGCGATCTTCTGCCTGCTCGCAATCCGCGATCAGGTGGTGCCGCCAACCATCAATCTCGACAACCCCTCCGTCGCCACCGCCATCGATCTCGTGCCGCACAAGCCGCGCCAGCGCTCGGTCAATGTTGTGCTCTCGAACTCGTTCGGATTCGGCGGCACCAATGCCTCACTCGTGTTCTGCCGGGTGCCGGATTAGTGTGCTGCCCATCACCATTTCGCCATATTTGCTCCGCACTCGCCTGCAATTCACTGCAAGCCCATTATCATATCTATGGGCGGATGCGGGAGAATCGGCGACCATTCGGTTCGCTGGGCGGGGGGGCTCACCTTTTCGCTGATCATGCATAGTGCAAAAGTGGATATGCGGCGGTGACCAGCTCCGATCCACCGCCCAAGGGCAGCGACCGCGCCGGCGAACGTCAGCGTGCGGCACCGGCGCGCGCCGCGGACAAACCTGAGCCGAATACGCGCGGCGGAGCGCCTGCAGCGGAACGACAATCCTCAATCGCAACGAAATCACCGCGCCCAGCAGAGCCGCAGCCGCCGCGGACACCTGGCGGTGGACCGAGCGCGATCACCTCCGGACAAAACACCTCCGTCGCGCAAAAATCACGTCCCGCCGCGGCGGGCGCCGAGAAACCGCTCAAGGGCGCATCGGAGCGGCCGACCAATGGGAGCGGCGGGGCGCCGCTCGCCGCCTCGACGGCGCGCCAACGTGCGCCGGCCGAGCCGCCGGCGGCGCGCCCCTCGGCGAGCGAGCCCGCATCTACGCGTGCATCTGTGCCATATTCGGGGGAGACCGGAAGAGCCGTGCCGGGCGCGGGCGAGCCATATCCGCCCCTATCGGAGCGGCTGGTGAACGGAATTGGCACGGCTCCTATGGGTTCCAAAAATCCCAAACATATCACGCCACGCAGCCCGCGAACGGCGCTCGAGCCTGACACCGTCGAGATGCCGACCCGCCGCTCCAAGAGTGCGCGGCATCCTTTTGTCATCATCGGCAACGCCATCATCAGCATCTTCGTGCTGGTGGCAATCGTGGCCGGCATCGCGCTCGTCATCGGCAAGCAGCGATTCGAAGCTCAGGGTCTGTTACCGGAGGATCGCATCGTCAATATCCCGCGCGGCTCCGGCATCCGCGATATCGCCGATGTCCTCATGCATGAAGGCGTCATCGATCAGCCCTGGGTGTTCATTGGCGGCGTGCTCGTGCTCAAGGCGCGCGAAGACCTCAAGGCCGGCGAATATCAGTTCAAGGCGCACGCCAGCTTGCGCGACGTGGTCGCGACCATCATCGAGGGCCGAGTGGTGCCGCATCAGCTCACCATCCCGGAAGGCTTGACCTCCGAGCAGATCGTCGCACGACTCTTGGACGACGACGTACTGAGCGGAAACATCAAGGAAATCCCGCGCGAAGGCAGCCTCCTGCCCGATACCTACAATTTCACCCGCGGTGTGACGCGCGAACAGATGATCCAACGCATGCAACAGGCGCAGCAGCGTGTGCTCAAGGAAATCTGGGACCGCCGCTTGCCCGATCTGCCGATCAAGACACCGGATCAGCTCGTCATTCTCGCCTCCCTGGTCGAGAAGGAGACCGGCAAGCCCGAGGAGCGCACGCGGGTCGCCGCCGTATTCGCCAACCGGCTGAAACAGAAGATGAAGCTGCAATCAGACCCGACCATTATCTACGGGCTGGTCGGCGGCAAAGCTACGCTCGGGCGGCCGATCATGAAGAGCGAAATAGATCAACCGACGCCGTACAACACCTACCAGATCGACGGATTGCCGCCGGGGCCGATCGCCAATCCGGGCCGCGCTTCGCTTGAGGCGGCCGCCAATCCGGCGCGCACGCGCGAGCTCTATTTCGTGGCCGACGGCACCGGAGGTCATACCTTCGCGGAAACTTACGAACAGCATCAGAAGAACGTCGCGCGCCTGCGACTGATCGAAACCGATCAGAAGGATCAGGCCCCTGCCGACGCGCAGTTGGTTTCATCGCCGCCGCAAGCAGCTCCGCCTGCTCCGGCGCCGCAACCGCGCCGCTCATCCAGCCGTCATAGCCAGAGCACGCCGACGACGCACTAGTACCCGGAATCACCAATCCGCGCAGGCAACGATGCGAACAAGTGTCTCATCCGACTCTCGAATTCACTGCCCGCGCGAATCACGTTTCTATGAAAGTGGGTACTAGTCGCCCGCGTCC
>JBEKNW010000066.1:0-21704 GCA_049522435.1 Xanthobacteraceae bacterium
GCCTTCGAGCCAGATCAGGTGCAGGAACAGGAAAACGACGAGCGCGACCGCGACGATCCAGGGTTCGGTCGCTTCGAGGGCTGTGCGTCCACGCTCGGTGACCGCAGTGAACACTGCGAGCGCTCCGAGCAGGATCAGCGCGGCGTCCGTGGTGAGCAGGATGAGCGCCGCCGCGCCGCCGAGCGCGTACCAGGATCGCCGCCGCCCCCCCATCACGGCCTGCCAGTAATGCAGCAGCACCACCGCCCACAGCGCCATGGCAAGGATCGACGGGCCGAAGTTCGGCGACGGCACCGTGAACAGCGAAATGCCGACCATCAGCAACACCGCCATGGCGGCATGCGCCGGACCCACGATGGCGCGGCCGAGCGCGAACACGCACCAATAGGTCGTGATCACGCAAATCTGCGACAACGCATAGACGCCGAACAGGCCGGCCCCGCGAAACGCAATCTCCGCGAGCCAGTAAGCGAGCGGCGGGCCGAAACCGCCGGTGAGCGGGAATTCGTGGCCGATTGCGAGCAGCTGCGCCAGATCGCCCGGCGGCGCGGCGTAGAACAAGAGCGGCACCAGGATCCACAGCGCGGCTTGCGCCAGCGTTGCCAGCCAGAACACCAGAAGCGGACGCGAACGCAGGCCTTCAATGTAGAGGGGTACGTGGAACATCGGGCCTCGCGCGATATTCTTCGCAACTCATCGCCAAATCCGATCGGCCAAGTCCGGTCGGCCAACTCCGGTCGGCGAAGTTCGGTCCCGATTTAGGCCTTACCCGGAACGGCGTGCGTATACGGCCGGGCAGCTAGAGAGGCAATATGCCGGCGACGAGATCATCCGCATCGGCGCCCGGCTCGCCAAGCGCGATCGCGACCGGCGAGAATGAGCGGCGGTGATGGATCGTCGGGCCGAGCCGGTCGAGCGCGGCGAAGTGCTCGGGCACGCTGTAGCCCATGTGGCGCTCGAAGCCATAGCCCGGATGCGCGGCGCCGAGGCAGGTCATGAGCCGGTCGCGCGTCACCTTGGCGACGATCGAGGCGGCGGCGATCGAAGCGATGAGTCCGTCGCCGCCAATGACGGCCTCGCAGTCGCAGCCGGCATCGATGCGGTCGCGGCCGTCGACGAAGACGAAACGCGGTTTGACCGGCAGCGAGGCGACCGCGCGCGCCAGCGCCCAGAGCGACGCGCGCAAAATGTTGTCGCGATCGATACGCGCCGGCGGCGCCATCGCCACCGCGACCTGCGCCCGCGCGCAGATGCGCTCATAGAGCACCTCGCGCCGTTCCGGCGTGAGCCTTTTCGAATCATCGAGGCCGCGGGGAACGTTATCGGGATCGAGAATGACGGCGGCGGCGACCACCGGCCCGGCGAGCGGCCCGCGCCCGGCTTCGTCGCAGCCGGCCACCGGCCACACCCCGCGCTTGAGCGCCGAGCGCTCGCGACGGAACGTCGGCCGGAGAACCTCTTCGTCGAGCGGCAACCGCGGGGCCTTGGTTCCGCTTCCATTGCGACTCATGGATCGCATGTTGACCATGCCGCCGCGCGATGCGCAACGCGGATGATTCTAGCGGAGGATTGCGCGGAGAAGACGGAGATGAAGTGACACGCCGCCGCCGGCGAGTCGCTCGATCTCACACGGCCGGCGCTTGGGAGCAACTCATGTAATTCCCGTCATCCTGAGGCGGCCGCCAACGGGTCCGGCCCGAAGTGGCCGGCCCGATGACAAGCTCCGCGGCCCTCGAAGGATGCGGCCGAGACGCCCGGGCCGTATCCTTCGAGGCTCGCTCCGCTCGCGCCTCAGGATGATGGTAAACATCTATTGCCGTGGTTATTGATCGCCTCGCCGTTTTTCTGCAGCCTCAAGGTAGCCGAGCAGTGCCTCCTCGGCGTTCTTGACGGCCTCTTCGTAGCTCGCGCCCCAGGTATGGCATCCGGGCAGCGCCGGAAAGCAGGCGAGATAACCGCCTTCGTCCTCGTGGAATTCGATGGAGAGCGAGTATGCAAGCGTTTGGGCATGCAATTACGTTATCATAGCGGTCCGCCGATCGTAGCCTGGATGAGCAAAGCGAAACCCGGGAACGATCGACCGGCCCAATCGCCACCCTGGGTTTCGCTTCGCTCAACCCGGGCTACAATCTTAAAACAAATCGAGCTGCTCCGATGCCGGGCGCGGCGGGCAAAAATGCTCGGTCGTGGTCTTCACCTTCGTTAAGTTGAAGCCGAGCCGTTCGCAGGCGACCTCGAAGCGGCGGCCGATCATCCAGGCGATGGGGCCCGAGCCGGTCATGCGCGCGCCGAAGGTGGAATCGTAGTCCTTGCCGCCGCGCATGTCGCGGATGAGCTTGAACACGTGGCGGTAGCGGTCGGGAAAATTCGCTATCAGCCATTCGCGGAACAGATCGCGCACTTCGAGCGGCAGGCGAAGGAGCACATAGCCGGCGTGGCGCACCCCGGTCGCGGCCACGGCTTCGAGAATGCGTTCGATCTCGGCATCGTTGAGCGCCGGGATGACCGGGGCGACCAGCGTCGAGGCCGGCACACCCGCGCGCACCAATTGCCGCAATGCGTCGAGCCGGCGCGGCGGCGTCGAGGCGCGCGGCTCCATGGTGCGCGCCAAATTCGCATCGAGCGTCGTCACCGAGATCGCCACCTTGACGAGATCGCGCTTGGCCATGCGCGCAAGAATGTCGAGGTCGCGCAGCACCAGCGCCGATTTGGTCACGATGCCGACCGGATGGCCGGCGCGCTCCAGCACTTCGAGGATGCGGCGCATGATCTGATGACGGCGCTCGATCGGCTGGTAAGGATCGGTATTGGTGCCGATGGCGATGATTTTCGGCACATAGCCCGGCGCCGACAATTCGCGTTCGAGCAATTCCGGCGCGTTGGGTTTTACGAACAGCTTCGATTCGAAGTCGAGACCCGGCGACAGCCCGAGAAAGGCGTGGGTCGGCCGCGCGAAGCAATAGACGCAGCCATGCTCGCAGCCGCGATAGGGATTGATCGAACGGTCGAAGGAGAGGTCGGGGGAATCGTTGCGGGTGATGATTTTCCGCGTCGCGTCGACCGTGACGCTGGTCTTGAACGGCGGCAGCTCCTCCAGGCCTTGCCAGCCGTCGTCGAAGGCAATGCGCGCGACCGGCTCGTAACGCCCGGAGGCGTTCGACTGCGTACCGCGACCGCGCCGGCGCTCGCGTTCGACGGCGGTTCCCAACTCGCCCGCCGGCGCGGAGGGCAGCGGCGCCGGCGGGCGTCTCAAGGCGGACGTGCGAGTCATGGCGTCAACCTAATCTCCATATGCGAACATAACAAGAACAAATCTCCGTGAAGACGAATTGGAACTTGACAGAATTCTGTACAGTACCGTACGGTTTATCTAGAGATGGCCATGACGACAACGCGACGCAAGGGCGCCGAAGAAGCGCGCAATCAGCTTCCCGATCTTCTCGAAGCGGCTGAAAAGGGTGAATCGACAATCATCACCAGGCATGGTCGAGCTGTGGCGGCGCTGGTGCCCATCGAAGCGTACGGCTCCGCCGTGCGCCAACAACCGCTGCTGCCTCTGGCAGGTTCCGGCCGCGGACTATGGGGCAAGGACAGCACCCATACGCTGCGCAAATTGCGTGACGAATGGAGCCGCTAGATTTCGCGGATCTGCCGGAGCAGGCCTTACTCCTGCTGGATTCGGCGCCAATCATTTACCTGCTCGAGGCTCATCCGAAATACGGGCCGCGCTTCGAGCCGCTGTTTGCGGCGCATGCGGCAGGACGCCTGCGCTTCGCCGTAACAACCGTCACCATCGTCGAGGTGTTGACCGGCCCATTGCAGGCGGCCAACGAGGCGCTGGCGCGGCGTTACCGCGCCATCCTCGAATCATGGCAGCCGATTGAACTTGACGTCGACATCGCAGAAAGTGCCGCGCGATTGCGGGCTTCGCTCCGCCTCGGGCTGGCAGACGCCGTCCAAGCAGCAAGCGCTCTCGCGATCAATGCCGCCGCTCTGGTGACCCATGATCGCGACTTCTCGCGCGTGCAGTCGCTGCGCATAATTTGCTAATGGGCAGCGGACGGCTACTTCCTCCGCTGCCGACGATCGGCGGCGTGGCACGGTCGCGCAACAAATGCTGAGCGTCATCATCGCGACACGCGATTCGGAACGGGCCCTGGTGCCGACCTTGGCCGCACTCGTTCCGGGCGCGACGGCCGGCCTCATTAGCGAAGTATTGATCGCCGACGCCGGCTCCCGCGACGAGACAGCGGCGATCGCCGATGTCGCCGGGTGCAATTTTCTGCTGCTGGAAGGCCCGCTCGGCCGGCGGCTGAAAGCGGCGGCGGCATCGGCGCGCGCGCCCTGGCTGCTATTTCTGCGGCCCGGAACCATCCTCGATGCGGCCTGGACCGGCGAGGCAAGGCGCTTTGTCGAGCAACCTTCGCCGGAGCCCCGCGCGGCCACGTTCCGGCGCGGAACTCCGGCGCAGCCGACGCTGCGCGAGGCGTTGTCGCTCGTTGCCGCCGCGCTCGGAGCAAAACCACGTGCCGGGCAGGGCCTGGTCATCTCGAAGCAGTTTTACGACCAAATCGGCGGCCATTCCGAGACTGCCGCCGATCCCGACGCCGACCTGTTGCGTCGCATCGGCCGGCGGCGGATCGTCATGCTCGCCGCCAGCGCTTTCGCTGCAAGCCCGGTAGCAAGCTAAACCGCAGCGCCACCGAGCGCGGCCGGCAAAAGGGCCGTAAGATGGGTTCCGCTCTTGCGAAACCCATCACTGATCCTCGTCGCCCTATGATGGGTATCGCTTCGCTCCACCCATCCTACGCGCTTGAATGTTGTCCGCGACCTTGAATCGGCTTTCCGGCCGAATCGACCTGTAAAAAAAGGAATTCCCTCCAATGTTGCCATCGGAGGGTCAAAGGCCGGTCATTTCCGGCATCCTTCAGTGGTAAACCACTTTGCCGTGGCTTTCCAACCGATTTCCCCTAACGCGAACATTATTGAATCTAAGTACGATCTCGTCAATAATCATCTTTCGGTTGTGTACAGTGGCGTTGGGGTACCTCGATGGGGGAACGTAAGCGTATCCTCGGCATCGACCTCGGCATCGCCTCGTGCGGTTGGGCAGTGATCGAGGCGGGTGAGAACGAGGGCGACACCATCGCCACCGGTGTCCGCTGCTTCGATGCGCCGCTGGTGGACAAGACCGGCGACCCTAAAAGCGCGCAGCGGCGGGCGGCTCGGGGCGCGCGGCGTGTGATCCGGCGGCGGCGGCAGCGGATGAACAAGGTCCGCAAGCTGCTTCACGGAAACGGATTGCTTCCGGATTCCACCACCGAGGCGTTGCACGAGGCGCTGCGGCGCGTTTCGCCGAAAGGCACGCATCCGCCCATTACGCCGTGGACCTTGCGCGCCGTCGCATACGATCGCCTGCTGACGAACGACGAGCTTGCCGTGGTGCTCGGACACATCGCGCGACATCGCGGCTTCCGTTCGAATTCCAAGCGCGAGGCCGGGGCCAACGCCGCCGACGAAACTTCGAAAATGAAAAAGGCGATGGAGGCCACGCGGGACCTCCTGATGGGACGTACATTCGGGCAAATGATGGCGACGGACGAAAGATTCGTCGACCGCAAACGCAATCGAGACAAGGACTATTCACATACAGCGAAACGTTCCGATCTTGAAGATGAAGTGCGAAAGATTGTTTCCGCCCAACGGCGCTTTGGAAACGCGGCGGCGACGGACGATCTGGCAAAAACATTTTCCGAGACGGCTTTCAGCCAACGCCCGTTGCAGGACAGCGAAAAGCTCGTCGGCAAATGTCTGTTCGAGCCTGATCAATTGCGCACCGCTCGGCGCGCGCCGTCGTTTGAGCTGTTTCGCTTTCTTCAACGTCTTGCGCATTTGCAGATTTCAGTAGGCCGGGTTGAACGACCGCTAACGCAGGAAGAAATCGCGCTGGCCTCGAAAGGATTCGGCGAAACCAAGAAGACCATCACTTTCGGTTCGTTGCGCGAGACGCTCGACCTCGACCCCAACGCGCGCTTCGCCGGCATCCCGAAGGACAAGGAAAGCAAACTCGATGTTGCCGCGCGTACTGGCGGCGCGGCCTATGGCACCAAGACGCTGAAAGACGCGCTTGGCGACGCGCCGTGGCAATCGCTGATCAAGACACCGGACAAGCTCGACCGCATCGCCGAAGTGCTGTCGTTCCGGGAGGACATGGACTCGATCCGCAAGGGCCTCGACGAAATCGGCCTCGACGCCGTGATCGTGCAATGCCTGCTCGACGCGGCGGCCAAGGGCGAGTTCAAGGATTTCACCAGGGCGGCGCATATCTCCGCGCTTGCCTGCCGCAACATCGTTCCCGGTTTGCGCGAGGGGCTGGTTTACTCGGACGCTTGCGCGCGGGTCGGCTACGACCATGCCACAAGACCGTCCGTTCAACTCACGGAAATCGGCAGCCCGGTGACGCGCAAGGCTTTCGGCGAGGCGATCAAGCAAATCCGCGCGGTGGCGCGCGAATACGGCCCCATCGATCTGGTCCATATCGAGCTTGCCCGCGATGTAGGCAAGAGCGCCGAGGAACGCCGGGAAATTCAAGACGGGATTGAAAAACGCACCGCCGAGAAGGAAAAGCGGCGTGGCGAAGCGGCGGAACATTTGGGCCGCGCGCCGAGCGACGACGAACTGCTGCGCTACGAACTCGCCAAGGAGCAGAATTTCAAGTGCATTTATTCCGGCGACGCAATCGATCCCAAAGGCGTCGCCGCCAACGACACCCGTTATCAGGTCGATCACATCCTGCCGTGGAGCCGGTTCGGCGACGATTCCTACATCAACAAGACACTGTGCACGACCAAGGCCAATCAGGACAAAGGCGGGCGCACACCATTCGAGTGGTTTAAGGCAGATAAATCGGAGGAGGACTGGCTTGAATATCAGGCGCGCGTAGATGGGCTAAAAGAAGTAAAGCGGAGAAAACGAAAGTTTTTTCTGATCGGTAAAATAAGCTCTGAAATTGAAGATAAATTCAAGAGGCGCAATCTGACTGACACCCAATGGGCGACAAGTTTGCTCGCAGAAGAATTAAAAAAGGACTGCCTCAAGTGGATTTTCACGGAACGAAGCGGGCGACAAGTCCGCACCCGCCCCGGCGCAATCACGTCGAAGCTCCGGCGCGCGTGGGGGCTGGAAGGACTGAAGAAGGAAAATGGCGAGCGCGTACCGGACGACCGCCATCATGCCGTCGATGCGCTGGTGCTGGCGGCGACGACGGAAAGTCTGTTGCAACTTCTTACGAAGGAAGTCCAGCAACGGGAGAAGGAAGGACGACAGGACGATATTTTTCATTGCAACCAGCCGTGGCCCGGCTTTCGAATCGATGTCGAACGCGCGGTGCGAGGCGAGAACGGGACCGGCGGCGTGTTTGTTTCTCGCGCCGAGCGCCACCGCGCGCGCGGCAAGGCGCACGACGCGACGGTGAGGCAAGTTCGTGGGGCTGACGGGAAAAAGCTGGTCAATAAGACGCCCAGTGAAATCAACGGCGAAAAAATTGTCTATGAACGAAAACTAATTACAGACAAAGGCTTCAAGGAGAGCGACCTCGACAAAATTCCCATTCCCGCTCCCTACGGCAATATCGCCGACCCAAAGAGGTTGCGCGACGAAATGGTGGAATCCTTGCGTGCATGGATCGGGAAAGGAAAACCGAAGGACGATCTGCCGCGCTCTCCCAAGGGCGACATTATCCGCAAGGTGCGTGTTGCAACCGACAAGAAGGTCGCGATCGAGCTAAGTGGCGGCGCGGTCGATCGCGGTGACATGGCGCGAGTGGATGTGTTTCGAAAAAAGAACAAGAAGGGCAAGTGGGAGTTCTACGTCATCCCGATCTACCCGCATCAAATCGCCACGATGGAGGAGCCGCCAGATCATGCGGTGAAAGGTGGAGGAGAAGAGTCTGAATGGGCGCCACTTGACGCGAACTCAGAGTTTCTTTGGTCGCTTTATTCGATGTCGTTCTTAGAAATTGTTAAGTCAGATGGTGAAGCAATTGAAGGATACTTTCGAAGCCTTGACCGCAACACTGGTGCAGTCACTGTTTCGCCGCAGGTAACGAATGATGAAATTCGAAAAGGTATCGGCGTCAAGACTCTGTCGTCATTGAAAAAATTCACCATCGACCGTCTCGGCCGCAGGTTCGAAGTATCGCGTGAGGTGCGGACATGGCGTGGAAAGGCCTGCACCTGACGCAAGCCGCGCGGCTGTCGCTCGCGGACAATCAGGTGTGCGTGAAGCAGGACGCGGGCGAAGTCCGCCTCGCGCTGGAAGATATTGCATGGATCGTCATCGACACGCCGCAGGCGTCGCTCACCAGCGCGCTGATGGCGGCCTGCATGGAGGCGGGCATCGCGCTGGTGTTCACCGACGAACGCCACACGCCGTGCGGACTTACCCTGCCGTTTCACCGCCACCACCGGCAGGGCGCGGTGGCGAAGCTGCAGATTGAAGCGAAGGACGGCGTCAAGAAGCGCCTGTGGCAGGCCCTGGTGCGCGCGAAAATTTCCAATCAGGCCGGGGCGCTGGCGGCGCTCAACCACGGCGATGCGGCGACGCTCAGGGAAATCGCCCGCCATGTGGAGCCGGACGATCCCGACAATGTGGAAGCGCGCGCAGCGCGGTTCTACTGGGGGCGGCTGTTCGACGATTTCATCCGCAACGACGGCGGCGACCGCCGCAACAAGCTCTTGAACTACGGCTATGCCGTGGTGCGTGCCGGCGTCGCCCGCGCGCTAGTGGCCTCGGGCTTTCTGCCCGCGTTCGGTCTCAAGCACGACGGCGCGGCCAACGCCTTCAATCTCGCCGACGATGTCGTCGAGCCGTTCCGTCCCTTCGTCGATCTCTTGGCGCGCAAAACCTGCGGCGATGGCGCGAACAAGAACGGCGAGCTTTCGCTCGACGACCGCCGCGCCATGGCGGGCGCGCTGCTTGTCGATGCCAAGGTCGGCGACGGCGAGGTGTCGTTGCTGGTCGCGGCGGAGATGGCGGCGGCCAGTCTCGTACGCGCGCTGGAACACGAGAAGGCGTCGCTGCTCGAACTGCCGGTGCTGGAACGGGCGCCATGAAAAGCGAGGAGGTGCGTTACGTGTGGATGTTTGTGTTTTTCGATCTTCCCGTCGGCACCAAGGCCGACCGGCGCTGGGCCACGAAATTCCGCAACTTTCTCAAGGACGACGGATTTATGATGCTGCAATGGTCGGTCTACGCGCGCGTCTGCCGCGGCGACGACGCCGCCGACAAACACGACCGGCGCGTGACGAAAAACTTGCCGCCGCGCGGCAGCGTGCGTACGCTTCAGGTGACCGACAAGCAGTACGCGCGCATGAAGCTCATGCTCGGCGAGGCCACATTCAGTGAGAAAAAAGCGCCCCAACAATTGGTTCTGCTCTGATTTCCGCCTGAAGCCTCAGGCGGAAATCAGAGCGATTCCAGCACTTTGTACCGCTCCTAACCTACCACGGGGAAATCGGTAGGGAAGCCACGGCTGAAGATCCGAAGACACGTCCGACTAATCGGAACCTACCACGGGGAAATCGGTAGGGAAGCCACGGCGCAGCCCTATTGCTTTCATCGCCGGCATGTAACCTACCACGGGGAAATCGGTAGGGAAGCCACGGCAGTATTCCGGCGGCATCATCGTCGACGTTGAACCTACCACGGGGAAATCGGTAGGGAAGCCACGGCGGGGATGTTCAGCATGCGGTATCTTCGTTCAACCTACCACGGGGAAATCGGTAGGGAAGCCACGGCCTGCGCCCGCGAACGTCCGGAGACGTGGATAACCTACCACGGGGAAATCGGTAGGGAAGCCACGGCAATAAATCGCTCTTTCCGAGCCCACAAGGGGCGCGGAAAGAGCGATGCGCTGTGCGCTCTTGCGGCCAAGATGATTCCGTTACCACCCGCCCGTACGCGGCTGACCTCGACAACCTTTCCGTACTCCTATTCCTTTTACTCCTTTCGCCATTCGCCTTCGCCCCCAATCCGGCTGCCTTGCGTCTCCGACGTAGTGACATTTCCCTTGACATCCGTCCCTAGTTCAGTTACAAGCCGCGAATCTCGCTCACCTAAAGGACGTCAGCCGGCGACACTGGCTGACGGAGCGGGAGCGGTTCCCGCGGGCGGGGGCTCGTCACCTCCGCTCCCGGGCGGCTTCGGGAAGACGCCCGGCCGGCATGATGACCGGTCTGCGACTTAGTCGCTGGACTGGGACAGGCGGGGGCGGGTAACGCCCGCTCTTTAGCCACGTCCCAGGAAGCGCGTTCTGGAGCTGAGCTGCGGCGTTGGTTCGCTGCAGCAAGCGCCGTGGTGGAACGCCGACAGGCGAGCGCGCGACGCTTCGCGCGAGCCGCGCCCGTAAGGCGCGGAGGTTTGGACTAATGCGCCTGCCGGCGTTCCGCTTCCCTTTTGTTTGCCGAGCATGATCCGGAAAAGTGGATACCGGTTTTCCGAAAAGATCATGCTCAAACAAAACGCAGTAGCATGATCGAGCCGAAAGCCGGTCCCACCGCCGGTCTAGGTGTGACGCGATCCTGCTCCGGGGAAGGTTTTTGCGAATGGCGTTGGCATAACTCGGGCGCGTAGGCGTCGCGGGAACGAGTTTGCTTTTTTCACCTCTCCCCGCCGCGCGGGGAGAGGTCGAGCGAGCGGAGCGAACGAGGGTGAGGGGGCCTCTCAGCGAGTCTGAGCGCTGAAACTCTGAGCCCGGCGGAGAGGTCCCCTCACCCCACCCTCTCCCCGCGCGCGGGGCGAGGGAGTCACGAGCGTGCTGGAAGACCGTATCTTTGACGACTGCACGAGCTTCGAGGCCCGCGCCCCTTCCACCGCCCTTCGGGCGGTCCCCCTTCCTCGCTATCGCGGGGCAGGAAAGATTAAACCGTGGCGCCTTCCGCCTTCGGCCTGCGTAAATGCTCGTCGAGCCGCGGCATGATCTCGACGAAATTGCATGGCCCGTAACGGTAATCGAGCTGATGCACCAAGATTTCGTCCCAGGCATCCTTGCAGGCGCCGGGCGAGCCCGGCAGGCAGAAGATGTAGGTGGTGCCGGCAACGCCGGCGGTCGCGCGCGACTGAATCGCCGAGGTGCCGATCTTGGGGAAGCTCACCACCAGGAACAGCGCCGAGAAGGCGTCCATCTTCTTGTCGAACAGCGGCTCGACGGCTTCCGGCGTGACGTCGCGGCCGGTGAAGCCGGTGCCGCCCGTGGTGATGATCACGTCGATCACCGGATCGGCGATCCAGGCTTTGACGCGGGCGCGGATCGCCTCGATGTCGTCGGTCACGATGCTGCGTTCGGCGATGAAATGGCCGGCGGCGACGATGCGCTGCACCAAGAGCGCCCCCGACTTGTCGTCCTTCATATCGCGCGTGTCGGAGATTGTGAGCACCGCGATCTTGAGCGGCACGAACTCCTTGGTCTCGTCAAGCCCGGGCATGGGTACACCTTTACGCAACCAGATCATCCGCTCGTCCCCGCGCAGGCGGGGACCCAGTGCGTTGCTGCTGGATTCCCGCCTACGCGGGAATGAGCGGGATACTACACTAAAGCGGGCCTGCTGACATCGTATCGCAGGCCGCGACCCGGCCCGAATGAAAGCCGTTCGAGAACCAACGATTGCGCTGTTCGGAGGTGCCATCGGTGAAGGCGTCGGGCACGACATAGCCCTGCGTCTGTTTTAGCAGAGGCGGTCGCCGCCGATGGCCGAGGCGGTTTGCAGTGCTCGCCGATTAGAGGTGGTCATTTCAGGTCAACAAGTTGCAACCTGTCACGCGCGATTAACCAAGTGTTTCCCGGCATTTATTGCCTAGTAGCGACGCCTTGCGATTAAGCCGATCTTTACCTTGGCCGGGCATCATCCTGTCCATCGGTTGTAGGTCCCGCGTCGCCGATCGCGTCGCCTGAGTCAGAGTTCTGAGTCATGGTTGTGTCGCGTCGCGGGGCGTCCGTAAGGGCGCCCCGCGTGAGTCTTGAGTCCGCTCCATCCGCGCGCATCCTGGTCGGCGATTGCGTTGCCGAGATGGCAAGACTCCCCGCCGCTTCCGTCGATCTCGTCTTCGCCGACCCGCCGTATAATCTGCAGCTTCAAGGCGACCTCAAACGTCCCGATAATTCGCGCGTCGATGCCGTCGACGACGACTGGGACAAGTTTGTCAGCTTCGCCGCCTACGACGATTTCACCCGCGCCTGGATCACCGCCTGCCGCCGCCTGATGAAGCCGAACGCCACGCTCTGGGTCATCGGTTCCTACCACAACATTTTCCGCGTCGGCGCGCTCATCCAGGACCTCGGCTTCTGGATCTTGAACGACATCGTCTGGCGCAAATCGAACCCGATGCCGAATTTTCGCGGCCGCCGCTTCACCAATGCGCACGAGACCCTGATCTGGGCGGCGCGCGACGCGGCGAAAAGGAATTATACGTTCAATTATGAAGCGCTCAAAGCCGGCAACGACGATATCCAGATGCGCTCCGATTGGCTGATCCCGCTGTGCACCGGCGAGGAAAGGCTCAAGGGGCGCGACGGCAAGAAGCTGCATCCGACGCAAAAGCCGGAGGCGCTGCTCGCGCGCGCCATCCTCGCGGCATCGCGACCGCACGATCTGGTGCTCGACCCGTTCTGCGGCACCGGCACGACCGGGGCGGTCGCGCGCCGGCTGCGCCGCCGTTTTATTGGCATCGAGCGCCACGCGGATTACGCCGCCGCTGCCGAAGCGCGCATCGCCGCCGCGGAGCCATTGCCCGAGCCGGCGCTCGCCGCTTTCATGACCGCGCGCGAGGCGCCGCGCGTGCCGTTCGCAGCGCTGATCGAGCGCGGCCTCGTGGCGCCCGGCATCAAGCTCGTCGACGCCAAAAAGCGGCACTGCGCGCTCGTTCGCGCCGACGGCGCCATCGCGCTCGGCGAGGCGGTCGGCTCGATCCATAGGATCGGCGCCCTGGCGCAAGGCCTCGAAGCCTGCAACGGCTGGACCTTCTGGCACGTCGAGACGGCGCAGGGCCTGACCGTGATCGACGCGCTGCGCGCGCAAGTGCGCGCGCAGATGGGCGCGGGGTAACGGCGCCTCTCCACCTTCCTTCCTCTGGCTACATACCGAGCGCATGCGTCACGACCTTGCGCATGACGCTGGGCAGCGCTTCACCGGCAAGGTCTGCGAGCGCGACCCAGCGCATGCCCGTCGGCGCCGGCGTGCGCGCCGGAAACTCGGCGGCATAGACGATAAGTTCGAGCGGGAAGTGCGTGAACACGTGCCGCACCACGCCAGGAAGATGGCGCCACGCAATGCGCCGTCTCGGCTTGGCCAGGGCCAAGCGTGGCGCGCCGTCGAGCACTTTATTTTCGTCGAAGTCCCGCACCCACTCCGTGGTCGGGACTTCGGTCATGGCGCCGAGCAGACCCTTCGCCGGCCGCGTCCGCAAGAGCAAAAATCCGTCCGCCCGGCGCGCGACAAAGGCAGCGCCGCGGCGCAGCGCGCCTTGGCGTTTCGGAACCCGGCGCGGAAACGTCTCCGCATCGCCGCGCTTGTGCGCCGCGCAGCTTTCGTTCCAGGGGCACAGCGCGCAAGCCGGCTTCTTCGGCGTGCAGATGGTGGCGCCGAGGTCCATCATCGCTTGCGCGAAATCGCCGGCGCGGCGCGGCGGGGTCAGTTCGCTCGCGCGCCGGCGCAGCTCGGGTTTTACCGCCGGCAGCGGCTCGGCGACGGCAAAGAGCCGCGCGATCACGCGTTCGATATTGCCGTCGACCGGGCTCGCCGGCGCATCGAACGCAATCGCGGCGATGGCGGCCGCGGTATAAGGCCCGATACCGGGCAGCGCGCGCAACGCCGTTTCACTTGCCGGAAACTCTCCGCCGTGGCGCTCGACGATGGCGCGGGCGCAGGCATGCAGATTGCGGGCGCGGGCATA
Organism: Xanthobacteraceae bacterium; assembly: GCA_049522435.1. Classification (GTDB taxonomy): domain Bacteria; phylum Pseudomonadota; class Alphaproteobacteria; order Rhizobiales; family Xanthobacteraceae; genus BOG-931. Next base: position 13,948 of record JBEKNW010000066.1, read on the forward strand.
ATAGCCGAGCCCCGCCCAGGCTTTCAGTATCTCCTCCAGCGGCGCGGAAGCCAGCGCTTGCACATCGCCCCAGCGCGCGAGAAAGCGGGCGTAATAGGGCGCGACGGCCTTGACCGTCGTCTGTTGCAGCATGATTTCGGAGAGCCAGACGCGGTAAGGATCGCCGCGCTCGGGAGGCACCGCGCGCCACGGCAATGCCCGGCGATGGCGGTCGTACCAGGCGAGCAAGGCGGTGGGTTGCGGGAATGAATTCGCCGCCCGGCGCTGCACACGCTGTCGCCCGACGCTCTTCGCTGCTACAGGCATAGTCGAGGGATGACAGAGCACTCCATGATGAACAAGCCCTCCCGCTCTTTCGCCAAGCCCCTGCGCGACCTCCTCGGCAAGGTCGTCGGCGAGACTTTTACGCGGCAGGGTTTTGCGTCGGCCGAGCTGGTGACGCGCTGGACCGAGATCGTCGGCGCGGAAATCTCGGCGCACAGTGAGCCCATCAAAATCCAGTGGATGCGCGGCGCTTCCCCCTCCCGTCCCTCCCCCGCCGGCGGGGGAGGGTCAGGGAGGGGGCAACCGCCGGGCACGCTCGTCCTGCGCGTCGAGGGCCCGGCGGCGGTGGAGATTCAGCACCTCGCCAACGTCATCTGCGAGCGTGTCAACCGCTTTCTTGGCTGGCGCGCCGTCGAACGCATCGCGCTGCGCCAGGCGCCGCTGCGGCACGCCTTGCGCAAGTCCGCTCCGGCTGCCGATCCCGCCGCGGCCGCGCGTATTGCCGCGAGCATGCCGGAGATCGCAGACGACGATTTACGACAGGCGCTGGCGCGGCTCGGGGCGGCGGTCCGGCGCGGCTGAGGCGGTGGCGAACCGCAATCAAGCGACCGTGACTGTTGCGACGGCGTGGGGCCTTGGCGGAATGTCCGGCTGGTGCCACATTCGTGCCGCAGGATTTCCTCTTCGACCACTCGAACCAGGAGTCGACCCTTGACGCTATCCCGTCGCCAATTCTTCACGTCCACTGCGATCTTTGCACTCGCCAGCGCCGGTAGTGCGGGTGCCGTTCTCTCCGGCCTCACAGGGCCGGCCAAAGCGGATGCGCCCGAGCCGGACCTGGCGGAGCTGGCGAAGGCCGGCGCAGATGGAGATGTCGTTCTCGGCTCCGATAAGGCGTCCGTGACCATCATCGAATATGCCTCGTTGACCTGCTCGCACTGTGCGCATTTCTCGACTGAAACCTTCCCGGAGCTGCAGAAGCGTTACATCGACACCGGCAAGGTGCGCTTCATCTTCCGCGAATTCCCGCTCGATGCGCTCGCCGCCGCCGGTTTCATGCTGGCGCGCTGCGCCGGCAAGGACAGGTTCATGGCGGTTGTGGAGACCTTGTTCGCCAAGCAGGCTGATTGGGTCGTGCAAAAGCCGATCGAACCGCTCCAGGCGATCGCCAAGCAGCTCGGATTCACCGAGCAGTCGTTCGATCGATGCCTGGCGAATCAGCAGGTGCTCAACGGCATCCAGGAGGTGCGCGACCGCGCCGCCGAGAAGCTCGGGGTCAATTCCACACCGACCTTCTTCGTCAATGGAAAAAAGCTGACCGGCGATCAATCGATCGAGGCGCTGGCCAAGGAGATCGACCCCTATCTCAAGGAGGGGTAAGGGTTTTCTGGCCTCGCGGGAGTTCGCTCAGGCCGCCGCCCCCGCGCCTGCTGGGATCGGCCTGCAAACGCGAAAATATGGATAACGCGGGCGGCCCCGTTGCGCTCGCAGGCGCGACGATTCATTCTCCGCGCCGATGCGGCACTTAAACCATGCGGCGCGCGCCAATTGGCGTGAGCCTTCAATGATTCCCTTCGCCGCCGCGGCAGGGAAGATGGACATAATACGCGAATGAAGCTCACGCGGTTGCGCCTGATCGGCTTCAAGTCCTTCATCGAACCGACCGACTTTGACATCGAACCGGGACTGACCGGCGTCGTCGGCCCGAACGGCTGCGGCAAGTCCAATCTGGTCGAGGCCGTGCGCTGGGTCATGGGCGAAGCCTCCTATAAGGCGATGCGCGCGGCGGAGATGGACGACGTGATCTTCTCCGGCAACGCCGACCGTCCGGCGCGCAACCATGCCGAAGTCGCGGTCTTGATCGACAACAGCGATCGCAAGGCGCCCGCGGCGTTCAACGATACCGACACGCTCGAAGTCTCGCGCCGCATCATGCGCGAGCAGGGCTCGATCTTCCGCGTCAATGGCCGCGAGGTGCGTGCGCGCGACGTCACCGTGTTGTTTGCCGATGCCTCGACCGGCTCGCGTTCCCCCGCTCTCGTGCATCAGGGCCGCATCGGTGAGATCATCCAGGCGCGACCCGACCAGCGCCGGCGCGTGCTCGAAGAGGCTGCCGGCATTTCCGGACTGCATGCGCGCCGTCACGAGGCGGAGCTGCGGCTCAGGGCCGCCGAGCACAATTTGGCGCGGGTCGAAGACGTCATCGGCCAACTCGCCGCGCAGGTCGCCGCGCTCAAGACCCAGGCGCGGCAGGCGGTGCGCTACCGCAACATTTCCGGCCAGGTGCGCCGGACCGAAGCGCTGCTGTTCCACTTGCGCTGGATTGCGGCGAGAGCTGAAGTCGCCGATGCCGAGCGGACCAAGGACGAGGCCGTCCGCGTCGTCGCCGCGCGCACCGGCGAGCAGGCGGCAGCCACGACGCGGCAAACGCTGGTCGCGGCCGACCTCCCCGCCTTGCGCGAGGCGGAGGCCAAGGCCGCCGCGGCGCTGCAGCGCCTCCTCATCGCGCGCGAGGCGCTCGAGCGCGAGGAGGCCCGCGCCAAGGAAAGGATCGGCGAGCTCGACCGCCGGCTCGAGCAATGCGCGGCCGACCTTCAGCGCGAGCACACGCTTGCAGCCGACGCCGAGGCCGCGCTCGACCGGCTCGGCGCCGAGGAGAAAACGCTCAAGGCCGAAGCGCAGGCGAGCGCCGCGCGGCTGACCGGCGTCAATGGGCGCGTCGCGGCAGCCGACGCCGCACTTGTCGCCTCGGAGAAATCCTTTGCCGAGCTGACCGGCGCGCTCGCCGATCTGACGGCCCGCCGCAATCAGCTTCAGGCCGCTTTACGCGATCACGAACAGCGCGCCACACGCCTCGAAGCGGAACTCGCCAATATCGAAGCCGGCCTCGCCGCAACCGGCAGCGGCGAACCCGATTTGCCGGCACTGGGCCAGGAGCTTGCGGCCGCGCAGGTCGCGCTCGCCGCAGCGGAGAGCGCCGCGCGCGCGGCGGAAGTCGCTCACACGCGGGCGCGAGACGAAATCGACGCCGCACGGGCGCCGCTCGCCACTGCCGAGCGCCGCGTGCAACGGCTGGAAACCGAAGCGAAGACCATCGGCAAGCTGTTGGCGCTCGAGAACAAAAATCTTTGGCCACCGGTGATGGATGCGCTGACCGTCGCCAAGGGCTACGAGAAGGCGCTGGGCGCCGCGCTCGGCGACGATCTCGATGCGCCGGTGGATCACTCCGCGCCGATGCGTTGGGCCGGCGCGGTGCTCGATCCGTCCGATCCCGGCTTGCCGCAAGGCGCGGTGGCGCTGGCTCGCTTTGTGCAGGCCCCGCCGGAACTTTCGCGCCGCCTTGCCCAGATCGGCGTCGTCGAGCGCGCCGACGGAGCCAGCCTTGCGGCGATGCTCAAGCCCGGCCAGCGACTGGTATCGCGCGAGGGCGATTTCTGGCGCTGGGACGGCTTTGCCATCGCCGCCCATGCTCCCACCGGGGCGGCGCGCCGGCTCGCCGAACGTGGCCGCCTGCAGACTATCGAGAGCGAACTTGCGACCGCCCGCGGCGAAGTGGAGGCCAAGCACTGTGTGGTCGAAGCGGCTGAAGCCGCACTTGCCGCAGCAGCGGCCACGGAGGTTGAGGCCCGCGCGCGCTGGCGCGCGGCCCAGCACTTGACCGATAGCGCACGCGAGGCGCACGCCGCCGCCGAGCGCGAGATCGGCCGCAACGCGGCGCGCATCTCGGCACTCGAAGAGGCGAGGCAACGGACCGGCGCCGGTCGCGACGAGGCGATGGCGGCGCGCAATGACGCGGAGAAAGCTCTCGCCGCGTTGCCCGCCGCCGCCGATCTCGAAGCAAAACTCGCGACCATCAACGACGTGATTGCAACGGACCGCGGGGCGCTCGCCGAGATACGGGTCGAAGCGCAGGCGATCGCGCGCGAGGCCGAGCTCGCCGATCGTCGGCTGCAGGCGATCGCCGCCGAATGCCGGGCCTGGGACGAACGGAAAGATAGCGCCGCGGCACAGATCGCCACCATCGGGCAGCGCACCGAAGAGGCGACGAGCGAGCGGACCGAACTCAGCAACGCGCCGGAAAAATTCGCCGGCCACCGCCAGGCTCTGATCGGCGAGATCGAGACGGCCACGGCCGCACGCCGCGCCGCCGCCGATCGGCTGGCGGAGGCCGAGACGGAACTTGCCGCCGCCGACAAGGCCGCGCGCGTCGCGCTCGAAGCGGTCGGCGAAGCCCGCACCGAGGCCGCGCGCGCCGAGGAACGCCGCGACGGCGCCAAGCGCCGCCTCGCCGACATCGAGCATGAAATCCGCGACCTTCTCGATGTCGAACCGGCTGCGGCGGCGGAGCTGGCCGAGATCAAGGCAGGCGCTGAACTGCCGGAAATCGGCGAAATCGAAGCCAGACTCGACCGCATCCGGCGCGAGCGCGAGCGCCTCGGCTCGGTGAATCTGCTCGCGGAACAGGAACTGCGCGAGGTTGAGGCGCAGCACGGCAAGCTTACCGCCGAGCGCGACGATCTGGTCGAGGCCATCAGGCGGCTGCGGCAGGGCATCCACAGCCTCAACCACGAGGCGCGCGCGCGCCTGCTGACTTCTTTCGCGACGGTCAACGCGAATTTCCAGAAGCTTTTTGTCGAGCTGTTCGGCGGCGGCAATGCCGAGCTGCAGCTCATCGAGAGCGACGACCCGCTCGAAGCCGGCCTCGAAATCATGGCGAAGCCGCCGGGCAAGAAACAGGTGACGCTGTCGCTACTCTCCGGCGGCGAGCAGGCGCTCACGGCGTTGGCGCTGATCTTCGCCGTGTTCCTCACCAATCCGGCGCCGATCTGCGTGCTCGACGAGGTCGATGCGCCGCTCGACGATTACAATGTCGAGCGCTTCTGCGACCTGCTCGACGAGATGACGCGCTCAACCGACACCCGCTTCGTCATCATCACCCACAACCCGATCACCATGGCGCGCATGAACCGCCTCTACGGCGTCACCATGGCCGAGCGCGGCGTCTCGCAGCTCGTCTCGGTGGATTTGGAAGACGCCGTGAAGCTGCGCGAGGCGGGGTAGGACGCGCATCGTCAATGCGGTTGATGAGCGACGCCCGGTCGATGTTCGCTTTGGTCCGATTTGCAGACTCTATTGGTGCATCACGCAATGTCCGCTAAAGGCAACCAGCGGACACTTGCAGCGCAGCAAAACGCGTGCAGAAATGTGTAACAGAACGAGTTCTTTGAGCGGCGCCCTTCAACGCCTCCGCGCGGCGCACCTGGTCGGTCAGTGCCAGCCGGATTGCGGTTAGAGAAGAAGACCAAAAATGTTCAACCACTGCGAAACTTCAAAGCGGGCGGTGCATTCTGCCGAACAGCCATCCGAGCGCGAGCGCGAGCGCTACAGCCGTATAAGGCTGTTTTTCGATGGTGTTGCGCAACGCCCTCTCAAAGGAACCGGCGGTCTGGGAGGCGCTGTCGACGGCTTGGTTAGAGAGAGCTTGGGCGGCATCCGACACTTCATCGGCCTGTTTCTTGGCATGTCGAATAGCACGGTTGAGATCAGTGCTAGGAGTAGGGGTCTCTGGCATATCAGTGCTCCACTGGAATCGGGGTGGTCGGAGGTCAACGCGCTAAAGCGAGCGAAAGTTCGCCGCCCGGAACGTTCGTTCCATCGAGGAGTTATCAGACGCGGTAGTTAGCGTGCTGCTATGGTACAACGAACCGAAGAGACAAGAACCAGAAATTATGCCTCCTGCGCCCAAAGAACGGCCAGAGCGCATTGTACCTGAGATTCCTCCGGACAAAGATGCGCCGGAAAGGATAGTGTCCTATACAGGGAGGGAATTGATGTTTCATCGTCGTTCAAGGGAGTTTGATCCTCGCATCTCTGCCATAGCGGGTCACTTACGCGCCATCGAAAAGGAACTCGGCGGAATTGGAAACAGTGCTGGCCGACGCGCCTCCGCGAGTGCAACTGCGGCTGTGAATCAAATTAGCGACGCGATCGGCCCGATCTTGAAAGAAATCGAAGATCGCTTCCGCACTGGTCAGCGCTTGGCGGTCAACGAGGCGGCGAGTCTCGCTAACGAGGCAGTTAAGACAGGTGCCAGGATCGGCAACGACGCTCTAGAGCGGATTGCCACTCAGGCTAGATACCGTCCCCTAGCCACACTCGCGGTCGCCATAGGAGTAGGAATTTTAATCGGAATCGCTGTTCGCCGGAGTTAGCAGCCACCCATTTCACTAACCTGTCCTGCAGCAAGCCAATAACGCTCGCCGTTATCGAGCGACATCCAACCCGCCGCGACCTTGCGCTCCACAAGCTCGAATGTGCAGACTGCGGGCTTGTAAAGACTAAAATCCTCTCACTTCAGCGGTGGTCGCGATCGTGATGGTGGTGGTGGTGGTCCCGATGCCGGTGTCGCTCACCGACCCCAACTCCGACGCCGCCGATCCTGACATCGGCGCCTTCCGCGACGACCATTGGTTTGTCGCCGACGTTCGAAGAACCGGCAAATGCCGGCATCGTCAGGAGCGGAACAAGAAAAAGGGCAAACACAGCATTCTTCATGGCAGGACCAGTGCTGTTCTCGAGCCGCCGCTGAAATTTTACACGGTTTTCTCGAATACCGTTGGCATCCGTTATGTCGATCGAGTCAACGTCTTCTTAGATCAACTCTAATTCCTGATTTGCGGCAACGACATTCAACAATGAGACGTGGACTTCTATGCCGCCCTCGCAACGCCGGACGGGCGAGGTACGCGACCCATATTACACCTCACGCTATCGGGGAACAAAACGCCTACCACGCCGTTACCTTAGACACCCAACAAATAAACAGCGAGGATACGGCAATGGATAAAGATCGAATCAAAGGCTCCGCAGAGCAGGCCAAGGGAGCCGTGAAAGAAGCCGCCGGGAAGGTGTTCGGCGACAAGAAGCTGGAAACTGAAGGTAAGGCCGACAAGGCTACCGGCAAGGTGCAAAACGCGATCGGCGGATTGAAGGATGCGGTGCGCGGTAAATAAGGCCAGCACCATCAAAGGAGGCTTCCCGTGGAATTGATCCCGATTATCGTTGTACTAGTGCTGCTGTTTGGCGGCGGCGGCGGATACTGGGGTCGCAGTCGAGGTTATTGGTGACCGAACGCTGCGGTCCGAGCGGCGTGTGCTCTACCGGCTTTGGTGCCAGCTTGAGCAGGCTGACATTGATCGTTTCGATTTGTGCGCAAGGAGGCGCAGTCCGGCACGTGCGGCTTCGCGTCGAATAATTTCCATCGTCGGCATCATGCCCCCCGGGAAGATATAGTGCTGGATGAAGTCAGGCCGGCGTCGGTTTTCACCGGCACGCCTACCCCGGTCCGGATTCACATTGAGGAGTAGACCAATGGCATTCACCCTACCCGACCTGCCTTATCCCTACGACGCCCTCACCCCGCACATGTCCCGCGAGACGCTCGAATACCACCACGACAAGCACCACCAAGCCTATGTAACCGCCGCCAACAA
>JBEKNW010000067.1:0-21505 GCA_049522435.1 Xanthobacteraceae bacterium
GCCCGTCGCATCTGGGCGATCGCCATGAAACATCGCTACGGTGGAAACGAGCGTTCGCAAAAGCTCAAGTACCACTGTCAGACCTCCGGGCGGTCGCTGCATGCGCAGGAAATGTCGTTCAACGACATCCGCACGACGCTGCAGGCGCTGCTCGCCGTCTACGACAACTGCAATTCGCTGCATACCAACGCCTATGACGAAGCGGTCACCACGCCGACAGAGGAAAGTGTGCGGCGCGCCGTCGCCATCCAGTTGATCCTGAACCGCGAGTGGGGAATGGCGAAAAACGAGAACCCAAACCAGGGAGCTTTCATCATCGACGAGCTCACCGACCTGGTCGAAGAGGCGGTGCTGCGCCAGTTCGATGCCATTGCCGCTCGCGGCGGCGTTCTCGGCGCTATGGAGACCGGCTATCAGCGAAACAAGATCCAGGATGAATCGCTGTATTACGAGCAAAAGAAACACGACGGAACCCTGCCCATTATCGGCGTCAATACCTTCCGGGGTAACCCGACAGCGGCCGCAGCGCAGTGTGGGCTGGTGCGGTCCACTGACAGTGAGAAGCAGTCTCAAGTCGGCCGCCTACGCCGATTCCAAGCGCGTCATGCGGCGGAGGCGGGGGCCGCACTGGTCTGCCTGAAGCAGGCGGCGATCAAGAACGAAAACATATTCAGCGCTCTTATGAACACAGTCAGGTGCTGCTCGGTCGGCCAGATCACGAACGCTCTGTTCGAGGTGGGGGGGCAGTACCGGCGTAACTTCTGAGATGCAACCACCAAAGGACCCTACTGTGTGACAGGAGGCATCATGAAGGTTCTCGTAGTTGCCAGTGAGATGGCCTGCCCTTCGCAGGTCGCGGACCCTCGGTTGTCGCACGGGTCTATTGATAGGGCACCGGTCGAGGAAGCGCTCAGGTTGCGCGAAAGCGGCATCGCTGACGAGGTGGCCGTCGTATCCGTGGGCGACCTCAAGGCTCGGATATTGCTGCGGCTGGCGCTGGGAATGGGAGCCGATCGTGCGGTTTTGGTGCAGATCGAAGATGGACGGTCTGTGAAGGAGACCTCGAGACTGGTAACGGCTGTGGCCGCGCGAGAACGCCCTGATCTCATTCTCCTGGGCGTGTCGGCTGGCGAGGCCCTCGCGAGCATCTCTTCGGGCTCAGGCGGCGGATCGACCACGCCAACCGTGAGTAAGCTTGCTCAGGATGCTTGCCGCTACCCCACCCTCATCGAGATGCGGAAGGCCACGGCCAAGAGGTGGGACATCATTACCGCCGCCGAACTTCGATACCAAATAAGAAAACCGCGAAGGCCGCGCGCTGTGCTCGCCTCGTCAGCCCCCCCTTAGCCGGTTATCGCGAGCAACATCGGCCGCGATGGCACCAGGGTCCCGTCCCGGCTGGTGATGCGACTCCGCGGAGCAAGTCGCGAGCCGGCGCGATGGTAGATCGGGTGCTGGGGATGCGCGCACGTTAGCGCGCCAACTTCACTCTAACACCGGCACTTCGATCAAGCCAAGATAGCGAGCCATCGGACGGAAATCACTGTCGTTGTGGAGCAACGGCATACGGTTCTCGATACACCAGGTGCCGATCAACAGATCGATGGTCTTGCGAATAGTGATTCCTTGGCTCCGCAAATAGCGGAAATTGCGCGCCGCCGCGATGGCGATCCTTTCACCGGCCATCGGCACGATCGCAAAAGGGCGCAGGAGGGTTGCTACTTCTTGAGCCTCTCGTTCGCTTCCCAGTCCTTGCAGCACTTCGCACAGCATGAGATCGCCGATGATGATCTCGCCGGCGCCGAGGCAGGCATCTAATCGTCGGACGTGGGGCGCCTTGGCCCCTTTGAGGAAGTCGATCCAAACGCTGCTGTCGACGACAATCAACCTGTCCCCCGCCCCTTGCGACTCTCGCCGAAGTTACCGCGCCAGCGGTATTTGCCGAACGCCGTGCGGAATTCCCGCTGCCGCCGCAGCCGGATCATCAAACGCAGCGCTTCTTCTACCGTCCGCTTTTTGGTGGCCTGCCCGGAGACTTTCTGAGCTTCCGCCATCAGAGCGTCGTCGATCTCGATATTGGTGCGCATCGCGTTGATATCCTATGTGTATGAGATTAGTATAATATACACATCCTCGTTCCGCAACGATGAATCTCTTGGATGAATCTCTTGGCGAGGCCGGCGCGATGGCCGATCGGGTGCTGGGGATGCGGGGCCGGTAGACTCCCCTCCCCCTTGCGGGGAGGGACGGGGGTGGGGGTCGAGCGGCCTTGCGCAAGCGTCGACGCCCTCGCGCCGCCTCCCGACCCCCTCCCTACCCTCCCCCACAAGGGGGGAGGAAGAGACTTACTCCGCCGCCGCGGCCTTCGCCGCCACGTAGTCGTTGACGAGTTTCTGCAGCGCCAAGAGATCGGGCTTGCCGGTGCCGAGCAGCGGCAGCTTGTCGAGCACGATGATTTCGGCCGGAAACATCAGCTCGGAGGCGTGTTTTCCCCGCGCATAGGCCTGGAAATCGGCGCGGGTCGCGCCGTGCTTGTCGGTGACCAGAATGAGGCGCTCGCCCTTGCGGGCGTCGGGAACCGCCACCACCGCCGAGATATAGTTCGGCCACAGCTCGGCCGCGAGCATTTCGACGGCGGCGAGCGAGATCATCTCGCCGCCGACCTTGGCGAAGCGCTTGGCGCGGCCTTTGATGGCGATGTAGCCCTGTTCGTCGATGGTGACGATGTCGCCGGTGTCGTACCAACCTTCCGGGGGCGGTTCGAGCACGCCCGGTTTGTCGGCGCGCAAATAGCCGAGCATCACATTCGGCCCCTTGACGAAGAGCCGTCCGCCCTCCTCGACGCCCGCGACCTTCTCCAGCCGCGCCTGCATGCCCGGCAGCAGGCGGCCGACGGTGCCGAACTTGTTGAACATCGGCGTGTTGAGCGCCAGCACCGGCGATGTCTCGGTCACGCCGTAGCCTTCGAGAATGCGCATGCCGAACTTTTCCAGATAAATCCGACGCGTCGACTCCTTCACCGCCTCGCCGCCGGCCACGATGTAGCGCAGCGAGCGGAAGTCGTAGGCGTTGGCCATGCGCGCATAGCCGGCAAGGAACGTATCGGTGCCGATCAGATAGGTGGCGCAGATGCCGTAGACCAATTCGGGCACGGTGCGATAGTGCAGCGGGGACGGGTAGAGGAAAGTCGGCACGCCGGAAATGAGCGGCAGCACGATCCCGCCCATGAACCCGAACGAGTGGAACGCCGGCAGCGCCATGAACAACCTGTCCTCGCGCCCGAAATCGATGCGGGCCTCGGCCTGCGCCACGTTCGTCAGCACGTTGCGGTGGGAAAGAACGACGCCCTTGGGCACCCCTTCGGTGCCGGAGGTGAACAGGATCACCGCCCAATCGTCGGGCTTGCGCTTAACCAGCGGCTTTGTCGCTCGCAGCGCGCCGCGCAGCTTGTCGGAAAAGCTCACCGTCTTGCGAATGTCTTCCAGATAGATGATGCGCACCTCTCTCTCGATGTGGGCGATGAGCTTTTCGAGCCTCGCCTTCTCGACGAAGGCGTGCGCGGTGAGAATGGTGTCGACTTCCGCCGCGCGGCAGGCGCCGAGGACGTTGGCGGCTCCCGAGGTGAAGTTGAGCATCGCTGGAACGCGTCCGCTGGACAGCAGCGCCAGCACGGTGACGGCGGCGCCATTGGAGGTCGGCAGCATGACGCCGACCGCGCGTCCCTCGAGCGCGAGCGGCATCAGCTTGGCGCCGAGGATCGCGGTCGCCTGCAGCAGCCGCTTGTAGGTCAACCGGCCGCTGGTCGGGTCCTCGATCGCCAGCCACTTGCCGCCGTGAATTTTCGCCGCCTCGATGACCGCTTCGACGACGGTGCGGTCGGTCGAGGTGGTGCGGAACATCAGATTCGACATGATGTCGTAAAGCGCCGCCCCCGCAGCCGCACGCCGCTTGCGCCCTTTGAGTTCCGGGTCAACGCTCATCTTCACCGGTTCGAGGATCGTGACCTTGATCTTCGGAAACATCCGGCGGCGCACCTGCGTACGCTTCAATCGGCTGAAGATCGTCCGCTCCGGCCCCTCGATGCGGACCGGAACCACCATCGCGTCCGACTTGTCGGCGATCATCGCGGCGCCGTCGTAGATTTTCATCAGGCTGCCGGTGACGGTGATGCGGCCTTCCGGAAAGATTACCAGCATGTCGCCGCCGCGCACGGCGTTGATGATCGTGCGCAGCGCCATCGGCTTGAGCGGATCGAGCGCCATGGTGCGCACGAATTTGAGGAACGGCTGGATCCACCACGCCCGGGAAATCGCCACGTCGACGGCGAAGACCGGCCGCTTGGGCAGGAGCGACATCGCGATCGCCGCATCGAGGAAGCTCACATGATTCATCGCAATGATGGCGTTGTGTCCGGCCTTGGCGACGTTCTCCAGGCCGGTGACCTCGAGACGGAAGAAAGCGCGGAACACGATCGAAAGAAAATCGTTCATCCAGCTTGCCGGCATGGTGCGGCCGATGATGAAGGCGACGATGAGGTTGGCGATGCCGAGGAGCGCGAACAGGATCGGCACGCCGAGGCCGAGCTTTTGCAGCACGGCGAGAATGAGCGCGCCGACGACCATGAACGCGGCATTGAGGACGTTGACCGCCGCGACGACGCGCGCCCGGTGGTCGGCGCCGGCCCAGGCCTGCACCGCGGTAAACGTCGGCACGATGAACAAGCCGCCGGCGATCGCCAGCCCGGCGAGATCGATCGCGATGTGAACGCTGTGCGGCGACGCGAAGTAGTCGGCAATGCCGAGCGGGCTTGCCGGGTGAACGAAGGCGGACGCGGTCCAGCCGAGATGGAGGGAGAACAGGCCGAGCAATACGGCGCCGATGAGCGTCGGCAGGAGAATGATGCGCCCGGCCGCGAGCCACGCGGCAAGACCGGAGCCGACCGCGACTGCGACCGAGAAGATGGCGAGGAAGACGGTGACGACCTCTTCGGTGCCGCCGATGTCGAAGGTCACCAGCGGCGGCAGCAACGACAGGACGAGGGCGCCGACGAGCCAGAACCAGCTCGCCACGAGCGCGCCCCACCACAACCGCGGGTCGGCGCGGACATATTTGATCAGCGTCGCGGTGGAAGCGAAGATGTTGCGGTCGATCACAAGGTTGGGCGCACCTTCGCCGGTCGGCGGGATGAACCGGCTCGCGACCCAGGACGCCAGCGCCGACACCATCATCAGCCAGGCGAAGTGGATGGGATCGCCGCCGTCCTTCGCCGCCAGCCCGGCCACGATGGTGCCGAGCAGGATGGCAAGGAAGGTCCCGCCTTCGACCAGCGCATTGCCGGCCGTCAGCTCCTCGCGGGCGAGCTGGTCGGGCAGGATGCCGTACTTGATCGGGCCGAACAGCGAGGCGATCACCCCGAACAGAAACACCGCGACGAAAAGCAGAATGAGCGAATGGAAGGCGAAGCCCGTGACCGCGAGCCCGGCAACACCGATCTCGGCGAGCTTCAGGCGCTGCGCCACCAAGGCCTTGTCGTAGCGGTCGGCGAGTTCGCCGCCGAGCCCCGAGAGAAAGAAGAACGGAGCGATGAGGGTGGCGCCGGCAAGCGTGATCAATGCTCCCGAGTTGGCGCCCTCGACCTGAAACAGAATGAGGAAGACGAGCGCCGTCTTGAGGAAGTTGTCGCCAAAGGCCGAGAAGAATTGGCACCAGAACAAGGGCGCGAAACGTCGCGTCGTCATCAGGGACGTGAACATGGCTCTCCCGCCGTTTGGTTCCCGGTCAGCGCTTGCTCCCGCTACAGTTTAAACGCCCGCGCGCGCCTTGGCGACGCGGGAATCGAGGCGGCGAGGCAAGCCGGCGCGGCCTCTCCGATGCCGGCCCGTCCGTCAGTTTCTGTAGCCGAATCAATGGGCTACGCCGCTATGGCCTTGCTGCCGCAGTGGCGAAGGTAGGCGGAGATGACAAGGCGAAGCAAAAGCCAACGCTCGCAGAGCGGTGAACAGGTCACGAGCCGGTCACCGCGATAATCGCTTCCTTCATCTTCGCCATGGCGACGTTTCCGATCGTCTCCAGATCGAAGTGCGGGATATTCGGCCACTCGTTCGGCACGACGACGGCGTCGATGATCGCCGGGCCGTCGACGGCGAACGCCTCGCTGATGGCGGCCTGCAGTTCGCCGGGCTTGCTGGCCCTGAACCCGTGACCGCCGCAGGCCCGGGCCAGCGCCACAAAATCCGGATTGGGAAATTCGATCGCCTTGCGGAACGGCGGCAGCCCCAAATGCTCGGCTTCCAGCGTGATCAGTCCGAATGCCGAATTGTTGTAGACAACGACCTTCACCGGCAGCCGGTGCTGCACGGCGGTCAGGAATTCGCACATCAGCATGTTGAAGCCGCCATCGCCGCACAGCGCAATGACCTGACGCGACCGATCGAGCGCCTGAATGCCGTTGGCTTGCCCGAGCGCCGTGCCCACCGCGGCGTTGTTGAAGGAGCCGAGGATGCGCTGCGATCCGCTCTGCCTGATCCAGTTTGCCGACCACAGCGTGTTGAGGCCGGTGTCGAGCACGAAAACTGCGTCGCGACTGGCGATGTCGCTGACCATTCGCGCCACCGCCTGCGGGTGGATGCGATCCTTGCTGCGCGCCGGATCGGCCTGCCGGTCCAGCATCTCATCCCAGTTCCGCCGCTCCTTGGTCACCTGATCCCGGAAGCCGGAGTCGGTTTTTGCCGCAACCCGATCGAGCAGCAGTTTCAGGCTCGGACGGGCCGCGCCGACGACCCCGAGCGCGGTCGGCGTCCGCCGGCCCAATACGCCCGGCCGCACGTCGAGTTGGATGACGTCGGCCTTTTTCGGCAGGAATTCGGAGAAAGGATAGTCGGTGCCGATCATCAGCAACAGGTCGCAACGCATCATCGCGCTGTAGACCGGCTTGGTGCCGACGATGCCGAGGCCGCCCATCCAGCGCGGATCGTCGTAGGGCATGATGTCTTTGCCCTTGAGCGAATGGACGAGCGGCGCCTTGATCCGATCCGAGAGCGCCCGCAGCTCCTCGGCAGCTTCGCGGCATCCATCTCCGCACATGATCACCACCTTTTGCGCCGCCTCGAGCCGGCGGGCGATGGCGTCGATATCGGCCTCGGTCGCGGCGAGTTCCGGCGTCGGCTTCAACGTCGCAATGCTGCCGAGGTCTCCGTCGGCCTTGGCGCCGACGACGTCCAGCGGAAGCGTCAGATGGGCGACCCCGCGGCCCGCATAGGCAGCCGCGATCGCCTGGTGAATGACGGCCGGCGCCTGCGCCGGAGAGGAGACCGTTGCCGTGTAGAGCGAGACGTCGCGGAACAGGAGATCTGGATCACTCGCCTGGATATTGTCGGTGCCACGCAGCTTGCGCGCCATGTCGCCGGAGAGCGCCAGAACCGGCGCATGGTCGCGGCTCGCCTCATAGAGGCCGGCGACCAGGTGGTTGCTCCCGGGACCGGTGGTGCCGGCACACACGCCGAGCCAGCCGGTGAGCTTGGCCTGCCCGGCGGCGGCGAGCGCCGCGCCTTCCTCGTGCCGAACGCCGATCCATTCGATGCGGCTGCGACGGATAGCGTCGGCGAAAGGATTGAGTGAATCGCCGATCAGGCCGAACACATGCTTGACCCCGATCTGCTCGAGGGCGCCGACCAGGACGTCCGCGACCGTTTGCGCCATGTGCGCCTCCCTTGCCGCGATCGCCGGCTTCTCATTGCCGTGCCCGGCCGAAGCGACGCGGACCGCTGTCGGTGACGCCGAGATAGGTTTCCAGCGCGGCGCGGTCGCGCAACAGCGTCGCACTATCGGCGGCGTGGACGACGGCGCCGCGTTCGATGATGATGGCGTGATCGGTCACACCGAGAATTTTTTTCGCGTTCTGCTCGACGAGGATGGCCGACATCCCCTCGTCGCGGATCACCCGTCGCAACGCCCCGAGCAGTTCCTCGACCAGGATCGGCGCCAGACCTTCGAGCGGCTCGTCGAGCAGCATGACGCGCGGATTGAGCACCAGCGCGCGCCCGACCGCGAGCATCTGCTGCTCGCCGCCGGAGAGTTGGTTGCCGAGATTGCCGCGCCGCTCGGCAAGGCTGGGAAACAGCGCATAGACCTTGGCCGTGGTCCAGGGGCCCGGCTGCGCGACCGCCGTCAGATTTTCGTGCACGGTAAGCGACTTGAAGATATTGCGCTCCTGCGGCACCCAGCCGACCCCGATGTGAGCGCGCTGGTCGGGACGCAGCCTGGTGATATCGACACCGTCGAGTACGATCTTGCCGGAGAAATAGCGGGTGACACCGACGATGGTGTTGATGAGCGTGGTCTTGCCCATGCCGTTGCGCCCGAGCAGAGCCAGCGCCTGGCCCTCGGCGAGCGACAACGAGATGCTCGACAGCACCACGGCCTCGCCATAGCCGGCCGAGAGTTGCTCGACGCTCAGAAGATCAGGCATCGAGCTCCTCGCCGAGATAGACCGCCTGGACCCGCGGATCGCGCGCGACCTCCTCGGGCGCGCCGTCGACGAGGAGCGCGCCGTTGACCAGGACGGAGATGCGATCCGCGAAGGAGAACACCAGGTCCATGTCGTGCTCGATCAACAGCACGGTGACCTCTTTGGGCAGCGCGGCGATGGTGGCAAGAAGCTCGTGGCGTTCCGCGTCCGGCACGCCGGCCGCCGGCTCGTCGAGCAAGAGCACGTGCGGCCGGCAGGCGAAGGCGAGCGCGATTTCAAGCAGGCGCTGCTTGCCGTAGGGCAGGATCGCGACGCGCTCGTGCATGACGTCGGCGAGGCGAAAGCGCTCGACAATCTCGACGATCTCGTCCGTTACCGCGGACTTGCTGCCGACGACCCGCCACCAGTCGCTGCCCATGTGGCGGCGTTCGGAGACCGCAAGCCCGATGGTCTCGAGCGGCGTGAGATCCAAGAACAGTTGGTTGATCTGGAATGTCCGCGCCATGCCAAGCCGGACGCGCTGGTGCGGATCAAGCGCAGTAATGTCACGCCCGTCGAGCATGATGCTGCCGGCGGTCGGCTTGACGATGCCGGTGAGTAGGTTGATCACGGTGGTCTTGCCGGCGCCGTTCGGTCCGATCAAGGCGTGCCGCGCGCCCTTCTCGATCGCCAGTGAAACGTCGTGCGCCGCGGTAATGCCGCCGAAGCGCTTTTCGAGGCCGATCGTCTGCAGGATAGGCATGACTCTAGTGTCCGTCAGGAGCAGCGCCGCCGAGCGCCGTCGGGCGCGTCACCAGGCGCGCGACGACCCGGGAGATCGAGGCGCGCAGCGCCGCAATCCATCCGTCCACGCGCTCGCGGCCGACGAGAACGATCACCACGAGCACGAGACCGATCCAGAACTGCCAGTATTGCGGCGTCAGGCTGGCGATCCAGTCCTGCAGGAATTTGTAGATCACCGCGCCGATCAGGCCGCCGTAGAGATAGCCGGTGCCGCCGATGATGAGGACGAGGAGGAGATCGGCCGAGCGGTCCAGCGAGAACACGTCGAGCGAGCAGAACGCCGTCGTTTGCGTGAGCAGTGCCCCGGCGACTCCGGCAACGCCCGCGGAGACCGTGTAGATCGCGACCAGCCGGCGGTTGACCGGAATGCCGATGGCCGCCGCGCGCAGCGGATTGCCCTTCAGCGAGCGCAGCGAAAGGCCGAACGGCGAATACACGATGCGCCGCGCGATGAGAAAGCAGACGAACAGCACAATGAGGCAGTAGATATAGCCGGTGTGACCGAACATATCGAACCGGAACATGCCGAATATCGGCGCCATGGTGACGCCCTGCAGTCCGTCGGCGCCGCCGGTAATATTGGAGTAGCGGTTGGCGATCTCGCCCAGTATGAGCGAGACGCCCAGCGTGACCATGAGCCGGGTCAGGTCCGAGCCGCGCAAAACCAGAAAGCTGGTGACAAAGCCGAGCGCCGCCGCAACCAGACCCGAGATGATGAGCGCGACGACCGGCTCGTCGATGAGACCGTATTTGGCGACCAGCCCGGAAAAATATCCGGCGAGGCCGAAAAAAGCCGCTTGGCCCAGCGAGATGATGCCGGCATAGCCGAGGATCAGGTCGAGCGAGAGCGCAAACAGCGCGAGAATCGCCGTATCCTTCATGATCAGATACTTGCCTGGGAACAGCCAGATGGTGGCGAAAACGAAGATCCAGAACGCGATCTCCAGCGGCGACCAGCGGGCGCGGCGCGCCAGATAAGCGGAGATGTCGTCGGCGACGGGAACCATCGCGCTCACCGTGCCGCGCTGCGGGCGAACAAGCCCTGCGGCCGCCAGATCAGGACCATGATCATGATGGTATAGATGACGAAGGCGCCGAGCTTCGGCATGTAGTACTTGCTGGCGACGTCGGCGATACCGAGCACGATCGAGGCGAGGAACGGCCCGGTGATGCTCGACGTGCCGCCGACCGCCACCACGATCAAAAAGTAGATCAGGTATTTGAGCGGAAAGATCGGATCGAGGCCGAGAATCTCGGCGCCCAACGCGCCGCCAAGTCCCGCGAGCCCGGAGCCGAATGCGAACGTGACGGCAAAAACCACGCCGACATTGATGCCCAGACCGCGCGCCACGCGCTGATCGTCGACCGCCGCGCGCAAGCGGCTGCCGAACCGCGTCTTGGCGATGATCAGTTGCAACGCGATCGTGAGCAGGCCGCAGACCGCAATGATGAGCAGACGATATTTGCTCATCCCGATTCCGAACACGATGAACTGGCCTTGCAGCGCCCCGGGAATAAGAACGAATTGCTGCGAGGAGCCCATCACGTAATCGACGGCCGCCACCGACATGAACACAAGCCCGATGGTGAACAGCACCTGGTCGAGATGACTCCGGCCGTAGACGTGAACATAGAGCGTGCGCTCAAACAGACCGCCGAGCGCCGCCGTCACCAGAAATGCAAGCGGCAGGCCGAGCACGAATGGCACGCCCATGCGATTGACCAGGATCACCGTGCAATAGCCGCCGGCCATGGCGAAGGAGCCGTGCGCCAGATTGATGAAATTCATCAGGCCGAGCGTGACGGAAAGGCCGCACGCCAGCACGAAAAGCAGCATGCCGTAGGCTACACCGTCGAACAGGATGGTCAGCATGATCGGCCGAGCATTCCCCTGTCATTCCGGGCTTGCGGGCTTTCGCCCGCGCCCGGAATGACGTGGCTGGCGCAGGAACCGCCAAGCTACTCTTACTTCTGCTCCGCGGCCTTGACCGGATCCTTGATGGCCGTGAAGGTGGCGAATTCGACGTTGTAGAGTTCGCCGTTCTTCTTCTCGACCTTGCGGATATAGATGTCTTGAACGATGTCGCGCGTCTGCGGGTCGATCGAGATCGGACCGCGGGGACTCTCCCAGCTCATGCCCTTGATGGCCTCGATCAGCGAGTCGCCGTCGGTCTTGCCGCCGGTCTTTTTCAGCGCTTCGTACATCAGGTGCATGCCGTCGTAAGCGCCGACCGCCATGAAGTTGGGTCGCTTGCCATTGTTGGCCTTCTCAAACGCAGCGACGAAAGCTTTGTTCATCGCCGAGTCGTGATCGGCTGAATAGAGGTGCGCCGTCACGGTGCCGATCACCGCGTCGCCCATGCCGGTGATGAGGTCGTCATCCATGACGTCGCCCGGACCGATGATCTTGATGCCCGCTTTGTCGAGGCCGCGTTCGACGAACTGTTTGACGAAGGTGCCACCCTGCCCGGAAGGAACGAACACGAAAATCGCATCGGGCTTTTCGTCCGCTGCGCGCTGCAGGAAGGGCGCGAAATCGGGGTTGGCGAGCGGGAAGCGGATGGCCTCGATCACATCTCCCCCCTGCTTCTTGAATTCGGCCGTGAAGGACTTCTCGGCATCGATGCCCGGCCCGTAGTCGGAGATCATGGTCACCACTTTCTTGATGCCATTCTGCGCCGCCCAGTCGGCCATTGGCACGCACGATTGCGCCAGCGTGAAGCTGGTTCGCGCGATGTAGGGCGATTTCTCGGTGATGATCGAGGTGCCGGCCGCAGTGACGATCTCGGGCGTCTTCGATTCGGTCGCGAGCGGAGCGACCGCAAACGCGGTCGGCGTGATGCCGAAGCCGGCAAGGAACGCCACCTTGTCGTTGACGATCAGCTCTTGCGCGATGCGCTTGGTATTGTCGGGAACGGCGGCGTCATCCCTGATGATAAGTTCGATCTTCTTGCCGGCGACCGTATCGCCATGCTGCGCCATGTAGAGCTTTGCACCCGCCGCTTCTTGTATGCCTGTCGATTGCTGCTGCCCGGTCATCGGCAGGATGAAGCCGATTTTGACGGTATCTTGGGCGAACGCACCGTCCGCCATCGACAGGCCAAGCGCGGCGACGGCAGCGGCGGCGGCGGCGAGAAAATAGCTACGCATCATGGGTCCCCTCCCTGAACTCGGCGATTATGGGCGCCTCAACCGGCATACCAACATTCCGGCGGGCCCTTGTCCAGATCATAGGTTGTCTCAGCCGCCGAAGTCCCGCTTTTCGGCCGCCGCCAACCAAATCATCCCAGCGCCGGATTCCGGCCGCCGACTCCTCGTCGAGGAACTTCAAAAGGCACCATGCGGTGTCCTAGTCGACCGCCTAAAAGCGGGAGGCCCTGGCTTGTGCCAGGGCCTCCCGACGGAGGGGCGGTGCCGGGGGTATCCGCCCAACCGTTGACCGCTGGAGATCCTAGTGGAGCATGATCTTTCCGGAAAACCGGCCTCCACTTTTCCGGATCATGCTCTACTGTATGGTCTCCCCGTGCAGGGCGAGATCGAGACCTTCGCGCTCGACATCTTCGCTCACGCGCAGGCCGATGACGAGGTCGACGATCTTGAGGATGATCAGCGTCACGACCACGTCGTAGATAAAGACCGTGCCGATGCCGATGGCTTGATTGAGGACTTGGCCGGGATTGCCCTCGATCAGGCCGGGGGTGCCGCCGTATGCGCTGATGGCGAACACGCCGGTGAGCAGCGCGCCGGCCGCTCCGCCGACCGCGTGCACCCCGAACGTATCGAGCGCGTCGTCATAGCCGAAAATGTGCTTGAGGCCGGTGCAGCCCCAGTAGCATACGATGCCGGCCGCGATGCCGATGGCGAACGCTCCCATCGGGCCGACGAAGCCGGAGGCCGGCGTGATGGCGACGAGCCCCGCCACTGCGCCCGTGCAGATGCCGATGACCGTCGGCTTGCCGCGCATCATCCACTCGACGAGCATCCAGGTGAAGCCAGCCGTCGCGGTGGCGGTGTGGGTTACCAGCATCGCCATGCCGGCCTGCATGCCGGCGCTTACGGCCGAGCCGGCATTGAAGCCGAACCAGCCGACCCACAACAGGGAGGCGCCGATCATCGTCAGCACCATGTTGTGCGGCGGCGCGGTGTCCTTGCGCTTGCCGAGCATGAGGGCGGCCATCAGTCCGGCGGTACCCGAGTTGATGTGCACCACCGTGCCGCCGGCGAAATCGAGCACCTTGACCCAGGCGGCGTCGTTGCTGGAATTGAAGATGCCGTCCGGCCCCCACACCCAGTGCGCGATCGGCGAATAGACGAAGATCGCCCACAGGCCGATGAACCAGAGCATGGCCGAGAACTTCATGCGCTCCGCGAACGAGCCGGCGATGAGCGCCGCGGTGATGATCGCGAAGGTCAACTGGAACATCGAATAGACAGTCTCGGGGATCGTCGGCGCCAGCGGATTGGGATTGCCGATGCCCTTCGAGATGTCGCTCACGATGCCCTGCAGGAACGCGCGATCGAGCCCTCCAATGAAGGGCGTTCCGGCGCGGAACGCGAGGCTATAGGTGAAGAACAGCCAGAGAATGCTGATCAGGCAGGTGATGGCGAAGCTTGTCATTACCGTATCGCCGACATTCTTCTTGCGCACCATGCCGCCGTAGAACAAAGCGAGGCCGGGGATGGTCATCATCAGCACGATGGCCATCGAGGTGAGCATCCAGGCGGTGTCGCCGGAATTGGGCGCGCAATTCGTGAGTGTCTTGGCGTCGCAGGCAGGCGGAGGAGCCTCGGCCGCCGGTGGCGCGGCTTGCGGGGTCGCGGCGGGCGCAGTGGTCGCTGCGGGCGCCGCCGGAGTCTGCGCGTAGGAAGCGTGGAATGTCGGCACGCTCAGCACGATTGCGAGCGCCAGCGCTGCGGCGAGAGCGAGCAGCCCCGCCCGCGAGAATTTCTTCAAGGTCATGATTTCACTCCTGTCCGTGGCGATGGAGGTGCGGGTTTTATTAAAGGGCCGCGGCGTCGGTCTCGCCGGTGCGGATGCGGATCGCATGGTCGAGACCGACTACGAAGATTTTGCCGTCGCCGATCTGCCCGGTTTTCGCCGCGGCGCTGATCGTATCGACGACCTTGTCCACTTGATCGGACGCGCAGGCAATTTCGAGCTTGATCTTCGGCAGGAAACTCACGGCATATTCGGCGCCGCGATAGATTTCGGTGTGGCCCTTTTGCCGCCCGTAACCCTTCACCTCGGTGACAGTCAGCCCCTGGACGCCAATCTTGGTGAGCGCGTCGCGGACCTCGTCGAGCTTGAAGGGCTTGATGATGGCCATGACAATTTTCATTGCTTCGATCTCCTGTCGCTTTTCGTCGTGCGCTGCACCAATCGGCAGCCCCAGCTAAGCGATGACCGCGCAGGAACCAGCCCCACGCGCGGCAGTACCGGCATGGGAATCAAGCGGCGTGCCAGTTGTGGGAGAACGGCCTTAATACTCTGGTAATCAATAGCGGCTCGGGCATCTGCCGGGCTCGCTGGCCACCCGCTAGCGGGCAAGGGCGCCGCTTCTGCCCAAAGATCGAACAGAATGCATAAAAACTAGGCTGGGAAGCTGCCAAGCAGCTATTGCAGGGCTTCGCCGTGTTGGGTGACGTCCAAGCCTTCGGTCTCGCTCTGTTTATCGACGCGCAGCGGAATGAACGCCGAGATCGCCTTAAGCAGCACAAAGGTGGCGATGCCGGACCACGCCAACGTGACCGCGATACCATAGAGCTGGATAAGCACCTGGAAGCCGTTTCCCTCCAGCAGGCCCGCGGCGTTGCCGACCGCGCTTGCGGCGAACACACCGGCAAGCAGGGTGCCGGTCGCGCCGCCGACGCCGTGGACCCCGAACACGTCGAGCGAATCGTCGTAGCCCCAAAAGGCCTTGAGCTTGGTGCAGCTCCAAAAACAGACTGCGCCGGCGACCAACCCAATGATCACGGCCTGCCAGGGCAGCACGAAACCGGACGCCGGCGTGATAGTGCCGAGCCCGGCCACGGCGCCGGAGATCATGCCGAGCACCGAGGGCTTGCCCCGCGTCCACCATTCCAGCGCCATCCACGTTAAGGCGCCGGTCGAAGCGGCGAGATGCGTGGCGAGTATCGCGAATACGGCGCGCGAACCGACAGCGAGCGCCGAGCCTCCGTTGAATCCGAACCAGCCGACCCACAGCAGTCCGGTCCCGATCACCGCCAGCGACAGATCGTAGGGCGCGAAATTATCGCTGCCGTAGCCGCGCCGCGCGCCGAGCACGAGAGCGGCGACGAGGCCGGCGATACCGGCATTGAGATGCACCACCGTGCCGCCGGCGAAATCGAGCAATCCGGCCGTGGCGAGAAAGCCGCCGCCCCACACCCAGTGCGCGATGGGGACGTACACGCCGATCAGCCAGAGGGCGGCAAACCACAGAAAGGCCGAAAAGCGCATGCGATCGGCGATCGAGCCGGCAACCAGCGCCACCGTGATCACGGCAAAGGCCATGTGGTACATCATGAACAGCGCTTCGGGAATCGTCTTCGCGAAGGGACTGATCGCGTCCACGCCCATGCCGCGGAGCAAGAGACGATCCAGCGTGCCGAGAAGCGGCGCATCGCCGGCAAACGCGAGCGTGTAGCCGAGAGCCGCCCAGAGAACCGAACACAATGCCGTTGCCGCGAGGCTTTGCGCCATGGTCGCAAGGACATTCTTCTTGCGCACCATGCCGGCGTAGAACAAAGCCAGGCCCGGCAATGTCATCATGAGGACGAGAGCGGTCGCCGCGATCATCCAAGCGGTGTCGGCGGGATCGATTTTGGATTGCGCCAAGGATTGCGCGATGGCCGGCGTAGCGGCAAATGCGGTAGTTGCGCCAGCGACGGCCATAGCGCGAGTGATTGATGCCACCCTCATCATGAGTTCCCCGGGGACCAGTTTCGACGTTCAGAGCGCGCCGGCGTCGGTCTCGCCGGTACGGATGCGCACCGCATGCTCGATCGGCGCGACGAAAATTTTGCCGTCGCCGATCTGCCCGGTCTTGGCGGCGGCGCCGATTGCCTCAACCACCTTCTCGGCCTGATTCGTCGCGACCGCGATCTCGATGCGGACTTTCGGCAGGAAGTTCACTGCGTATTCGGCGCCGCGATAGATCTCGGTATGTCCCTTCTGCCGGCCGTAACCCTTGACTTCGGTGACGGTCATGCCGTGAACGCCGATGGCGGTGAGGGCGTCGCGCACGTCTTCGAGCTTGAAGGGCTTGATGATCGCGATGACGAGCTTCATGGATCAATTCCTGGAATATCGGCAGCGGCGAAGCGGGATGCACACAATATCGGCGTCACGATCAGAAATTAAGCAGTTTATTGCGAAGCGGCGAGGCGCGCCTTCTCTTGCAGTGCATAACTCGGCAATCTGATTATGCCGGCTGGACTCGGCGCTGCCGCAGGAGCCCTTCCTGCGCGACCGAGGCGACCAGCGTCCCGTCGCTGGTAAAGATCAAGCCGCGGGAGAAGCCGCGAGCGCCGCTGAAACTCGGGCTGTCCTGGGCGTAGAGCAGCCACTCGTCGGCGCGGAAAGGGCGGTGAAACCACATGGCGTGGTCGAGGCTTGCCGCCATGATGTCCTGGTTGAAGACGGTGCGCCCGTGCGGGATCAAAGCCGCATCGAGCAAGGTCATGTCCGAGGCATAGGCGAGCACGCATTGATGGATCGCCGGCTCGTCGGGCAGCCGCCCGGTCGCGCGAATCCACATGTGAAAGCGGCCGCCCTCGAGCTTCTCGCCGAGATAGCGGCCATACTCGACCGGCCGCAGCTCGATCGGCCGCTCACGCTCGTAATAGCGGCGCACCGGGTCGGGCATCAGCGGCAATATGCGATCCTTGATCTCAGTTTCGCTCGGCAGCGCGTCCGGCTTCGGCACGTCGGGCATTGCGAACTGGTGCGTGAATCCGTCTTCCGCACCATGGAACGAGACTTCCATGGAGAAGATGGCACGGCCGTGCTGGATCGCGATCACGCGCCGGGTGGTGAAGCTCTTGCCGTCACGAATGCGGTCGACCTCGTAGATGATCGGCACGTTGGGATCGCCGCCGAGGAGGAAATAGGCGTGCAGCGAATGCGGCGGCCGCCGCGCCACGTCATCAACCGTGCGGCAGGCCGCCACCAGCGACTGGCCGATGACCTGTCCGCCGAACACGCGTTGCCAGCTCGATTGCGGCGAGCGTCCGCGGAAGAGGTTCACCTCCAGCGTCTCGAGATCGAGGATGGTGAGGACATCCTGAATGGCGGAGGACATGTGTTCCAATCAATCCTTGGGGAAACGACCTCAATGCGATGGTGACGACGAATTCGCACGCTTGCCAAGCGATGCTATGCTGCCCGCCGGCTGCGGTCCAGGAACAGGCTGATCATGATCCGCCCGGACGACCAAATCGACGTGCTGATTGCGGGCGGCGGCTTTGTCGGTCTCACGCTCGCGATCGCGCTGCGGCAGGGCCTCGGGCCGCAATTCTCCGTCACTGTCGCGGACCCGATGCTGGGCAGAAGCCACGCCGATGACGAGCGCGCTTCCGCGATTGTCGCGGCCGCGCGCCGGCTGTTCGAGACGCTCGGCGTTTGGCAAAGCGTGGCCGAGGAGGCGCAGCCGATCCTCGACATGGTCGTCACCGACAGTCGGCTCGACGACGCGGTGCGTCCGGTCTTTCTCACCTTCGCCGGCGACATCGAGCCCGGCGAACCTTTCGCGCATATGATCGAGAACCGCTTCCTCATCGCCGCGCTCGAAGCCAAGGCGAAGGCCGCGGGGGTGACGTTCCATGCTTCCGCCGTCGGCAAGGTCACGCCGGACGGCGAGCACGTACTCGCTGAGCTGAATGACGGCGCGGCGTTCAGCGCGCGGCTCTTGGCCGCCGCCGACGGCGCCCGCTCGTCGATCCGCGAGCGCGCCGGCATCGCCGTTCACGGCTGGAACTACGGCCAGTCGGCCATTGTGGTCAATGTCGGTCATGAACGCGATCATGGTGGCCGCGCCGAGGAACACTTTCTCCCCGCTGGACCGTTCGCAATTCTCCCGCTCAAGGGACGCCGCTCGTCGATCGTGTGGACGGAGGCGACGCGCGAGGCGGAACGCATCGCGGCATTGCCGGATGACGCCTTCCACGCCGAGCTCGAACAGCGTTTCAAGTTGCATCTCGGCGAGATCACGACGGTAGGCGCGCGGCGCGTTCACCCGCTCGGCTTCTTCGTCGCGCGTTCGTTCGTCGCCGAGCGCATTGCGCTCCTTGGTGACGCCGCCCACGTCATTCATCCGATCGCCGGGCAGGGGCTCAATATGGGACTGAAGGATGTCGCCGCGCTCGCCGAGGTGATCGTCGACGCCGCGCGGCTCGGCCTCGATCCGGGCGCCGCGACCGTGCTCGAGCGCTATCAGCGCTGGCGGCGCTTCGATACGATGACCATGGGGCTGGCCACCGACGGGCTCAATCGTCTGTTCTCCAACCACTCCGCCGTGCTGCGCCTTGCGCGCGATGTCGGCCTCGGCATGGTCGAGCGCGCGCCCAACCTCAAGCGCCTGTTCATTCGCGAAGCCGCGGGTCTGGTCGGCGAGGTTCCGAAATTGCTGCGCGGCGAACCGTTATAGAGCCCATGATGGGCGGGCTTGTCCCGGAGGGGGATAAGACGTGGATGCCCGGCACGAGGCTGGGCATGTATGCTGGGCCATGCCGTTCAACCACATCGCGGTCATCGGAGCCGGCGCCTGGGGCAGCGCGCTGGCGCTGACCTGCGCACGCGCCGGCCGGGAGGTCACGCTGTGGGAGCACGACGCCGCCAATGCCGTACAGCTGGCGCGAAAACGCGAAAGCCTGTTCCTGCCCGGGGTACGGATCGACGACAGCATCATCATTGCCGGCGACCTCGCTGACGCCGCGCGCGCGCCGGCGATCCTCCTGGTGGTACCGGCGCAGGCGGTGCGCAGTGTCGCGAAATCGCTGGCGCCTTTGATCGCGGCGCGCACGCCCGTGATCGTCTGCGCCAAGGGCATCGAACGCGGCACGAAGAAATTCATGAGCGAGGTGATCGCCGAATGCACACCCAACGCGGTGCCGGCGATTTTATCCGGACCGAGTTTTGCCGCCGACGTGGCGCGCGGCATGCCGACGGCGGTCACGCTGGCGGCGAGCGAAGAAAAACTCGCCGGCGAGCTGGCGCGGGCGATCGGCTCGGCGAGCTTCCGTCCTTACCATTCCACCGACGTGCGCGGCGTCGAGATCGGCGGCGCCGCCAAGAACGTGCTGGCCATCGCCGCCGGTGTCGTCGCCGGCCGCGGCCTCGGCGCCAGCGCCGCGGCGGCGCTGACCACGCGTGGCTTCGCCGAGCTTGTGCGTTTCGGCAAAGCCTACGGAGCGAAAGCCGAAACGCTGATGGGCCTTTCCGGCCTCGGCGATCTCATTCTGACCTGCTCGAGCCCGCAGTCGCGCAACTTCACCTTCGGCGTCAATCTCGGCCGCGGCCAAAAGCCGGACGCGATCCACGCCGGTCTTGCCGAAGGCGTTTTCACGGCGCCGGTGCTGCTGGAGATGGCGCGCGAACGCGGGGTGGATATGCCGATCTCCTCGGCCGTCAACGCGTTGCTCGCGGAAAAGATGAGCGTGGACGCCGCCATCGAGTCGTTGCTGTCGCGGCCATTCAAGGCGGAGGGGTAAATCTTCTCCCTCTCCCGCCGAACTCGGGTGTTCCCGAGTTCGGCCAACTTAGTAGTGGTCGAAGTCGGAAACATCCGACTTCGACTGGGGAGAGGGTCGGGGTGAGGGGGTACCGAGCTATCAATCTGGCTCCGAGCCCCCTCACCCGGCCGGCCGACCTCTCCCCGCCGGGGAGAAGTGTAAAGACGACGGAGAAATGGCATGGCCTATTGGCTTCTGAAGACCGAGCCGGAGGAGTTTTCCTGGGACGATCAGGTCAAGCGCGGCGCCAAGGGCGAGCCCTGGAGCGGCGTGCGCAATTTCACCGCGCGGCGGCATCTCAAGGAGATGAAGAAGGGCGAGAAATTCTTCTTCTATCACACCGGCGCCGAGAAGCAGGTGGTCGGCATCGGCGAAGTGATCCGCGAGGCCTATCCCGACCCGACCGCGGAAAAAGGCGAAGCCTGGGTCGCCGTGACCACGGGCGCAGTTGAGCCGCTGCCGACGCCGGTGACGCTCGCGGCGATCAAGGCGGAACCGAAGCTCAAGGATATGGCGCTGGTGAAATACGCCCGCCTGTCGGTGCAGCCGGTGACGGCGGAGGAATGGAAGCTCGTCTGCAAGATGGGTGACTTGAAGCCCTGACGCGCCAACGCCGCTCGCCCGCAGCGAGACATTTTCGGTACCTCCCTGGTCGAATCGAACCCGAACATGGCCTTGTCGCTCGTCGGACCATCGTCGCGTAATGTCGTGGGAGAACGCCCGGGCCGTCGCCCTTCGAGGCTCCCCCCGACCAAAGTCGGGGGTCGCACCTCAGCGTGACGGATTATAGGTGACTATTGATTTCGGTTGGTATCAGTCAGCCCGCGTCGGGCCCTGTGCGCCTGGAGGACGACGATGTCGGACAAGATTTACGAGATTCCCGCCGAGTGGACGAAGCGCGCCTTTGTCAATGCCGCCGAATACCATGAAATGTACGAACGCTCGCTCGCCGATCCTAACGGCTTCTGGGCGGAACAAGCCAAGCGCATCCACTGGTACAAGCACTTCACCAAGGTCAAGAACTCGTCCTTCGACCTGCATCATGTCTCGATCAAATGGTTCGAGGACGGCTCCACCAACGCCGCCTATAACTGCATCGACCGTCACCTGCACACGCGGGGCAATCAAACCGCCATCATTTGGGAAGGCGACAATCCGAAAGACTCAAAGCACATCACCTACAAGGAGCTGCACGATCACGTCTGCCGCTTCGCCAATGTGCTGCGCAACCGCAACGTCAAAAAGGGCGACCGCGTCACCATCTACCTGCCGATGATCCCCGAGATGGCCTACGCCATCCTCGCCTGCGCACGCATCGGCGCGATCCATTCCGTGGTGTTCGGCGGCTTCTCGCCGGATTCGCTCGCCGGCCGCATCGAGGACTGCAAGTCCAACGTCGTCATCACCGCCGACGAAGGGTTACGCGGGGGCCGCAAGGTGCCGCTCAAGGCCAATGCCGACGCGGCAATCGCCAAGGTCGGCGGCGTCGACCACGTCATCGTGGTCAGGCGCACCGGCGCGGCG
>JBEKNW010000068.1:0-21378 GCA_049522435.1 Xanthobacteraceae bacterium
CCGTCGGCGAGCGTATAGGCGAGTTCGAGGTCGGCCGTCGCTCCGGCCTCCTGCATGTGGTAGCCGGAGATCGAGATCGAATTGAATTTCGGCATGTGCGCCGAGGTGTAGGCGAAAATATCGGAGATGATGCGCAGCGAAGGTTTTGGCGGATAGATGTAGGTGTTGCGCACCATGAACTCTTTGAGGATGTCGTTCTGGATGGTGCCGGCGAGTTTTTGCGGCGGCACGCCCTGCTCTTCGGCGGCCACGATGTAGAGCGCGAGCACCGGCAGCACGGCGCCATTCATGGTCATCGACACCGACATCTGGTCGAGCGGGATGCCGGCAAACAGCGTGCGCATGTCGTAGATCGAGTCGATCGCTACGCCCGCCATGCCGACGTCGCCTGAGACGCGCGGGTGATCGCTGTCATAGCCGCGATGGGTGGCGAGATCGAAAGCGATCGACAGACCCTTCTGGCCAGCGGCGAGATTGCGCCGGTAGAAGGCGTTGGAATCCTCGGCCGTGGAGAAGCCGGCATATTGCCGGATCGTCCACGGCTGGGTCATGTACATGGTCGGATAGGGCCCGCGCAGGTAGGGCGCGATGCCGGGGAAGGTGTCGAGACCATCGAGGCCGTTGAGATCGTCCGCGCCGTAGACGCTCTTGACCGCCACGCCTTCGGGCGTGAGCCAAGGCATGGCAGCCGCGGCCGGCGCCGGCGCCGCGGCAGCGCGCGGCGCATCCGCGAAATCGATCTCGGCGAAATTCGGAATTCGGCTCATCTGCTCACCCGGTCTCGATACCAAGGATATCGTACGCGCTTTCGAGTGTCGCCAGAGCGTCGCAGCCCTCGTAAATGAACGACTGCACCCCGGCCGCCCGCAAGGCAGCCTCCCGTTCGCCCGGCCGTCCGGCAAGATAAATGTGCCGTGCCCCGGCCGCCTTGAGCGCTTGCGCCGCCGCAGCCGCTTGCTTCTCGTAGACCTTGTCGGCGGAGCACAGGCAGGCCAGAGCCGCGCCGGCGGCTTTGTAGGCGGCCGCGAGAGCAGGGAGGTCAAGGCTCTCACTATCCACCGGCTCGATGCCGCCGGCCGCGAAAAAGTTCCTGGCAAAGGTCGCGCGCGGGCTGAAATCGGCGGGCGTGCCGAGAGCGGCGAGAAAGATTTTAGGCCGCGCGCCGGTCGCCGCCAGCAAGCGGTCGGACGCATCGCGCAACGCTTCGAACGGCACAGCGAACCGGATTCGCGGCAGTGGTTCGAACATTTGCTTCTGCGCATGCCTGGTAGGCGATACGGGAATCGGCTCGAGCACGGAAACGTCCGCCTCATTGAGATTGGGGAACACGCTCACGCCGGTCAGCGCATCCTGCCGCCGCGCCAAGGCGGCGGCGCGCTTGGCGCGCACCGCGGCAACTTCACCCTGGATGAGGCCGCTTTCGAGTGCGGCGGCGACACCGCCCGCCGCCTCGATCTCGCGGAATTGAGCCCAGGCTGTTCGGCAGAGCTGGTCGGTCAAATCTTCGACCGCGCCGGAGCCGGCCGCCGGATCGGCGACCTTGGCGAGATGGGCTTCTTCGATGAGAATGAGCTGGGTGTTGCGTGCGATGCGCCGGGCGAAACGGTCGGGCAGACCGCGCGCAGCGGTAAACGGCAAAACTGTGATCGCATCGGCGCCGCCGAAAGCTGCGGCGGCCACCGCGATGGTCGCGCGCAAAATGTTCACATGCGGATCGCGCTGCGCCATCATGCGCCAGGCGGTTTCGGCCGAAACAAATGCCGGTTCCGGCGCCAGGCCGCACGCGGCTTCCACGCTCGCCCATAATTTCCGCAGCGCGCGGAATTTTGCGATGGTGAGAAACTGATCCGCATCGGCGGCGAGGCGGAAGAAGATCCAACGCCGCGCCGCTTCGAGCGCGCTGCCCGCCGCCTCGAGCGCGCGCAGATAAGCGAGCGCGACGCCGAGCACGAAGGCCAATTCCTGCGCCTCGGACCCGCCGGCATTATGGATGACGCGTCCGTCGGCGGCGGCAAGCATGCCGTGGAATCCTTCGCGGGCCAAAGCTGCGAGACGCCGCGCAAAATGCGGCGCTTCCTCGCTCCATGGCCGTGCCGCGCCGCCGGCGGTCGCCATGGCGCCGAGCGGGTCGTGTCCAAGACGAACGCGCGTCGCTCTCGGCGACAACGGAAAGCCCTTTGCCAGCGCCGCGTCGATGACGGCCTCGGCGTGCGGCGAAAGATCAAGCTCGATCGCAAGGCCGCCGGTGAGGTCGACGCCCTCGAGTACGCGCGCCAGCGCGCCCTCGCGCGCCGGAAGCCCAAAGCCGTAGTCGCCGACCGCGCCGGCAAAAACGAGCGAAAGGCCGCTGGCGCCGTTCGCCAACTCGCGCAGTGCCGCCTCATTGGCAAGCGCCGGATCGGGCTGATCGATCCGCGCGAGCACCTCCCAGGCCGTCGCGCCCGGCCGCGCCGCGATCGGCCGCGCGTCGGAGCGGCGCGCGGCGAGCGGCTCGATGGAGAGGCCGTCGTAAGTGGTGCTCACGAGCCGCTCGAACGGCGCACCCTTGAGCACGGCGTCGACGAGCTTGCGCCATTCCTCGCGCGTCGCCGGGGGAAAATCGGCGGCAAGCGGCAGGGTCTTTTCCGGGTCCGTCATCGGCGCAAAATGCCATGCCCGGCTTCGCGACACTAGCCGCGCCGCGCGAGCTTCTCGATGCCGCTTTGGTCCACGCGTTCGAGCGCCGCGCGCACCCGGACGCCGGCGATTACGCGCTCGGGGGCGATCTCGGCGAGCGGCACCAGTACGAAAGCGCGCTCGAACAGCAGCGGGTGGGGCAAAATCAGGTCCGGATCGTTCAGGATGAGGTCGTCATAGGCGAGGAGGTCGATGTCGATCGGGCGCGGTCCCCAACGGCGTTCGCGCCCACGGTCACGTCCGAGCGTGCGTTCGCATTTTTCTGCGCGCGCGAGCAGGTCATGCGGCGACAGCGAGGTGGTAAGGGCAATGACGGCGTTGACGAAGGGCGGCTGGTCGGTCAGGCCCCAGGGCGGCGTCCGGTAATCGGACGAGCGCGCCGTGAGCCGCACGACTTCGCCGTCGCACAACAAGGCAATGGCCCGATCGAAAGTGGAGCGCACGTCGCCGACATTGCCGCCGAGCGCGATGAACGCCTCAGCCATGGTTATGGCTGCGATCGCGCCGCACGCGCGTGATGATCACGCCGACATCGTCGAAGGTCGCGGCGATCGGCGCGTGCGGCTTGCGCACGGTGACGCGAACGCCGCGAGCCTGCGGATAGCGAGCGAGCACCGCGTCGGCGACCGCGCCGGCAGCGGCCTCGACCAGGCGATAACGTCGCGTGCAGAATGCCGCGCTCGCGATCTTCACCAGGGTTTCATAGGAAACCGTGGCATTAAGCGTGTCGGTGCGCGAGGCCTCGGCGAGATCGATGTCGAGCACGAGATCGAGCCGGAAAGGTTGTCCGACCTTGGCCTCGTGCGGCATCACGCCGTGATAGGCGTGGAGAACGAGGCCGTTGACAAAGATCGCGTCGCTCATCGCGCGCGCCTGATCGCCGCGGCGACGGCGAGCGCCTGCACCGTCGCCGCCACATCGTGGACCCGGACGATCGCGGCGCCGTTCTCGACGGCCAGAAGGTGTGCGGCCAGCGATCCGCCGAGGCGCTCCATGGGATCGGAAGGCGCGACCGAATGGATAAAGCGCTTGCGCGAAGCGCCGACCAGGAGCGGCGTACCAAAACCGCGCCAGGCGTCGAGCCAAGCGATGCAGGTCAAACTCTGCTCCGCCGTCTTGCCGAAGCCAATGCCGGGATCGAGGATGATCCGCTCGCGCGGGATGCCGGCGCGCGCCGCGAGGTCGAGCGAGCGCCGGAAGAAAGACGTCACCTCGGCGACGATGTCGATTGCGGGATCGGCAGTCTCGCGATTATGCATGATGACGACGGTCGCGCCGCGCTCGGCGACGATGCGGGCCATGTCGGCATCGCGCTGCAGGCCCCACACGTCATTGACGATCGCCGCTCCCAGATCGAGCGCCCAGGCGGCGATGGCAGCCTTGAGCGTATCGATCGAGATGGGGATGCCGAGTGCGATGACCTCGGACAATACCGGCTCGAGCCGCGCGCGCTCCTCCTCGAGCGACACGCGAACGGCGCCGCCATAGGGCCGCGTCGATTCCGCGCCGACATCGAGAATATCGGCGCCCTCCGCGGCGAGGCGGCGCGCATGCGCGAGCGCCGCCTGCGGATCGAGAAAGCGGCCGCCGTCGGAAAACGAATCCGGCGTGACGTTGAGCACACCCATGACCAGCGGCCGCGCCTTGGCGAGAAGCCGCGCCAGCACGTTGCCGCCGGGCGCCGAGCCCGGCACGGAAAAAGCACGATGGGTCAGGGTCGTGGCCATCGTTTGGGCCGCCCCTTCGGCCGTTGTTTTGCTCGTCGCTTTGCGCGGTCAGTTGCGATGAGTCAAGCCACCGGCCGGCGCCGCGGCGCGCCGACGGCGCATGCACTGCGGGCGATCAATAGCGAATGACGGGCGGCAGCTTCTTGGCGCGGTCGATCCAGCGTGTGACCGTACTCTCCGACGGCAGCAGGCGCACCAGTTTGCGCTTGGTGTTAGCCGCCGCCATGGCTTGGACGAGCTTGCGCGGGTTGCGGAACTTGAGCTCATTGACCGTCTTGACGCCGGCGGCGCGTAACAGTTCCGAATATTCCCAGCCGACGCCTTTCACGCGCATGCGGTCGGCGGCGGTCACCCAGTCAAGGATGCGCTTATCGTCGGTTCCGACCTTCCCGGCGATCTTGAGCCGCTGCTTCGGCGTTTTGGCTAACCGCAGCAAGCCGACCGTCGTGCGGATCCCTTCCGACTTCAGGATCACGGCGGTATTCGCCCCGATGCCTCGAATATCGGTGATGGGATACCCCATCGTTGCCCCCTTCAACCGCGCAACGTCGTCGCGGCAACGACGTTCGTACTCAAACAAACTGCCCGAGGCTGGGGATCGCGCCGACAATCTCACCGGCCGCATCTTCGCCGACTTTCTCGCGCGCGGCTTTCTGCATCAGCGGCTCGGCTCCCGGCAGCTTCGCCAAAAGAAGTTGCATTTTGTCGGCGGTTGCTTCCTTGACCGGGAAGTCAAGAATAATGCCGACAGCCGTTTCGGCGGCCGTCCGATCGACGCCGACATCGGCGACGAGACGCCCAATCAACTCATCCATTGTCCCTCGCCAGCCCCGTACTCTCGGCGGGTCTTGCCATAATGTACATTCGGGCGTTGCATGACAAGTCTGTAGCCGGCCAATCGAGCGATCGGCGCGCCTGTGCAAATGATGCATGCCGCATTATAGAATCGAAGGCGCGAACGAACTCGGCCGCGATCGGTAGACATGCGCAACCCGCCTCCCGCGATCAACGTCAGCCCTGGGTACGCGGGCGCGACAGCCGGCGACTGACGGTTAGCAAACCAGAACCCCGCACAACGGCTCAGGAAAATCGGAATGTCCAGCGCGTCACAACTTCCATTGGTGCTCGACCGCATCGATCGCGATCTCGACGCCAGCCTGGAGCGGCTGTTCGCGCTCCTGCGCATTCAGTCCATCTCGACCGACCCGGCCTACGCGCCATACTGCCGCGCCGCCGCCGAACACGTCGCCGCCGACCTCCGCGGCCTCGGGTTCGCGACGAGCGTGCGACCGACGCAGGGTCATCCGGTCGTGGTTGGCAAGAGTCCTTTGGCCAAGAGCGGCAACGGCAAAACCGAAAACAACGCCAACGGGCACGCGCCGCGCGTCCTGTTCTACGGCCATTACGACGTGCAGCCGGTCGATCCGCTCGATCTGTGGAAGACGCCGCCGTTCGAACCGCGCATCGAGACGCTCGACGGCGGGCGAAAAATCATCGTCGCGCGCGGCGCCTGCGACGACAAGGGCCAGGCGATGACCTTCATCGAGGCGTGCCGCGCCTTCAAGGCGGTCTCCGGCGAGCTTCCGCTCGACATCACCATGATGATCGAAGGCGAAGAGGAGTGCGGCTCGAAGCACCTGTTCGGCTTCGTGCGCGAGCATGCCGCGGAGCTCAAGCGCGACCTTGCGCTGGTGTGCGACACCGGCATGTGGGACGCGCAGACACCGTCGATCACGACATCGCTGCGCGGGCTCGTTTATGAAGAGGTCAAGCTCACCTGCGCCGACCGCGACCTCCATTCCGGACTGTTCGGCGGCGCCGCGCGCAACCCGATCCATGTGCTGGCCGATATTCTTTCGGCGATGCACCGGCCGGACGGCTCCGTCGCCATTCCCGGCTTCTATGACGGCGTCCACGAATTGCCGCCCGACATCAAGGCCGATCTCGCCGGGCTTGGACTGACGCCGGAGAAATTCCTCGGTCCGATCGGGCTGAAGATTCCGTCCGGCGAGACGGACCGCATGCTGATCGAGCAAATTTCCACGCGGCCGACGGCGGAGGTCAACGGCATCATCGGCGGCTATACCGGGGAGGGCGCCAAGACCGTCATTCCCGGCAAGGCGATGGCCAAGGTCTCGTTCCGCCTGGTCGGCGCGCAAAACCCGGAAAAAATCCGCGCCGCCTTCCGCGATTTTGTGCGCGCGCGTATTCCGAGCGACTGCTCGGTGGAGTTCGGCAACTTCACCAGCGCCCCGGCGTTCGACGTGGCGTTCGACAATCCGGCGCTCGGCAAGGCGCGCGCGGCGCTGGCCGAGGAGTGGGGCAAGAAGGCGGTGACCATCGGTGCCGGCGGCTCGATCCCCATCGTCGGCGATTTCAAGACCGTGCTCGGCATGGACACTTTGATGGTCGGCTTCGCGCTCGACGATGACCGCGTGCATTCGCCCAACGAGAAGTACGATCTCAGATCATTCCACAAGGGCATCCGCAGTTGGGCGCGTATCTTGGCGGCCCTGGCGGGTTGAGGTCGCCGTTCCCGGACTTGCGAGCGGGTCAATCGGTCGCCTCGGCGATCAGGCGCGGACTGACGAAGCGCTCCAGCCTGCCCGCTTTGGCATGCAGCCGCGTCCAGTCGTCGAACGAAAGATCGATGACGACGAGGCCGGACGTCGGCAGTTTTTCGTTGACGCGTGCGCGCGCTTCGATGTCTCCCGAGGCGATCAATCGCACCGCCAGATCGTGCAGGCCCGGATTGTGACCGACGACGAGGAGCGTGCGCGCGCCGCGCGTTTCACGGATGATGCCGATAAGCGTCTCCGGAGCGGCGTTGTAGATGCGCTCGTCCTTCACGACCCGCGGCTCCTTGGCCAAGGCCGGGGCGACGAGCGCCCAGGTTTCTCCCGCGCGCGTCACCGGCGAAACCAGGACAAGGTCCGGCACGAGGCCGTGGCGGGCCAGGTAGGCGCCGATGACGGGCGCGTCGGCGCGGCCCCGCGCCGTGAGCTTGCGATCGCGGTCGCGCTTGCCGGGCTCGCCGGGCTCGGCGCGCTCGGTCTTGGCATGGCGCAGCAGCAGCAAACGACGCATCGCGGCAATGTCGCTTTCTCGGCGCCGCCAGTCTAGTGTCTCGTGATGGAGCCGGCCGATATTACAGCCTATGGCGGAAGTTGGTACGCCGCGACAATGGTGGTCGCACCGCGGCGGCCGCAGCTTCATGTCGATCTCGATGTCGATGTCTGCGTGATCGGCGGCGGGCTCGCGGGCCTGACCACGGCGCGCGAGGTGGCTCGGAGCGGTTGGTCCGTCGTGCTCATCGAGGCCGGCCGCATCGCGGCGAGCGCTTCGGGCCGCAATACCGGTTTCGTGCTTCCGGGTTTTGCCGCCGAGCCGGACAGCCTGATCACCCGCGTCGGCTTGGCGCGGGCCAAGGATTTGTGGGCGCTGTCGCAGAGCGGGCTCGAATACGTCCGCAGCGCCATCCGCGACGATGCCATGCGCGGGATCGACCTGCAGGACGGCTGGCTTTACGTCTCCAAGACCGACAATAGCGACGAGTTCATGCACCTTGTCGGGCTTCTTGGCGAATTCGGCGGCGAGATCGAAGGCTGGCCGACCGAACGCGTGCGCGCGGTGCTGCACAGCGAGCGTTATTTTCACGCCATTCATTATCCGCGGGCGATCCATATCCACCCGCTCAATTACGCGCTGGGGTTGGCTGCCGCGGCCGAGCGCGCCGGCGCCCGCATCTTCGAACACACGCCGGCTTTGTCCATCGACCCTGCGGGTGTGCGCAAACGCATTGTCACACCGGCAGCGCGGTTGCGTGCCAATCATGTGGTGCTGTGCGGGAATGTGCAGATCGCCGCACTGATGCCGCGGGTTGCGGCCACGCTTATTCCGATCACGACCTACGTGATCACGACCGCTCCGCTCGGGTCGCGGCTTGCCGAAGCGATCGGCTATCGCGGTGCGGTCAGCGACACGGAGCTTGCCGACAATCACTACCGCATCGTCGATGGCGACCGGCTGATGTGGTCGGGCCGGATGACGACGTGGGCGCGAAATCCGCGCCGCTACGTGCGCGCCCTGACCGCGGACATCAAGAGAACTTACCCTCGGCTCGGCGAGGTTGCCGTCGACTACGCCTGGTCCGGCACCTTGGGCAATTCGATCCACCGCATGCCGCAGATCGGCGAGCTCGGCCCTGGATTGTGGCTGGCGAGCGGTTTCGGCGGCCACGGTCTCAACACTACGGCGATGGCCGGCAACCTTATCGCCCGCGCCATCGTCGACGGCGATCGAACTTGGCGGCAATTCACGCCGTTCGAACTCGTCTGGGCGGGTGGAATTCTCGGCCGCGCGACCGCGCAGATGTACTATTGGATGAAGCGCCTGCGCGACGCCATCGGCGAGCGACGAGCGCGCGCCGCCGAGATGACGCACCGCCGTGCGCGCGAAGCCGACATGGCGAAGGCCGAACACGAGCAACAATCCGCGGCAACGGTAGAGCAGGACGCGCGGACACAGGACGATGCCGATTCCATTGTGCCGCCGGCCGCCGCCATGGAACCGACGGCTCAAGCGGAGGTGCCGCCATCACCGCTCGCAGTGAATCAGCCGAATCGCGGGAAGCGTCGCGAAGGAGCCAAAGCGTGAACGATGGCGCTGCGCTCATAACTTCCGCTCGCAGTCGCACTCGGATCGGAATTGCTCTATCGTAAGTATCGGCTCCGCGGCATGCGGGCGGAACGGGGCGTTACATGGCATTGGCCGGTTGGCGTTTTGCAGGCGCGGTGTTCTTTGCCCTCGCGCCCGGTATTGCCGCGGCGGCCGATATGCCACTACCCGCGCCAGCGCCGCCTCCGACTCCACCGGCGACATACGCGCCACCGGCTCCCGATTGGATCGTGACAGTCGGTGCCCAAGGCCGGGCGATTCCGGCCTGGCCGGGCGCCCCCACGACTGAGTACGGCTTTACCGGCGTTCCGCTGTTCAGCATTCGCACACCGGGCTCGCCGCCGACCTTTTTCGGGGCGCGCGACAGTTTCGGCGTAGGCGTTAACCTTGCTCAGTTCAGGTTCGGGCCTGCCTTCAACTTCGTTTGGGAGCGCTATGCGTCGTCCTATACGCAGTTGAATGGGTTAGGCGACGTCAACTACGCCCTGCAAGCCGGTGGTTTTGCGGAATACTGGCCGGTGCCGTGGCTGCGCTTGCGCGGCGAGGTTCGCCAGGGCTTTGGCGGCGAAACCGGCGTCACCGGCGACCTGTTCGTGGATGCGGTCGTGCCGCTGGGGCAATTCCGGCTCTCCGGCGGACCGCGCCTCGCCGTGGAGTCGGCCGCTACGGTGTCGCCCTATTTCGGCATCACGGCGGCACAGTCTATCGGCTCTACCGTTTCGGGTCTTCCGCTGCTGCCGGTCTACAACGCGACCGGCGGGCTCTATTCCTACGGCGCCGGCGGGCAGGTGGAATATTTCTGGAGCCCGCAATGGCAGACCCACGCTTTGGTCGAGTACGAGCGGCTCACCGGCTCTGCCGCCGATTCCCCGCTCGTGATCCAGCGCGGTTCGCCGAACCAATTCACCTTCGGGGCGGGCGCCACCTATACTTTCAGCATGCGCCCATTGTGGTGAGCGCTCTTGCGCCTTAGCGGCCCTCTCGTCTTGTCATGAACGCCAGCCGCTCGAACAGGTGTACATCCTGCTCGTTCTTGATCAGCGCGCCGTGCAGCGGCGGGATGAGCTTCTTCGGGTCGCGCTCGCGCAGCGTTTCCGCGGAGATGTCCTCGACCATGAGCAGCTTGAGCCAGTCGAGCAGTTCGGAGGTCGAAGGTTTCTTCTTCATGCCCGGCACGTCGCGGATCTCGTAAAACAGCCGCATCGCCTCCGCCACCAGGCGATGTTTGATGCCGGGGAAGTGCACCTCGACGATCGCACGCATCGTTTCGGGATCGGGAAAGCGGATGTAATGAAAGAAGCAGCGGCGCAGGAACGCGTCCGGTAATTCCTTCTCATTGTTCGAGGTGATGACGACGATCGGCCGGCGCCGGGCATGGATCGTTTCGCCGGTCTCGTAGACGAAGAACTCCATGCGATCGAGCTCCTGCAGCAGATCGTTGGGGAATTCGATATCGGCCTTGTCGATCTCGTCGATGAGCAGCACCGGCCGCTCGTCGGCGACGAGCGCCTCCCACAGCTTGCCGCGCTTGATGTAGTTGCGGATGTCCCTGACGCGCGCATCGCCCAACTGGCTGTCGCGCAGCCGCGTCACCGCGTCGTATTCGTAGAGTCCTTGCAGCGCTTTGGTGGTCGACTTGATGTGCCACTCGATGAGCGGCGCGCCGAGCGCCTTGGCGATCTCGATCGCCAGCACGGTCTTGCCGGTCCCCGGCTCGCCCTTGACCAAGAGCGGCCGCTCCAGGGCGATCGCGGCGTTGACCGCAACCTTGAGGTCGTCGGTGGCGACGTAGGAGCTGGTTCCGTCAAACCGCATGCGCGATCCTTCGTATGGCTGTTTCGCAAATTAAGCACGTCGGACTTGCCACTCACAAGGCGCCGCCCGCAGAATTTTCGCGCTGCCGGGAAAAGCGACTTGGTCGCTCGGCAATTTTTGCCCAAAGACCGGCACATCCGTACCAGAAGCGGCTAGCGCTAGTCCCTAAGTCGCTGAAACGACGAACTAATGGCATGGCACGGCGCTTGCTCCACGGCTCCCTGGAGCGGCTGCCGATTGGTGACCCGCAGCCTCCGCGTTGAGATTGAGTTGGAGAAGATGTCATGGGTATCTTCGATGCATTGACCACCTCCGTGGCCGGTCTGCAGTCGCAGGCGTTTGCGCTCCAGAACATATCCGGCAACATCGCAAACTCGCAGACCACGGGCTTCAAGGAAACAAACACCTCCTTCGAAGACATGGTTTCCGCGGCTTCAGCGCAACAACAGACGTCGGGCGGGGTCATCGCAAATTCGGTCGCCACAAACACCGTCCAGGGAACAATTCAAAGCACGTCGGTGTCGACCGACATGGCCATCAACGGTGACGGCTGGTTCGTAGTGGCGAGCCCGACCGGCGAAGTCGACAATCAGCCGGTGTTCAGCGGCGTCAACGACTACACGCGTGCCGGCGATTTCTCGCTCAATTCGAACGGCAATCTTGTGAACGGCGCCGGGTATTATCTGATGGGCATTCCAATCGACGCGGCCACCGGAAATCCGGTCGGCAGCTCGCCTCAGGTTTTGCAGTTCAACAACGACTTCGTGCCGGCGCAAGCGACGACGGCCATCCAGTATCAGGCAAACCTGCCAAGCACGCCGAGCTCGGGGATGCTGGTTCCGACCGATTTCGAGGCCAATCCGCTCGCCGGAGCTCCGCCCGCGGCAGTTATCACCGGCAGCGGCGCAGCTCTTGCCCCGGACGCGATCGCGAAGGGCACAGGCACGGTGGGTAATCTCTCCAACGCGACCACCCTGGCGTCCCTGGGAATCAGCGCCGGCGACACGATTACGATTAGCGACGGCACCAATCCGACGAACTACGTCGTGCCGGCCGGTCCTCCGGCGCCGACAGTTGGCAATCTGATCGCCGCCATCAATGGGGGTGCCGCAGATGTCCACGCCGCCATCAACAATGGCGGCGCCAACGGCAATCTGGTTCTCACCGGCACGAGCCCCACCGCGTCGATTACCGTCACCGCGACCGGCGCCGATGGCGCCGCGTTCGGGTTCGGCGCCGGGGCGAACTCGTTCGAGCCGACCAATCTGTTGACGCAAGGCGCCGTGGCGCAGGGAGACACTATGACCATTACGGTCGGCGGTGTCCCGACGACCATCACGTTCGGCACCAACGCTGGCGCCGGTCAAGTCGCTACGCTCGCCGAATTGCAAACCGCGATCGGGGGTATCAACGGCCTGACGGGAACTGTGGACACCCTCCACGGCGACATCACGCTGACGTCCAACAACAATATCATCCTCGACAGTACCCCAACTGCGCTGTTGTCGGAATTCGGCATCCATAACGACGCTGCCTATCCGGCCAACGACACAGTGATCGCCAACGACGCGTCGACCTTCACCAGCCAGTCGGTCGATGGCGGTTCCATAACTGCCTATGACTCCGAAGG
The DNA here is from genome assembly GCA_049522435.1 of Xanthobacteraceae bacterium. Classification (GTDB taxonomy): domain Bacteria; phylum Pseudomonadota; class Alphaproteobacteria; order Rhizobiales; family Xanthobacteraceae; genus BOG-931. Next base: position 12,526 of record JBEKNW010000068.1, read on the forward strand.
CAATCCGGTGAATGTCCAGTTCCGTTGGGCCGAGACGAGCAGCGGTTCGTGGCAGCTGTTCTACCAAAGCAATTCGAACGCAACCGGCACCCAAGCCGCGTGGCAGAACGTCGGCACAATATTCAACTTCAATTCGAGCGGCCAATTGGCTCCGCCCCTCTCGAATGTGACGCTGCAAAACCTCACCGTGAACGGTGACGCACTCGGCAACGTCCAGCTCAATTTCGGCACCAACGGCCTCACCCAATTCGCCAATTCGAGCGGCACAGCGCAGGTGAGCCAGTTGCAGCAGAACGGCTACGCCGCCGGCCAGCTTGAATCGGTCGCGGTCGATGGCCGGAACCAAATCACTGGCACGTTCTCGAACGGCCAGACCATCCCCTTGGCGCAGATCACGCTGGCGGCGTTCAACGGGCAGGACGCCTTGCAGCCGCTCAACGGGCAAGCCTACGCGGCCACGGTCGATTCGGGTCCGCCGATCTACGGTGCGACCGGCACCATTAGCGGCAGCTCGCTCGAAGCCTCGAACGTCGACATCGCTACCCAGTTCAGCGAATTGATCGTGGCCCAGCAAGCCTATTCGGCCAACGCCCGCGTGATGTCGACCGCCGACCAGATGATTCAGAGCTTGCTCCAGGTCATCCAATAAGGATCGGCGCTCCTTAGAGTCGCCAAAAATGAGCCGCGTGGACGGCTAGAGCAATGGGCCTCTCCCAGGCGTTATCCGCCGCTTTGGCCGGCGTGAATACGACCCAGCAAGGCCTCTCGGTGATCGCCGGAAACGTGGCGAACGCCGACACGCCCGGCTATGTCACCGAGAGCGTCAATCAGGCCGAGGTGGCGACGGCCGGTCAAGCCGGCGCCAGCGTCGATACGACCGGGATCAATCGCGATCTCGATACTTTGCTGCAGAGCCAGTTGTGGACGGAAACCTCCGGCAGCTCCTATGCGGATTCGACCACGCAGCTTTATCAGCAGCTCCAGCAGGTTTACGGCACGCCGGGATCCTCCACCTCGTTCGACGCGATCTACGACAATTTCACCACCGCGCTGCAGTCGCTGGCGGCAAGTCCGGGGGCGTACTCCCAGCGGACCGCTGTGGTAGGCGCCGCCCAGGCGCTGACGCAAAATCTCAACTCGATGACCTCGAGCATTCAGCAGCTGCGCACCGAGTCGGAGCAGGGCATCGCCAATGGCGTGCAAACGGCGAACACTGCGCTCCAGCAGATTGCCCAGATCAACCAGCAGCTCGAAGGGGCCACGACGTCTGACAGCTCCACGGCGGCGCTCGAGGACCAGCGCGACCAGGACATCACGCAGCTCACCCAGCTGATGAACGTCAACGTGGTGCAGAATTCCAACAACCAAATTTCGATCTTCACCGGGACCGGTCAGCAGCTCGTGACCGGGACGCAAGCCTCCCAGCTCCAATTCGATAATGCGGGAACGTTGTCCGCCACCGCACTGTGGAGTTCCAACCCCAGCGAGGACGAAGCAGGCACGATCGCGCTGGTATCGCCGGGCGGCACCAGCACCGATCTGATCGGCACCAACGCGATCCAATCAGGCCAGCTCGGCGCCTATATCCAGATGCGCGACAGCATCCTGCCGCAGGCGCAGAACCAGCTCGACGAGATGGCCAACCAGATGTCCCAGGCCCTGTCGAACCAGACGACAAATGGGACCACGGTCGTTTCGGGCTCACAGTCCGGATACAGCGTCGACGTCGGCTCCTTGTCGCCGGGCAACACCGTCCAGCTGACCTATACCGACTCCAACAATACCCAGCACACGATCACAATCGTGTCGCTTGGCGCCGGCGGCACGCTACCGCAGCAGGATCAATCGTCAAACCCAAACAATCAGGTCATCGGGATCAATTTTGCCGCCGGTATGGGCTCGGTCGTGGCGCAGCTTAACGCCGCGCTCGGGAGCAACCTGCAATTCTCGCATTCCGGCACCGTTTTGCAGGTGCTCAATAACGGCAGCGGCAATGTTGTCGATTCGCTGTCGGCGACCTCGACGGTGACCTCGCTCGCCAGCGGCAGCTCGCAGCTTCCGCTGTTCACGGACGGAAGCGATCCGATCACCGGTGCGATCACCGCGAGCGGCTCGCAGACCACAGGTCTGGCCGGACGCATCGAAGTCAATCCCGCGCTCGTCGCCTCGCCGTCGCGCCTCGTCACCTATGCGTCGGGCACATCCAGCGGCGACCCGACGCGGCCGAATTTCATCCTCAACCAAATGACCAACGCCTCGCTGACCTATTCTCCGACCACCGGTGTGGGCAGCCAGGCCGCGCCGTATAGCGGCACGTTGACCGACTATATGAGCCAGATCGCGAGCCAGCAGAGCCAGGCGGCAAACGCTGCCACCAATCTGCAGCAGGGACAGGACACCGTCCTGAGCGCCTTGCAACAGCGCTTCAACGATGAATCGGGCGTCAACATCGATACCGAAATGTCGAACCTCATCGCGCTGCAGAACGCCTATGGCGCCAATGCGCGGGTGATGACGACGATTCAGCAGCTCATGGCGACGTTGCTGCGAGCGGGGACGTAATGAGCATTACCGGTCCAGGATCGATCACTGCCGTCAATTTGTTGGCGCAGAACAATATGAGCACTCAGCTCAACACGCTCAGCGAACAGCTCGGCACCGGCGAGGCCGCCACGACCTATTCCGGGCTCGGATCGCAGGCCGGACTCGCGCTGCAACTGGGCGCGCAGCTTGCAGACATCAACGGCTACAGCAGCACCGCCTCGACCGTGGGCACGACGCTGAGCATCGCGCAATCGGTGCTAGGCCAGGTTGGCACCGTTGGCAGCACTGTCCAGCAATCGATCAGTCAGCAAGGCGCGTTTTCGCTCGACAACACCGGCCAGACGGCGACGCAGGAATCCGCCGCCAGTTACCTCGATCAAATCCTGTCCTTGCTCAACACGCAGGTCGGCAGCAATTACCTGTTCTCGGGCAGCGCGGTGGATCAGCCCTCCGTCGCCTCGACCAACGAAATTCTCAACGGCAACGGCGCGCAGGCCGGGCTCACTCAGGTGATCGCGGATCGTCTGCAGGCCGATCAAGGCGCCGATGTCCCCCCACTCGGCCGCCTGGTCATTCCGGCAACGGCGGGATCATCGATCGTTTCGGTCAGCGAAGACGCAGTCTCGCCCTTCGGCTTCAAGCTCGCCGGCGTGAATTCCAGCCTGACCGGCGCGACGGTCACCGGCCCTTCCGGTACGCCGTCGTCGATCTCGGTCGACCTCGGCTCCAATCCCAATCCCGGCGATTCGATCGCGTTCAATCTCACGCTGCCCGACGGCTCCAGCCAAACGATTACGTTGCAAGCGACGACCGCGTCGCCGCCGGGCGCGAACCAGTTCACCATCGGCGCGACCGCAGCCGACACCGCGACCAATTTGCAAACGGCGTTGACCACGGCCGTCGGCAACCTCGCGCAGACCGCGCTGCCGGCCGCCTCGGCCATCGCCGCGGCCAATAACTTCTTCAGCTCGGACCCGCCGCAGCTGGTCGACGGCCCGCCCTACGACACGGCCACGTCTTTGGTGAACGGCACCGCGGCGAATACCGTGTTCTGGTACACGGGCGAAAACGGCTCTACGCCGGCGCTGCAGACCGCGACCGCGCAGGTCGGCCCCTCGATGTCCATCGCCTATGGCATGCGCGCCAACGAGCCGGCCATCAGCTCGCTGGTCGCGAATGTGGCCGCGCTCGCCGCGACCACCTATTCGGCGAGCGATCCGAACGCGCAGGCGAGCTACCAGGCGCTCTGCCAGAGCGTCGCGGCGAACCTCAGCGGCCAGTCGGGCACGCAGACGGTCAGCGACATCGAGGCCGACCTCGCCAACGCCCAGACGACGATGAAAAATGCGACCACGACGAACACCCAGACGCAGACCACCTTGCAGGACATGCTGCAGGGGATCGAGGGCGTCAATCAGAATCAGATCGGCGAGCAGATCTTGACGCTGCAGAATAATCTGTCGGCGTCGATGTCGGTCACGGCGCGGCTGGCGCAGTTGAGCCTGGTCAATTATCTCGCGCCGTCGAGCGGATAAAGCCAGCCGTCATTCCGGGCTCGCCGCTTTGCGGCGCCCCGGAATGACGGCTGCGTCCGTTATGCTCTTCCGCGCAGGCCGGCGGCGATGCCGCGATTGATCTTGATGATTGACGCCAGGTGGTCTGGCTTCGGGTCGGTCATCAGTGCAAACGTCTCGCCCATGACGAACATGCCGAGCTTGGTGAGATTCTCGCGGATCGGCACCGGGAGCTTGTTGTCGTCCCGCATCACGGCGTCGATGAACACCGTCCAGAGCCGGCGATTGTAAAGAACTGCGTCGTGGAGGCCGACCGGCTTGTCCTGCCACGACTCGCGAACCGCTTGCAGTTTTGCGGCGGCTTCGAGAAGAAGGAACGCTTCCAGTTCGCGCGGCGGCGCGGTTTCCCTGGCGACCTTGGCATAGGCATTAGCGGCGTGGTTCATATCCAGCGACCCTTTCCGTAGGCAATTGAGCTTTCCGGTTTGCTGAAGGTTTATACGACCGGCCTGTTAAGATTGAATTATTTATGCTGTCGTCGAACAGCAGCTGCCAGGTGCCTTTCGGCGTGCACACCCGTACACAAGTTAGATGCGCTTTCGCGATGTATCGGCCTGCTAAATGACGTTGAATCAAGCGCGCCCGTTTTGGCGATCGTAACCAACCCTTAATCTTAAAAATCTATTTAATTCTGACGATTCCGGCCGAGTGGCACTTTGCAATCTTGGGGGCGTCATGTGTGGTGTAGCAGTTGCGATCAATTGGGATGGAGCAGCGCCAACTGTCCAGCGTTTGATCGCGGGAATGCTGCATCGAGGAGACATTACCGATCCACTTGTCACGGTCGGAAACGATACTGCGATGTGCACGCGTCGCCTGCGGATCGTGGATGCGGCACATGGCGTGCAGCCGCTGGCGTCTTTCGATGAGCGATTTCTCGTCTCCTTTAATGGCGAAATCTACAATCATGTCGAGTTACGCCGGGAATTGGAGGCGCTCGGCGTCCGCTTCCGTACTGAATGCGACACGGAAGTCGTTGCGAACGTGCTCCGGGCCTGGGGCTCAAACGGGATTAAACGACTCGCTGGCATGTATGCCTTCATAGCGATCGATACGGAGACCGGCGAGTTTCTTGCCGCCCGTGACCCGTTCGGGGTCAAGCCACTCTATCTAATACGGTCGCCTAAGGGGTTTCTGTTTTGCTCGGAAATCCGGCCGTTGCTGGACGTGACGGAAGGCGACGACGTCCTGTTGTTGCCCCCGGGGCATCATTTGACCCGCAATTTTTGCGGTCGTCATTACAACCTGCCGAGATCAACGGTCTTAAGCCCCGCTTCGCCGCAGGAACTGGACCGCATTTTGTTGGAAGCCGTGCGCATGCGTGTGCCGTCAAACCTTCCGATCGCCGCGCTATTTAGCGGTGGCATCGACAGCACGCTCATCATGCATTATGCGCGACGTTTCAGCCCTGCAATGCCGGGCTACATAGCCGTTGGCCGCAACGCGCCCGATCACGTATATGCCAAGCGCTACGCCGACGAGACAGGTCTCGATCTGCGCGAGGTGGCCGTTGAAGCGCATTGCGCCAGGACACTTCCCCTCATAGAGACGGTCGTCGACGCCGTGGAAACGTTCGAGCCGGCAGTGATTCGACCAAGCCTGCACACCTACCTGCTTTCGGAGCGCATTCATCAAGATGGCTTCCGCGTTGCGTTGTGCGGCGAAGGCGCCGACGAGTTGTTCGCGGGTTACGAGCCGCTGGAGTATGCCTTTATGCAAACAAACGACCTGGGCCGTTCCGTGCAGAAACAGTGTTTGGGGATGATGCATCGCGCGAATCTTCAAAGGGTGGACCGCTGTTCAATGCGATTCCAACTCGAAATACGCGAACCATTCCTTGATCAATCGGTCGTCGGTTATGCGAGTAAGCTCGACGAATCGGCTTTGGTGAAGCAGGCAGGCGTTGCGCCGGTCGGAAAGGCGCCGTTGCGCGCTCTTTATGACCTGTATCCTTCGGAGTTGCCGACGATCATTCGAGATCGACAAAAAATGCTGTTTCACGAGGGTGCCGGCGCCTACGCGGAAGGATCAGGTTGGCTTGATCTGTTCGAAGCGGCGCTATCGGACGCTGAATTGCGCGATGGGCAACGCGAATTTTCCGATTTTAAGATCGCGAACAAAGAAGAGTTATTTTTTTTGCGGATACTCGCGGCCAGGATGGACGTGCAGCGCGTTCCGCATCTGCGCGGGCGCCTCCGATTGGATATGCCGCTCGCTGCCTGATTTCGCTTTTGGCGTAAGGTCTGTGGCTTTAAGCGTCGGCCGTCACGGCCGCTTCCCGCATCGCAAGCCGTGCGCACTCTGCTTGCTGTGCCTTGCGGCGCAGACCGGCGGCGATACCGCGGTTGATTTTGATGATCGATTTCAAGTGATCGTGCTTTTCCTTTAGCAGCTTCGCCACATACATGCACCGCGCGGCGAGGTAGATGCGGTTTGCCGGAGGTGGCTGCCTCGCTTAACGTCAGGATGTCTGTCTCGCGCAGGATCGGAGTTTTCCCCTCGATCACGAGGCGCGTGCGCTAACCTTGATTGGTCACCGGGCAGTCGCCGCGCGTGACGCGCTCATTCGGCGTGAACTGGATCTTCAAGGGCATGTTCGAATCCTTGCCGAAGCCGATGCATGGTTGCGGATACGGATTAAGGCGCCGCTAAACGTGCTGAAAACGGCGAATAGCGAAATAGCGAGTGGCGAATAGAAGTAGCTTTCTCAGCATTCGCCATTCGCTATTGGCTTTCCCAAAAAAACGGCGGGGCTTTCGCCCCGCCGCCTTTGCCAAAGGCCTGTTCGGGAAGGGATTAGCCGAACAGCTTGAGCACCGACTGGTTCGCCTCGTTGGCGATGGACAGCGCCGAGACTTCCAGCTGCTGCTGGGTTTGCTCGGTCAAGAGGTCGGCGCTCTCCGCGTTCTGGTCCGCCGCCACCAGGCTGCTGGCGCCGGTCTGCAGCGTATTGATCATGTTCGTCTCGAACGACTGCCGGGTCGTGATGACCCCCGAGTTGGTGCCGAACGTCTCGGTCTGGCCTTGCACGTTCGCGATCGCCGCGTTGATGTTGTCGACCACGTTATTGATCGAGTTGTTGTCCTGGAACTCGCTGCTGTTGAGCGCGCTCAAGCCGAGCCCCGTATAGGTGTCGTTGACGCCGTTGATGGTCAGCGTACTCGTCCCGGACGCGTTGAAGTTGAGCGTCAGATTGCTCTCGTTGAGCAGGTTGACGCCGTTGTAGCCGGAGTCGGCGGCGAGCTGATTCATCTGCGTCAACAGGCCGTTATAGTTGTTTTGCAGGGTCGCGCGGGTGGCACTCGCGGTCACCACCGTCGCGGTCGGCGTGGTTTCGCCGAGGGTGAGGCCGAGCGCCGTCACCGACGACGGGGTGCCGCCGATGGTGATGGAGTCCGTGCTCGTCCCCGTCAACTTCAGGTCGTTCGACGCGTTCAATCCGGCGCTCACATCGGTGAACGCCGAAAGTGCCGTGTTGAGCTCCGCCTGCGTCGAGACCTGGCCGCTCCCTGTGCCGAACGTCAGCGTATGCGCCGCGTTCGCGCCGACCTGGACCGTCAACGTGCTGCCGGGGGTAAGCGCCGCCAATTGTGCGTTGTAATTGTTATCGTAAGCCTGGGTGGTTGTTGGCGAGCTATTGAAGCCCAACGCGCTGCCAATAGTTCCGCCGACTGTGATCGAGGTGCCGTTGGCTCCGACAAGCTGGAGGTCGCCGCCAGGAGCGGTCGCGGTGACCGCGCTTGGCGCGCTGCCGAGGGCGGATGCGTTGATGGCGGAGGCCAGGTTGGCGGCAGAGGTGAAGGTGTCGGCGGCGTTGCTGGCGTTGCCGGCGACGTAGTAGAAGCTCACGTTGCTACTGCCGTTGTTGACCGTGATCGCACTGCCCTTGCTGAGGTTAGTGTTAGAGACATCAATGCCGGGGACGCCGGCGCCGATGGCAGTGCCGCCTACGGCGGCGAAGTTGTTGACGAGGTCGTTGCTGGTCAAAGTGACGCCGCCGGAGCCGTCCGAAGCTGCGACCGCTTGCCCGGTAAAGTTGCCGCTCACACCGGCACCGCCGTTCAGCACCGAGATCAGGGTAGCTTGGTTGTTGAACGTGTTGGTACCGTTGGCCGCGACGGTGTTGAACGTAGCAGTGACGGTCGAGCCACTGCCGAGCTGGAAGGTCAACGTTTGGCCGTCGGCCGCCGCTCCCGCCGCGACCAGATCGCCAACCGCGGTGCCGTTGACGTTGGCCGTCGACTGCGTCGACGTCACTATGGCATTGGCGCCGGTGCCGCCGACCGCGGCGGCGACGGTATACGAGCTGACGGCTTTCGTCGTGTCGGGGGCGATGGCCGTGGTCCCGGTGATCCCGCTATAGTTCACGGTGCCCGACGCCGCCTGCTGCGCCTGTTGCGCCGTCGACAGCGCCTGTTGGAGCAGGCTGGTCAACCCGGTGAGGCCGTTGGTGGCCGCGTTGATCGTCTGCTGGCCCTGTCCGATCTGGTCGAGCAGGGCGCTCAGCGCGTTGGCGTTGTTGGTCAGATTCTGCGAGGTGAAATAGGCGCTCGGATTGTCGGAAGCCGAGTTGACTTTGTCGCCGGTCGCAAGCGCTTCCTGCGTGATGGTCAGGTCGGCGGACGTTTTCTGCAACGACAGCAGGTTCTGCCGAATGCCGGTGCTAAGAGTGATGTCAGACATAGTGGTACCCTTCTGGTTACAGGCCGTACTGGCTTGCACTTGCTGTACGTGC
>JBEKNW010000069.1:0-21369 GCA_049522435.1 Xanthobacteraceae bacterium
GGTCGGCGGACGTTTTCTGCAACGACAGCAGGTTCTGCCGAATGCCGGTGCTAAGAGTGATGTCAGACATAGTGGTACCCTTCTGGTTACAGGCCGTACTGGCTTGCACTTGCTGTACGTGCCGTACCGGCGAGTGCATTTTCCGATCGGGCCGATCGGCTGCCGAAGGTCTGCCTCATTTCGTTTAAAGACACGTAAATCTACGTACGCCCGGCGTGGTTTCGGGCAAAAGGCTCTGCGCCGCTCAACCGGTCATAGCTTGGCGCTCCGATACCGGCCGCGCCAGCGCCACAAGCGTTTCCTTCCATTTCACGGATTTTGCGCGTTCGCTTAAAACAACGTTAACGATTTTGTTTGCTATTGGTTAACCATAATTTGAAAGTTGAAACCGCGATCCAATGAACAAGCCTTTCTCGATGCCGACCGCCGCTATGCCGAACCCCGGTAAACCCGCGCCTGCGCCAGCCGCCGGCGTCAATCTTGTTATCGCCACGCCGTGCTTCGGCGGGCAGATTTCCGTCCTCTACGCAACCTCGGTGTTCCATCTGCAAAGGTTCGTTCGCGCCTATACCCGATTCAATTTCAAGGTTATGTTCAAGAACGGCGATGCGCTGATCACGCGCGCGCGCGCCAGTCTGATTGCGCAATTCCTCGACGATCCGACCGCGACGCACCTGTTGTTCATCGACGCCGATATCGGCTTCGAGCCGGATCAGGTGGTACGCCTGATCGAGTGTGGCGCGGAAATGTGCGCGGCGATCTACCCCCTCAAGCGGATCGATTGGGACAAGGTCAGGAACACATTCGAAACCGGACGCCCTAATCCCGCAGCGTCGGCGTTGAAATATGTGTTTGAAGTCGACGATCCGGACGTCGTCACTGAAGCAGCCGGGTTCGTCAGAGTCCGCTACGCCGGCACCGGCTTTCTCATGATCCGGCGTCTGGCGCTGGAAAGAATGTGCGCGCACTATCCGCAGTTGAAATACCAGCGCGATCATTCCATCGACGCTGCGACCGCAAGCGACAACCGCTTTGCGCTATTCGAATGCATGATCGCCGAGGATGGCACCTACCTCAGCGAAGATTTCGCATTCTGCAAGCGTTGGACCGATATGGGCGGCGAGATCTGGGCCGATCTCAACAGCAAACTCAGCCACGTCGGCCCGATGACATTTTATGGCGATCTGGCGTCGCAGTTCGTCGGTGCCGGCGTGTAGTGTCTCTGGCGCGTCATTCCGGGGCCGAGCGCAGCGAGGAGCCTGGAATCCATAACCACTGCCGTCGAGGTGGTTCTCCGCGCCAGATTATCAGTTGTGTGATTATGGATTCCGGGCTCGCGCCTGCGGCGCGCCCCGGAATGACCAGCGGATTGAGATCACACCAACATATCGACCAAACTGCCGCTCGCTCCGGAGGCACTCAGGAACGATGCTGCGGTGCTGGCGTTTTCCGAGGCAAGCGACGAAACGGCCGTGGTGCTCTTGGAGGCACTCTTGGAAGTGCTGCTCGACGTCTTGCTGGACGACCCGGTCGAACTGCTTGTCGCGCTCGATGATGAGGCGGTCGAAGAGCTCGAGGAACTTGAAGAGGTAGAAGCGCTGGGAGAGCCCGCGGTGGGCTGAAAAGTCTGGTGCCCGGGGCCGAAACCGACGTCCGACGCGAAGGTGCCCCCGACCGTGACGGACTCGGTTTGATCCTTGCCGGTAATAACCAGATTGCCGTGGCTGTTGAGCGATGCGGTCACATAGGCGTTGCCCGCGACGTTGGCGTTGATGGCACCGATCAGATCGGCGACCGTATCGGTCCCGGTCGAGGAGTATTCCGTGGTATTGGTGCCGTCACTGACGGTGATCGTCCCATTCGGGGGAATCCTGAGGGTTGACAGCAAGGTGCTCGTCGTGAGCGGCACCTTCCCAGTTGCGGTCGCTGGAGCAGGGCCGGAAGGACTCGAAGAGCCGGATGAGCTGCTGCCCGATGCAGCTAGAAGAGCCTTCTCGTCGGCCGCAATCTGGTTGTTGACGCGGGTCAAGGCCTCCTGGTTGGCAATGCTCGCCAAGCCGGTCGTCTTATTTGTCACGACCGAGCCCATCGCTGTGATCAGCGCATCGTCCGCCGTCGACGCCTGACTTTGGGCCACTTGCTGGTTCCAGTAGTTTTGATCTTGCTGGCCGAATGATTGGCTCTGATTCCAGTAGCTTTGATCCTGCTGCCAGAACGAGATGCTTCCGATGCTCATGGGACTTTGCCGGCTTGTCGGGTCGAGGGACACGTTCTTCATTCTTGGCGGCACGCGGTTAATTTAGCGTGTGCAATCGCGGCGCTTCACGTTTCGTTAACCATCTTGTCCGAGCTTGCTTTTGAGCAAAAAGGCGGCGGGTGAGGATGGCATGGCGCAGCAGACGACCGCGCGGCTTTCGCAGCCCGCCCGCTCCATCGAGCGGGCGCTGAAGCTGCACCGCGAGGGGCGGCTCGACGAGGCGGATCGAATCTATGGCGCCGTTCTTGCGGCCGATCCGCACCACTTCGATGCACTGCATCTGTCCGGCGTACTCAAACATCAACAAGGTCGATCGGTTGACGCTCTGCGCCTGGTCGCCGCGGCGCTGAAGGCGAAGCCCGGATCGGCGGACGCGCTGATGAATTACGGCATGATCCTCGACGCGCTCGATCGCCATGAAGAAGCGCTGGCGAGCTTCGATCGGCTGCTGGCGATGGGTGCCGGCGACGCCATCTTGCACTACAATCGCGGCAATGTGCTGAACAATATCGGCCGCTACGCGGACGCATTGGCGAGCTATGACGCCGCGCTGGCGCTTGCGCCCGACCATGCCGATGCGCTCTACAATCGCGGCAACATTCTGCGGTCGCTCGGCCGCATCGAGGATGCGCTGGCGAGCTACGATGATGCGCTTTCACTGGCGCCCGATCGAGCCGACATCCGCAACAATCGCAGTGCTCTGTTGATGGCGTTCGAACGCGCCGATGAAGCGCTCGAAAGCCTCGACAAGGTCCTGGCCAGCAATCCCGACGATATCGCAGCCCTGAACAACCGCGGAAATGCTTTGCTCCATCTTAAACGCTACGATGAGGCGATTACGAGCTATGATAAGGTATTGGCGCTCTGCCCGGACCACGCGGAAGCGCTTAGTAATCGAGGCCTTGCCCTGGCCGAGCTTGGCCATTACGACGAAGCGCTTGCACATTATGCGCAGGCGCTTCATATCGCACCGGATTTCGTCGATGCGCATATCAATCGCGGCAATGCTTTGACTAAGCTGACGCGCATGGAGGAGGCGCTGCGCAGCTATTCCGACGCGCTCGCGCTCAGTCCGCAGCATCCGGAGGCGAATTTCGATGAGGCGCTGACCCGGCTGTGCATGGGCGATTTTCGCGAGGGCTGGAGACAATATGAATATCGCTGGAAAAGAAAGAACGCCGCTGCGCATCGACCCGACTTTCCCCGACCGCTGTGGCGCGGGGAGAAGGAGTTGCATGGCAAAACCATTTTCCTCCCCGCCGAGCAAGGTCTGGGCGATGCGATCCAGTTCGCGCGCTACGTCCCGCTCGTCGCGGCGCTCGGGGCTAACGTGCTGCTTGGAGTCCATCGCCCGCTGACAGCCCTGATGGCATCCGTTCCGGGCGTTTCACAGGTGATAGCCGATGGCGAGACGCTGCCCGCCTTTGATCTGTACTGCCCGCTGCTGAGCCTGCCGTTGGCGTTCGAAACCGAGCTCGCAACAATACCGTCAAGCGTTCCTTATATACGGCCGCAAGAAGAGCGCATCGCCAAATGGCGAGACAGGCTGCCGGCGAGCGGCCACTTGCGTATCGGAATATGCTGGGCCGGTAATAGCGGGTATGAGAACGACCGCAATCGCTCGATACCGCTCGAGCGTTTTGCCGCGTTGCTGGCGGTGTCCGGCGTCGATTTCGTCAGCGTGCAAAAAGAAGTCAATGAGGCGCAGGCGGCGATCCTGCGCGAGCATGGCGTCATTCAGCTCGGCCAGGAATTCGAGGATTTTGCCGACACCGCCGCGGTCGTCGCCATGCTCGATCTCGTGATCGCGGTCGATACCTCGGTCGCGCATCTTGCCGGCGCGATGGCCAAGGCGGTTGCATTGCTGCTGCCGTTCTCGCCGGATTGGCGGTGGATGCTGGATCGCACGGATAGCCCCTGGTATCCGACCATGCGCCTGTTCCGGCAGACGGCGATCGGCGATTGGGACGGCCCACTCGAACGTGTGCGCAAAGAACTTGCCGATGTCGCCCGGCGTCCGGCGGGGCCGCGCTGACGCGGGACGCGTTGCGCGATTGCGCTACAGCACGCGGCTGACGGCGAGCGGCCGACCGTGCTTCGGGTTCGGCGCCATGGTGCGGCCCGAGGCGCCGTAGACTTGCGGAGAAGCCTTGCGCGCGAGGTCGCCCGAGAGCCGGCGCACGATTCCCTCCGATACCGCGTGCGAGGTCGCCAGCACGATCATGTTCTTCTGCAGCACGGCGCGAAACGTCTCGTGCCGGCGAGTGAGCGCGGCCAAGCGCGCCGGCGCCGATTGCAGAACAAATTTCGCGTTGGCCTTGAGCCGTTCGCCGCCGGCGAAAAGCTGCCCCGCGAGTTCGCTCTTGGTCGCTCCGAGCGCGGCCGCCTTGCGCACCTTCCCCACATGCACCAGCGCCGTTTCCTGTTCGAGGACGCCGCGCAGCCTTTCGAGCAAGTCGGCGATCTCCGCGATGGCCAGTTCCGCCTCGGCGGCCGTATTTATCGGGCTCATGAGGCGCTCACTCCCTGTTGCTTGAGCAAGGCGTCGTAGACGTGGGCGGCAATGCCGACGCCGCCTGCCTTGGCGAAGGTCTTGGCGTATTGGTCGGTCAGGAACGAGCGCCACACCTTTAGCGCGCCGCTGCCGCCGAACGGCCCGTCGCCATCTATGCCGGTGAACATCTGCTGGAACGTCGAATTCAAAAACATCGCCTCGAAATTTTGCGCGGCGACTTTCGCCTTGCCTTTGATCTTGAGCGCGGCCTGAGCCTGCGCGCTATTGGCATCGCCGATGGAGGCAAGGGATCGGCCGAGTTCGGCAGCGGCTGCGATCGTCATCACATCACCTCGATGTCGGCCTGGATGGCGCCGGCGGCCTTGATCGCCTGCAAGATGGAGATGAGATCGCGCGGCCCGATGCCGAGCGCATTGAGCCCATCGACGATCTGCTGCAGCGACACGCCCTCCTGGACCAAAGCGAGTTTTTTTCCATCCTCGGCCACGCGGACATGGGTGCGCGGCACCACGACGGTGCGGCCTTTCGAGAACGGCGCCGGCTGGCTGACCTGCGGCGATTCCGAAATCGTGACGGTGAGATTGCCCTGCGCCACCGCCACCGTGGAGACGCGCACGTCGCGGCCGATGACGATGACGCCGGAGCGCTCGTCGATGACGATTTTCGCCGCCTCGTCCGGCTCGACCTGCAACTGCTCGATTTCGGTGAGCATCGCCACCAGGTTCTGCGGGAATTTCTTCGGCAGCGTGAGCTGCACGGTCGAAGGGTCGAGCGGCTCGGCGACCGGCGAGCCGATATAGTCGTTGATGGCGATGGCGATGCGCTTGGCCGTGGTGAAGTCGGCATTGCGTAACGCCAGGCGCAATCGGCCGAGCGTCGCCAGCGAGAAGTCGATCTCGCGTTCGATGATGGCGCCGTTGGGCAGGCGTCCGACGGTCGGCACGCCGCGGGTGATTTTCGCCGCCTCGCCCTCGGCCGCAAAGCCGCCGATGGCGAGCGAACCCTGGGCGACCGCATAGACGTTGCCGTCGGCGCCGAGGAGCGGCGTCACCAAAAGGGTGCCGCCGAGCAGGCTCTTGGAATCGCCCAGCGCCGAGGCGGTGACGTCGATGCGCGTGCCCTGCGTGGCGAACGGCGGCAGATTGGCCGTGACCATGACGGCGGCGACGTTGCCGGTGCGAATCTGCTGGCCGCGGATGTTGACGCCGAGCCGTTCCAGCATGCCCTGCAGCGATTGCTTGGTGAACGGGGTATTGTTCAGCGTGTCGCCGGTGCCGTTAAGGCCGACGACGAGTCCGTAGCCGATGAGCTGATTCTGCCGGATGCCCTCGATATTGGCGAGGTCCTTGATGCGCGAGGTCGCTGTCGCCGTCGAGACGGCGCAGATAAATACCACCAGCGCGGCAAGCGCGGGCCGAAGCGTCCCTTGCATCTCCTGCTCCCCAAGAGGTCGGACGGCAACCTCGTTGCCAATTGCGTGCCAAACCGAGCCGGCCCGCCACATCGCTGAAATCAAAGAATAATTTGTCGGCCAGCGCCGGCGTCTTGATGCCGCGGAGAAGCACCCCTTGCCGGTTTCCGGCAATAGTTGCCGGCCGGTATCCCGATTCCGAAGTTCGCAAGCGTTCGCGGCACCCTCTCGTGCGAACTTCGACTGCCGGCATGGTTTTACCGCCCATTAACCATGACAGCCCATTTTGCCTTCATGCGCGTCACTGGACCGAACGGGACGGCAATCGCCTCGGCGCCGGCGGCGGCGCGGCGCTCGGCTGGCGGCACCTTCACGCTCTCCGAAGCGAACGCGCCGCAAGCGCAGGGCGCGGCGGTCGCCTTGCGCACGCTGGGCGGAATCGACGCGCTGATCGCCTTGCAGGGCGTCGAGGATCCGGTGGAGCGCCGCCGTCGCGCAGTCCGGCATGGCACCCGGGCGCTCGATGCGCTCGTCGAACTCAAGCTCGGTCTCCTTGCCGGCACGCTCGACCAGACGACGCTGTTGCGGCTGAAATCGGTGGCCGCCGACCTCAAGGACGGTTCCGGCGACGAAAAGCTCGATCAAATCCTCGGCGAGATCGACCTGCGGGTCGCGGTGGAATTGGCCAAGGCCGGATTGAACTGAATCTCCCGTCCCTGCAGGGAGTTGGGCGCCGTGTTCGCTGCGCTGCAACAGCGCGGCGTTCGGCGGTATTCGGCGCCCACATCGTTATTGTCTCTGTCATCAACCGTGGGTATATAGGCGCGCCTCGTGGGAGGGACGTTGCGCAGCCGCGTGCGCGGAGTAGAGGAAAATGCAGTCGGCGAAAAGCAAAAACGGTCGATCCGACGACGCGTTCGGCAAGAACGGCAAGAGCATCCGGCCATTCGAGAGAATCTACCGTCCGTCGGACCGGGAACCGTTCATGAATGAGCGCCAGCGGGAATATTTCCGCTTGCGGCTGCTCGATTGGCGGGAAGGCATCCTCAAGGAAGCCAAGGAGACGCTGCAGCATCTCCAGGACGACAACCAGAATCATCCCGACCTCGCCGACCGCGCCTCCTCGGAGACCGACCGGGCGATCGAACTGCGCTCCCGCGACCGCCAGCGCAAGCTCATCGCCAAGATCGATGCCGCGCTGGCGCGCATCGAAGACGGCACCTACGGCTATTGCGAGGAGACCGGCGAGCCGATCTCGCTCAAGCGCCTGGAAGCCCGCCCGATCGCCACCCTCTCGATCGAGGCGCAGGAACGCCACGAGCGCCGCGAGCGGGTTTATCGCGAAGAATGAGCGGGGACTAACCGGTGCGCTCGTCCCCGCGAAGGCGGGGACCCAGACTGGATTCCCGCTTTCGCGGGAATGAGCGGAGTCATTCACGCATCGTCGCAGGCAGCTTTCATTATCCTCGCGACGCTCCCGCGCCCGAGTTTTGTTTGATTCGTTGCTCCCTCACGGAAAAAGCCGAGGGGAGCGGAGCGCCGAAAGGCGCATCCATCCATTGTCCGCGCCACACATCCAAACGTTGCCGCTTGAACGTGCGCGGGCGCGGAAGCGCGCTCATTCGGGGCGCGCTCGCCTTCCGGCGCTCCACTTGCGGCGCTTGTCGCAGCGACCGAACGCTTTGACTCAGCCCAGGCCGCGCTTCACGCGATCAAGAGGATGCGGGCGTTACCCACACCGTCAATCGCGCTTAAGCAAAGCACCTTGCGCGCCGGGCGTAGTGCCGGCGGGGACGATGCCCGGACCGCCCGGGAGCGGGATTACAAGCCCCGCCCGCAGGAACCGCACTCGCTCCGTGCTCAGGTGTGTCTCGAGATCACGCCCCTCGATGAGCGAGATTCGCCGTTTGTAACTGTAATAGGGACAAATGTCAAGCGGAGTGTCGCCGTCGAAGTGACGATCTATCTCCTGCCCGGAGTCGCGGCAAAGCAAGTAACCCGTATTGAGCGCGGCGAAATGCGGGGCTATACGGCGAGGCTGGTCCCGGATTTCGCTCTACTCAATCCAGGCTACGCTTGCTGTCGCGGTGATCGTAAGGGCGCCCCTTGTGGGCGCCCACGGCGGTGCCGAAAGGGCGACCACAAGGGCCCTACGAAATCCGAGAACGCGCTTTCACGGCGGTGCTATGCTGGGTTGTAAGGTGATCCAGGCTAAGCGCGAACACAAAGCGTGGCGAGCGCACATCAATGGCTGCAGACCGAGAATTTCGGCTGTTCATCTCCGCCGTCAGCGGCGAGCTGAAATCCTATCGCAGCGAGGTCGCGCGGGTGCTGCGACGCAAAGAGTTGGAAGTCCGCGACCAGGAGCATTTCCGCCAGGGTCCCGCGACCCTGCTCGAACAGCTCGCCGATTACATCCAAAAGTGCGACGCCGTGATCCTGCTCGTCGGCGACCGTGCCGGCGCATTTCCGTCGGATGACCACGCATCGGCGCTCGGCGTTGTTCCCATTTATGAGCAGTACCGCCGGGAAACGGCTCAGACACGCGCGTCGTACACGCAATGGGAATTTCTGCTCGCCAGGCACCATGGCAAGCCCACCTATGTGTTTTTCACCGGCGACGGCTTCAAACCGGACAACGCGAGCAGCGAGGCTTCGGACAGTTGTCAGGCCGCGTATCGCCAATGGATCGAGCACGAAGGCAAGCACTACGACGTATTCACCAACGCGGCGAAGCTGATCGAACATGTGCTCGTGCTGCCGCTTTCCGATCCCGCCGAGCCGAGCGCCTTGCCCGCGACCGAGGAAGCCGCCGTCCGCCGCCACCGCGAGCAGATGGACGCTATGGAAGCGCTGCGTCTCGAATTGGCGCGGGAAAAGGGAATTGATCCCGCAAACCTTAGTCCGTTGTTCGAGCACCTTGGTCAGGTCGGCCTGACGATCGACGAGATGCGCGTGCGTGCCGGCGAGGCGATCGCCGAGATCATCGCTCGATCGGAGCGACAGGTCGAAGCCTCGAACGAAGGAGCGGATATCGATGCGGCGATCGGCGCGGCGCGGCAAAAGCTCGCTGGACTCGATACGGCGGGCGCCCGTGCGGTGCTCACCGACAAGATCGCTGAGGAGGAAGAAGCGCGCCGTGAGGAGGAAGAAGCGCGCCGTCAGCGGCTCGTTCCGCTCCTTCATGAAAAGGCTGCAATCGAACGACTTGGATACGATTACGAATCCGCCAAGGTAACACTGAAACAGCTTGTCGCACTCGCCCCCGACTCGGTTTGGGATTGGATCGACCTTGGCGATCTTTTTGTGACGATTGGCTCGCTCGACGAAGCGGCGACGGCATTTCGTGGCGCCTTGCAAGCCGCGCGCCGCACGGGCGATGAGCGCGATCTGTCGGTGTCGTACAACAAGATCGGCGACGTGCTGGTGGCGCAGGGCAATCTGCCGGAGGCGCTGAAATCCTTCCGCGACGGGCTCGCGATTGCCGACCGGCTGGCGAAGGCCGACCCCGGCAACGCCGGCTGGCAGCGCGATGTCTATTCAGCACTATTTCGCGTGGCGGATGTTGAAATACAGCAGGGCGATCTAACTTCGGCTTTGGAGAAGCTGAAAGCCGGCCAAGCCATCATGGAGCGCATGGCGAAGGCCGACCCCGGCAACGCCGGCTTGCAGCGCGATCTGTCGGTGTCGTACGAGCGGCTCGGCGACGTGCTGGTGGATCAGGGCAATCTGCCGGAGGCGCTGAAATCCTTCCGCGACAGGCTCGCGATTGCCGACCGTCTGGCGAAGGCCGACCCCGGCAACGCCCAATGGCAGTATGACCTCGGCATCAGCAATGAACGGATCGGTGTTGTTCTGATGGCACAGGGAGATTTGGGTGGTGCCCTCAAATCGTACGAAATCAAACGAAGCATCATCAGCCAGCTGGCGAAAGCCGACCCCGGCAACGCCGGCTGGCAGCGCGATCTGTCGGTGTCCTACGATCGTGTCGGCGACGTGCTGGTGGATCAGGGCAATCTGCCGGAGGCGCTGAAATCCTTCCGCGACGGGCTCGCGATTGCCGACCGTCTGGCGAAGGCCGACCCCGGCAACGCCGGCTGGCAGTATGACCTCGGCATCAGCAATGAACGGATCGGTGATGTTCTGATGGCACAGAGAGATTTGGGTGGTGCCCTCAAATCGTACGAAATCAAACGAAGCATCATCAGCCAGCTGGCGAAGGCCGACCCCGGCAACGCCGGCTGGCAGCGCGATCTGTCGGTGTCCTACAACAAGATCGGCGACGTGCTGGTGGCGCAGGGCAATCTGCCGGAGGCGCTGAAATCCTTCCGCGCCTCGCACGACATCTTTGACCGTCTGGCGAAGGCCGACCCCGGCAACGCCGGCTGGCAGCGCGATCTGTCGGTGTCAAACGAGAGGCTCGGCGACGTGCTGGTGGATCAGGGCAATCTGCCGGAGGCGCTGAAATCCTTCCGCGACGGGCTCGCGATCAGAGACCGGCTGCCGAAGGCCGACCCCGGCAACGCCGGCTGGCAGCGCGATCTGTCGGTGTCGTACAACAAGATCGGCGACGTGCTGGTGGCGCAGGGCAATCTGCCGGAGGCGCTGAAATCCTTCCGCGACGGGCTCGCGATTGCCGACCGTCTGGCGAAGGCCGACCCCGGCAACGCCGGCTGGCAGCGCGATCTCATCGTCTCTTACGTAAAGATGGCCGAGGCCGACCGGTCGCAAGCTAAAGTGATGCTCACTCACGCGGCCGAGATCGCGAACAACATGCAATCGAAAGGAATATTGGCGCCGCGCGATGCATGGATGCCCGACGACATCGCCCGGCGAATTGCCGCGCTGAAGAAGTGAGCCGGCGCATCTTCATCCTCCCCCGCAAGCGGGGGAGGATGAAGATGAGCGCCCTGTTAACCCTTTCTTCACCATCTCCGCTCACCAATCGTTAACCAAATGATCGGCGGGCATCCTCCTTGCTTCACGCATCGATGCGCAACGCGCCGTCGCCGAATGTGCAGCCGAATGTTTCGCGGATGCTGCGGCGCGCGTTGCGCGCTTACGAAGACGGCGATTTCGGCAAGGCGGAGCGGCTTTGCATTGCGCTCCTCGAAAATCAGCCCGACAATTTCGATGCGCTGCATTGTCTGGGCCAGATCAATTTCCAGCGCGGGCGGCTCGAGGCGGCGCTCGCGTTCTTTCAGGCGGCGCTGAAGAGCGACCTGCAGCGCGCCGACGGATTTGCGAGCTTGGGGCTCGTGTTTCATTCATTGGCGCAATTCGAACGGGCGCTCATCAGCTATGACGAGGGCCTTCGCCTCGCGCCGGACAACGCCGAGCTGCTCAACCGGCGCGGCGTGGCGCTCCTTGAGCTCGGCCGTGCGCACGAAGCGCTGGAAAATTTTGACCGGCTGCTGGCGTCCGATCCCGATCACTTCGACGGCCTCGGCAATCGCGGCAATGCGTTGCTCAAGCTCAATCGTGCGGCGGAGGCGCTTGCCGCCTATGACCGGGCCCTGGAACTGGCGCCGAAAAATGCTCAGCTGTTGACCAACCGCGCCGTGGCGCTGCGCCGGCTCGATCGCCCGCAGGAAGCGGCGATGAGCGCGGCGCGCGCGCTCGTCAGCAAACCGGATTTTGCGCAGGCGCGATTCGTCGAGAGCGTCGCGCGATTGACGTTGGGCGATTTTTCTGCCGGCTGGCGCGGCTACGAAGCGCGCTGGGCGGTCGGGGCGGCGGCGGCGAAGGATCGGGGCTTCAGCGCGCCGCTATGGCTGGGCAAGGAATCGCTCGAGGGCAAAACGATTCTCCTCCATGCCGAACAGGGTTTTGGCGACACCATCCAGTTCGTGCGCTATGCGCCGCTCGTGGCCGCGCGCGGCGCGAAGATTATTCTTGAAGTCCAGCCGCAACTGGTGCGGCTCCTGTCGCGCATGCCCGGCGTCGACACGGTGATCGCGCGTAAAAAACCGCTGCCGCACTTCGACCTCCATTGCCCGTTGCTCAGCCTGCCGCTGGCCTTCGCAACCGAGCCGGAAACCATCCCGGCCGACGGCACCTACATCGCGCCGGCCGATGAAGATGTGCAGGCCTGGCGGGCGCGGCTGCCGCGGCTGCCGCAGCCCCTCGTCGGACTGGTGTGGTCCGGCGAGCGATCGCACGACAATGACCTCAATCGCTCGCTGCCGCTTAAGACGTTGGCGCCGTTGCTCGACCTGCCTGGTGTAAAATTCGTCAGTCTGCAGCACGAGGTGCGCGCGGAGGACGCCGCGCTGCTGCGAAGCCGGCCCGATGTGCTGCAGATCGGACCGAAGTTCCGGGATTTCGCCGACACCGCTGCCGCCCTCGCGCTGCTCGACGCGGTGATTTCGGTCGATACCGCGGCCGCGCATCTGGCCGGCGCCATGGGCAAGCCGCTCTTTCTGCTGTTGCCCTTCGCCGCGGATTTTCGCTGGTTGCGGGAGCGGGCGGATAGCCCCTGGTATCCGACCGCGCGACTTTTTCGGCAACCGCAATTCGGCGATTGGGACAGTGTGGTGGATGCAGTATTGCAGGAATTGTTGCGTTTCTGCCGTCATCCTGAGGCGGCCGCGAAGCGGCCCTCGAAGGATGCGGCCGAGGCGCCAACCGAAATCGGATTACCGATTTCGGAGTATGTATAGTGTCCAAGTCGGCAGCAGCCGACTTGGATGCCGGCGCCCTTCGAGGCTCCCCCCGACCAAGTCGGGGGTCGCACATCAGGGTGACGGGCAAGAGCACAGCAAACGAGCAACCAAAAAAAACGCGGCCTCCGGGGGGAGCTTCCGGAGGCCGCGCCGTGTCGGGGCTTCGTCGCATCGCGTGCGCGGCCCCGGGGAGATCTGGTATCAGGAATCAGCAATCAGGTATCAGACAAGACTCCCACTGGTTGATCCCTGATTCCTGTTTCCTGATGCCTGGTCAGAACGGCAAAATGATATCCGCCGCCTGCTGGCCCCAAGGCACCTGTTGAATGTTGGTGAGTATGCCGCGGCCGCCATAGGCGACGCGCGCCTCGGCGATTTTTGGCAAATCGATGGTGTTGTCGCTCTCGATGTCCTCCGGACGGACGACGCCGGCGACGATGAGTTCGCGCACTTCGGAATTGAGCCGGACTTCCTGCTTGCCTTCGATCACCATGTTCCCGTTCGGCAAGAGCTGCGTCACGACCGCGGCAACGTGGGTCACGATCTGGTCCTGCCGGTTGATGTTGCCGGCGCCGTTGCTGGCAGAGTTGCTGTCGGCGCTCAGAATGCGGCCCGGCAATATGGCCTTGGCCTGATTGGCGATCGTGTTGGCGCCGATGAAATTGGTGATACCGGAATCTTCGGTGGTGGTGCGGCTGACCTGGGTTTGGTCTTGGAACTGCGCCGTGTCGTTGATGTTGACTTTCACGGTCAGAATGTCGCCGACCTGGTGCGCCCGCTGATCGTTGAAGAACGCGCGCGAGCCGCTGCGCCACAGCGAATTGGGATTGTAGGAGGCCGGCTGCGGGATCGGCATCGGCATCTGCACCGGCTTGTATCCGGGCTTGGTCGTCGGATTTTCGACCGGCGAGAGCGGCGGCGGCCCGTTTCCGATCTGCTTGAGCTGATCGAGGGCGGCGCAGCCGCTCAACAGCGACGCCAGCGCGGCCGTGCCGATGAGGCAACGCACGTGCCGGAAACGCGTAGTGGATTTCAACATTTACTTCACTCGGGGCTACTCACGCGGTGCTCTTGTTGCGGGCTCTCGGATGACAAGGCAGGGGTCGCCGGCTCCGGCGCATTCTCGACGAAGCGTGTCATTGCGGCTTTCACCGTCACCCGGCCGGGAGCGGAAACGACGCCCTGCACGACGCGTTTCGATTGCACGTTGACGACGTTGATCGTATCGCCGAGCGCGCCGGCGTCCTGCGCCTGGCCGCGCAGCGTCAGCGTCAGTCCCGGCGCTTCGTAGATGATCGTCACGGTGTCGTTGCGCTGCACGATCGCCGGCTTCATCAGGTCGGATTCGTGCAACGGCTGCCCTGGGCGCACAGGATGGCGCGCGGCAAGCCCGACCGCCGCATTGATATCGGTGATGGCGGGACCGTCCGCCTTCGGCCGCCGCGCAACGGTGAGATCGGAGGCTTTGAGCACCTCGCCGCGCTCGACCGGGTGCTCGACCATGACGGCGTCGATCGTCTCGATGGCCGTGCCGGTGAAGCGGGTCGACTGCCGGCGCAGCGCCGCGCTCGACGGCAGATCGAACGTCACGTCGAAACGCGTCGTGCGCGGATTGTAGGCGAGCGTCAGCACTTCCAGCTCGCCGGTCACGCCCGCCTCGACCTGCAACGTGCGCACCTCGTGATCGAATTCGACCAGAATGCCGCGCGCCTCGCCGAAGCCGTATTGACCTGCCAGCGCCTGGGCGACGCGCGCGGAAATCTCCTGCCGGGCAATCGCGCGGCTGGCGCGCGTGACGATCACTTCGGAAAGCCCGCGGGTATCGATGCCGATGAGCTGGTGCGGCCGGATCGCCTCGACGACCCGCTCCGTCGCCACCGCGCCCCTGGTGCCGAGATCGGGCGCGCGGAAGATCGGCACGTCGGCGACCGGCCCGGCATTCTCGACGAGGTCGCCGATGCGCACGATGTCGGCGGTCACGGTGACGCTGGCGCGCAGCGCCGGCATCGCATTCTGCGCGGCGGCGGGATTGGCGAAAAAGCCGATCAGCGCCAGCGGCAAAGCGAGAAATCGGATGATGGGGCGGATCATCAAATAGACCCTTCTCATTTCATCAGTTGCGAAGTCGTCTGCAACATCTCGTCGGCCGCGGTGATGACCTTGGAGTTCATCTCGTAGGCGCGTTGCGCGGCGATCAGGTTGGAGATTTCGGTCACCGCCGAGACGTTGGACTGTTCGAGGCTGCCTTGCAGGAGCGTGCCGGCGCCGTTGGTGGCCGGTACGCCGTCCTGCGGCGTGCCCGAGGCCGGTGTGGCGACGAACAAATTGTCGCCGTTGGCCTGCAGGCCGGCATCGTTGATGAAGGTCGTGAGCGTGAACTGGCCGAGAATGCTCGAGGTCGTGCTGCCGGGCAGCGTCACCGAAACCTGGCCCTGCTGGTTGATGGTGACGCCGGTCGAGTTCTGCGGGATGGTGATGGTCGGCTGAACGAGGTTGCCCTCGGCGGTGACGATGCGGCCCTGGTTATCCATCTGGAACGAGCCGTCGCGCGTGTAGCTGTAGGTGCCGTCGGGCATCAGGATCTTGAACCAGCCCGTCCCCTGGATGGCGATGTCGAGCGTATTGCCGGTTTGCTGCAGCGTTCCTTGCGTCATCAGCCGCGGCGTGCCGACGGTCTTTACCCCGGAGCCGAGCTCGATGCCGACCGGCAGGATGTTGCCGTTTTCGGAGGCTTGCGCGCCGATCCTTTGCACGTGCTCGTAGATGAGATCCTGGAATTCGGCGCGCTGGCCCTTGAAGCCGGTGGTCGTCATGTTGGCCAGGTTGCCGGCGATGACCTGGACCTGGAGGTCCATGGCCGCCATTCCGGTCGCTGCGGTATCAAGCGCACGCATGATCTTATTCCCTCAAAATTCCCCCGCCCTTTTCCCCCCCGCAAGCGGGGGAGGGTTAGGCAGGGAGTTAGTTCGGCGCCTGTGAAAGCTGCTGCAACGCGTTGCGGCGCTGGTCGCCTTGCTGCTGCAGGATGGCGGCGATATCGGAGTAGCTCCGCGTGATCTCGATCATGCGCGCCATCTCGACGATCGCGCGCACGTTCGATTTCTCGACCGCGCCTTGCACCACGCGGGTACCTTGCGGCGCCGGACCGGCATTGACGTCGGCCGGCGCCATGAACGTCGAGCCGCCGTCCTTCTGCAGCAATTGCGGACGATCGAAGCCGACGATCTGCAATTGTCCGCGCGGCGCATCCGCCGTGCCGGCGCCATCGCGCACGCTGATGATGCCCTTGGGGCTGATGGTCACGTCGTGATCCGTGTTTTGGAAGGTGATCGGGCCGCCGGTGCCGAGCACCTGATCGCCCTCGCTGGTGACGAGCTGGCCGGTGGCATTGATCGAAAGCGCGCCGTTGCGGGTGTAACGCTGCCCGCGCGGCGTCTGCACCACGAGGTAGCCCTTGCCGTCGATGGCGACGTTGAGCGGGTTGCCGGTGTGCTCGACCGCGCCGGGGCTCAGATCGATCCAGCTGGCGCGGTCCTGCACGAAGCTGATGCGCCGGTCGTTGCCGCTGAATTGCCCGTCACGGGCGCCCGGCATGAGGAATTCCGCAAACGCCGCATTGTCGGCCTTGAAGCCGGTGGTGTCGATATTGGCGATGTTGTTGGCGACGATGTCGAGCTCGCGACCAAGCGCCATCTGCCGCGACAAGCCGACGAGAAGAGCGTTCTCCATCGGTAGACTCCCCTGAAAGCTTGGAAGATGCCGTCTCCCCGGCAGCTTCCGCGTGCGTGCCGCGACTTCTCCCAAGCCGCGGCCAGAAGCTGGGTTGCAGAAGCCGTGCCAATGCAAAAAATCTCGCGCAAACAAACGCCTAGGCCTTGATACGCAGGCCACGGAGCGGGCAGAAAAAGCCGCAACTGCGGGCGCACCCGGCAAATACTTCCCGCCGCGTGGCGCAACGCAAGTATCCGTTAACCATTCCTGGCCTAGCTTTCCCGGCGACGGCGCCGCATCCGACGGCGCCGAACGGCGCTCGCGGCGTTGGTTCTGCGTTCTCTCCTGCCGGCTGCGTGCGCATCTCACGCAAGCGGAGCGGTGATGGCAACGACGAACGAAACGCAGCCCGAAGCCAAAAACGCGGAAGCCGAAGGCGAGGAGGGGACCCCCGTCAAGCGCCGGCTGCCGCTCAAGCTCATGCTGATCGCGGGCGCCGCGCTCCTTCTCGTCGGCGCGGCCGGCGGTGGCGCTTATTTCTTCTTTGCCGGCCACGGCAAGGCGGAGGCGGCCGCCGGCGGCCAGACCAAGCCGGCCGTCTTCCTCGATATGCCGGACGTCCTGGTGAACCTGTCGTTAAGCGGCAGCGGCGAGCGCACGCAATATCTCAAAGTAAAGGTCACGCTCGAATTGCCGGACCAGGCGATGTCGGCGCAGATCCAGCCGGTCATGCCGCGCCTGATGGACGCCTTCCAAACCTATCTGCGCGAATTGCGGCCGACCGATCTCGACGGCTCGGCCGGCCTCTACCGGCTCAAGGAGGAGCTGACGCGGCGCGTCAACGCCGCGATCGCGCCGAGCCGGATCAATGCCGTGCTGTTCAAGGAAATTGTCGTCCAGTGACGCATTCGTCATTGCGAGGAGCGAAGCGACGAAGCAATCCAGAGTCGGCTGCACAGAGCTGGATTGCTTCGCTTCGCTCGCAATGACGATCAGGAAAGTCTAGTCAAAATGGCGCTCAAGGATCAGATCGACCAGGACGCGCTCGCTGCCGAGTGGGGCGTCGCGCTCGAAGCCGAGCAGCATGCGGCGGCGGCCGGGAGCGAGGCTGCACCCGTCGAGGCCGAGAGCGGCGCCGAGGCGATGGCGGCGCAATGGGCGGCTTTGGTCGATGACGGCCATTTCATCCAGGCGGCAAAGGGCGGCGCCGAGCGCATCCTCACCCAGGAGGAAATCGATTCGCTGCTCGGCTTTTCCCTCGCCGATGTCTCTCTCAATGACAATTCCGGCATCCGCGCCATCATCGATTCGGCGATGGTCTCCTACGAGCGGTTGCCGATGCTGGAGATCATCTTCGACCGGCTGGTCCGGTTGATGACCACCAGTCTGCGCAACTTCACCTCCGACAACGTCGAGGTATCGCTCGACCGCATTACCTCGGTGCGCTTCGGCGACTATCTCAACTCGATACCGCTGCCCGCCATCCTCGGCGTGTTCAAAGCCGAGGAGTGGGAGAATTCGGGCCTCATCACCGTCAATTCGAGCCTCATCTATTCGATCATCGACGTGCTGCTCGGCGGCCGTCGCGGTCAGACCACGATCCGCATCGAAGGCCGACCCTACACGACGATCGAGACCAACCTCGTCAAGCGCATGATCGAGATCGTGCTCGCCGATGCCGAGCTTGCCTTTCGGCCGCTCTCGCCGGTGAAGTTCAACATCGACCGGCTGGAGACCAATCCGCGCTTCGCCGCCATCTCGCGGCCGGCGAATGCGGCGATCCTGGTGCGGCTGCGCATCGACATGGAGGATCGCGGCGGCACCATCGAGCTGCTTTTGCCCTACGCCACCATCGAGCCGATCCGCGACGTGCTGTTGCAGATGTTCATGGGCGAGAAGTTCGGCCGCGACCCGACCTGGGAAGGCCATCTCGCGACCGAGATGGGCCAGGCGGAAATCGCGGTCGATGCGGTGCTCTACGAGGCGCCGCTGCCGCTCCGGCAGATCATGAAGCTCGATGTCGGCGACACGCTGATGCTCGAACTCAAATCCGACGCGCTGGTGATCGTGCGCTGCGGCGACGTGACGCTGACCGAGGGCCGCATGGGCCGTGTCGGCGACCGCGTCGCGGTGCGCGTCGGCAAGCCCTTGCGCAAACCCAGCACGACGCTCGCCATGTTCGAAACGGCGGGCGGCGTTGGCAACCGGATGGAGACACAGTGAGCAACGGCTTTGGAATGATCATCGAAGTTTTGGTCGCGATCCTGCTCATGCTGACGATCGGCTATTGCATGCTGCTCAATCGGCGGCTCAAGCTCTTAAAATCCGACGAACATTCGCTGCGCGCGACCATCTCCGAACTCCTGACCGCGACCGAGATCGCCGAACGCGCCATTGCGGGCTTAAAGCTCACCGTCGAGGAATGCGAGCTCGGTTTGGGGTCGCGTCTGCGCAGCGCCGACCGTTTCACCGCCGATCTCGATCGCGGCATCGCCGCCGGCAAGGACCTGCTCGAACGCCTGTCGCAGATCGCGGCCGCCAAGGGCGACGGGGCCGCCGGGGCCGCCGGGGGCGACGCGCCGGCCGCCCGGCAGTGGCCGAACGCAGCGGATGGGCCGCGCAACGACGCGCAGGCGGTCGCGGCAGCCGCGCAAGCCTTCGCCGAGAGGCTGCGGATCAAGGTGCACGGTCTCGCGGCATGATCCGCTACATCCGCGAGCTGCGCCTTATTCCGATCGCGGTGGTCGCGAGTGCGTGCCTCTTGGCGTTGAAGACGGCCGACCTCGTGCTCGACCGCTTCTCGCCGACGACGGCCGACACCGCGCCGGCGGCCGATGCCGATGCGACGGTCGTGCGCACCATGCCGGACGAGCTGCGGGCGGACGGATCGCAGCGCTCCTGGGCGCAGCAGATGTTCAACTTTCCCGACTCCAGAGCCGCCGCGCAGGTCGCCGGCGGCGCGGCGCCGCTTCCCGCCATGGCGCCGCTTGCCGCCGACAAGGGCAACGCCGAGATCATTACCGGCTCCGTCGCGGGAAGCAGCGAGGACAAGAGCGAGGCCAAGGCGAAGGGCGAAGCGGTCAGCGTACTCGGCAAAGACGGCAAGGACGGCAAGGACGGCAAGCCGGCGCACGGCACGGTGATCCCGACCGACGGCCCGCCGCTGCCTTCCGGCGCCGAGCGCGCGATCCTCGATCGGTTGCAGGAGCGCCGGCAGCAGCTCGACACGCGCGCCCGCGAGCTCGATATCCGCGAAGGCCTCATTGCCGCCGCCGAAAAGCGCGTCGAGGCGCGGCTCGGCGAACTCAAAGAGGTCGAGGCGCAGATCGCCACCGCAACCGAGAAGAAGGACGAGGCCGAAGCCGCCCGCTTCAAGGGCCTGGTCACCATGTACGAGAACATGAAGCCGCGGGACGCGGCAAAGATTTTCGACCGGCTGGAGATCACGGTGCTGCTGGAAATGGCCTCGCAGATCAATCCGCGGCGCATGGCGGATATTTTGGCGCAGATGTCGGCGGACACGGCCGAGCGATTGACCGTCGAGCTGGCGAGCCGGGCGCGAGCGGTGGCGAAGGGCGGCAACGCCGCGCTACCGAAGATCGAGGGACGGCCGACCACGCCTTGATGCTCTTGCGCCCCCGCGAAGCGAAAGCGTAGTGGGCGCGGCCCATGTAAGGGTATTGAGCGAGCAAATAGAAACGCGCAGTAATGGCGTCGATGATGCCGTCGGCCGCGGCGGCGCTGCCGCTTTCGTTTGCGATATAATTCCAGATGTTGTTGAGTTCAGCGCGCGCCTGCGGTGCGAGGCGATTGGCCATTATTTCGCGGCGGTGGGGTGCTCGGCGGCAAGCTGCGCTCGCCCGCGCCGTTTCACGTCCTCGGCCAGCATGCGCATGGACTCCTGCGTGATTTCGCTGCCTTCGCCACGATCGATCGAAGCCTTGGCAACGTCGACCGCGGCAAGGAGTTCCGCGCGGCGACGTTCCCGCTCGATCCAAAGCGCCATCGCCGCCTGCACTGCGTCTTCGGCGTTCTCGAACCGGCCGCTCGCTATGGCGCGGCGGACAAAGTCTTGTTGTTCAGGCGTGAGGTGTATTTCCATACGACAAACCTAGCATGGCCGCTTCAAGAATCAAGCGATGCAAGCGGCACAGCGAAGCGGCGGGTACCGTAATCCGCCGGCTGCCGGCTCGATACAATTTTATCGTCGCGGCGTAATTAAATGCGCTGTCACCGTAACTCCTCTAATGTTGGGCGGACCATGTCGGCGGAGAAAGGCGTGGCGGCGTGTATGCCGGTATCCGCCGCTTCCTTGTTTCGACAAAAACAGCCCGTCGCGGTGTCATGATTACCCGGACGGACGAATCTGGCGTGGCCCACTTGCGAGCAAAGCGGCGCGGTAGGTTTCCGAGGTTCAACGCTTCGACAAGCGCAGGACGCAAGACAATCTTTTTGATCGGCGACGGCAATTCAGCGGTCACTGTAGGCTCATAGGCCGGCCGTGGGTAAATGAAACAGCTTATATAGCCGCGCGCGCCGTGCTCAAGGAGCCTGTTCTCAATATCCTCTGCGAGACTGGTAAGCGCCATCGGTCGCGATACTTTCCTCCAGGAATCGGGGGCCAAATAGGGTAGTAAGATTCAAGGGCACCGCAAAAGCCTTGTTAGAGTAATCCACAACTAGTTGCGTGCTATCTTAGTGTCTGTCCGGAATCATATTGAGTCTCCTGAATCAGTTGTGATTCAAGGGTGGTGGCCTGATTCGAGGAGGGGTCACCGATGTGGACGGCACAGAACCGTAGGCGTTACGA
>JBEKNW010000070.1:0-21177 GCA_049522435.1 Xanthobacteraceae bacterium
CCGGATTGAGCGTCAGCGAAATCCGGGGACGATGGTCCGGCTCGGATGCCGCTCCCGGGTTTCACTTCGTTCAACCCGGGCTACAAACTACAAACAAAAGGAAGCGGAACGCCGGCAGGCGCTTTAGTCCAAACCTCCGCGCCATACGGGCGCGGCTCGCGCGAAGCGTCGCGCGCTCGCCTGACGGCGTTCCACCGCGGTACTTGCGGCCGCGAACCAACGCCGCCGCTCAGCTCCAGAACGCGCTTCCTGGGACGTAGTTATCGGCGGGCGTTATCCGCCGTCCCCTATCCCAGTCCAGCGACAAAGTCGCAGACCGGTCATCGTGCCGGCCGGGCGTTTTCCCGTTAGCCGCCCGGGAGCGGAGGTGACGAGCCCCCGCCCGCGGGAACCGCTCTCGCTCCATCAACCGGTGTCGCCGGCTGACGTCCTTTCGGTGAGCGAGATTCGCGGAATGTAACGGAAGTAGGGACGAATGTCAAGAGAAATGTCGCGTCATCGGTGACGGCGCTTTTTCTCCCCCGCTTCGGGGGAGACCGACGCAAAGTGCGCCGGAAACGGCAAGTGCGGATGTAGGTTGGGTCAGCGCCTCAGCGCGTAACCCAACATGAAGCGCACATTGTTGGGTTACGGGCTTCGCCCTAACCCAACCTCCGGGCTTCGATATTCCGTCCTACGTGCTGACGCTATACCCGCAAAAGCCGACATTCCTTCGCACCGCAATATCTGTCGTGACGGGCAAAGAGCGGTCATTTTTCTCTGGGCAGTATGATTGTGTGCGGAGCGGTTCTAAAGTTGGCGACCAAAGGATGCGCCCAGTTCGGGGGGCACATGGGGAATCCCAGCCAAGACCGCTCATGACTTTTTCGCGCCCCATCGACGATCGCTACTTCGAGGATTATGTCGAAGGCGATGTCCATCGCTTCGGCAGCATCGCGGTCGTAGCGAACGAGATGATCGCCTTCGCCAAGCGATTCGATCCGCAGATTTTTCACACCGACCCGGAGGCGGCCAAGCAGACGCCGTTCGGTGGCCTCATCGCCAGCGGTTGGCACACCGCCGGGTTGATGATGCGGCTTTACGTCGAGCACTATCTGACTCACGTGGCGAGCCTCGCCTCTCCGGGACTCGACGAGGTGCGCTGGCTGAAACCGGTGCGTCCGGGCGACAGCCTGTCCGTGCGCGTGACCGTGCTCAAGGCCACACCCTCGAAATCCAAGCCGGATCGCGGCGCGATCACCTCGTTGATCGAAGTTTTCAATCAAGCCGATGAGACGGTGATGACGCTCAAGTCTGTCAACATCATCGCCCGGCGGCCGTCACGCTGACCAGCCCGGCGCTCGACCCGTTCGCACAAGCGACCGGGAACGCAAGTCGCCACTACTGCACCAGGGCGAGATGGTGCCGGAGGAGATGTAGCCATCGTCGCCGATTGTCATTCGCGCCGCAGCCTCTGACCAGGGCCATGAGTATGCGTGTCGGGGCTGCGGCCTCGCCTGAAGGACCGCTTTGGGTCATCTTCGACATTTAGGGCGCGCTTCCGACACTTCCGCAGTACCCCCGAAAACCGACATTCGCTTGCGCCGCATCAAGTGACGTGGCCAGCCGTAAGCGCAGCGTAGTTGGATTCCGACCCGATCATTAAGCCGATAATCGGTTTCGACCGTCCCGGCCGCGATCTTCGGCGCCGGCTTAGTCGACATTCTCGGCATCGCTATACATGACTTTATGGCGCGTCGTTGCTACCCATTCATCAATTTGGGTATCCGTCATAAAATGCGATCGGTCGAATTTGTTCCAGTTGGTGATGTCGTTCAAAGTCTTCTTCCACCGCTTGTAGGGTGGTTTGGCCGGCGGGCCAAAACACATGATATCCAGCACCGCCAGCTCGTTAGGGATGCCAAGCAAGGGTTTCATGGCTTTTTGCGCCTTTTCTTGGCCGATGGCAGTTACCCACCAGACATTATATCCGAGGGCGGCAGCGGCTAGGTGTGCTGACATCGTCGAGGCTGCCACACTTTGCAGCAAGATGCGCTCGGCGTTCTCCTTGTACATCCTGTCGAGCTCGGAACCGTCGTTGAGAACCGGGAATGCCTTGACCCAACGGAAGTCGCTGGCAACCACAATGAAGCCCGGGGCCGTCGCCAGCCCACGATAATCCGGGGTTGGAAATTTCATCTTGAGTTTGGCACGGGCCACCTGCTCTTCACGGAAATACTCCATAATCTTGTTCTTGAGGTCCTGATCAGTGACGACGATGTAATGCCAGGGCTGCGCATTTGCTCCCGAGGGGGCGTGGCGCGCAGCATCGAGAATCATTTCGTAGTGCTCGCGTGGCACGACATAGGTAGAGTCAAAAGCGCGAGTCGTCAGCCGATTTCGTACGACATCCATGAGTGCATCGTACCTCGTCCGATCACTGAAATCGTATTGCGACCTTGATGCAGTTTGCGTCATGGGTTCCTCCGATGAATAATATCGTTATTATCATGACAACATTTGGTTGTCACACCATGATTCAATACGATGGAGTAATCGACTGTTCTGAGTTTCATCGTGCGAGTCAGGTTTCGACATGTACAGCCAGGGGCATGACTTACAATGACTACTGTACCTTGCGGCCGGAGGGGACGATCTTCCTCGACAAAAACTGTTCTGGCGGGAATTATATTGCTGGTTTCACACTAGATTTTCGCAAAATTCACTGCCCATTGACAAACGCAACTTGGACCGGAGGTGCATATAATGACGACCACTCTTACTAACGAATACAGGCCGATCCCATTGCCTGATTACGTTGAGTTACCAGTTGAAGAAATGCGCCGTCGGGCCAAAGTATTTTACGATGTGATACGCAAGCGGCACACGGTCCGTGACTTTTCTTCGAGAGCAGTCCCCCGCGATATTATTGAGCAATGCCTTCTTGCAGCAGGAACAGCACCAAGCGGCGCCAATCATCAGCCTTGGCATTTCTGCGTCATCGGCGATCCTAAGATGAAGAAGCTTATTCGCGATGCGGCAGAGAAAGAAGAGCAAGCCTTTTATTCTGGCCGGGCTGGTCAAGAGTGGTTGGATGCTCTTAAGCCTCTTGGGACCGACGCTAACAAAGCATTTCTTGAAACAGCGCCATGGCTCATTTGCATTTTTGGATCACGGAAAAGCCGCAGCGCCGATGGCGTTATGCGGAAAAATTATTATGTGCCTGAGTCTGTTTCTATAGCGACCGGATTTTTGATAGCTGCACTACACCAAGCCGGCCTTGCGACGCTAACCCATACTCCAAATCCTATGGGTTTTCTAAATGAGATCTGTCAGCGTCAAGCTTCCGACAAAGCCTACATCCTGTTGATTGTGGGATATCCCGCCGCGAGTGCTACGATTCCACGTCACGCGACAGAAAAGAAGACGCTACACGAGATTGCTACCTTCTTTTAATGGCGGGGAGCGGATCGAATGAACTTTTCGCAATGCGTCAATTGAGGGTGGCAAACCGACGTGATGGGTCATGAACTGCCTCGCCGCCTCACGGGAAGCGCGGCGGAAGTACCCCCGAAAGCCGCCACGCCAAGAGCCGACAAATTGGTGTGGACTGCAGCTCGGCAGCGAGGTCGTCATTCGGCTGGTCAGATCCCAGCGCACTGGGCTGGGAAACGGAGTTTCTGACTAGCTGTCGCATTTGAATAGCAGACCGTGTATGTTGCACCAATGCCCCGCACATTCTCCGTATCAAGTGCAATTCT
The DNA here is from genome assembly GCA_049522435.1 of Xanthobacteraceae bacterium. GTDB lineage: Bacteria > Pseudomonadota > Alphaproteobacteria > Rhizobiales > Xanthobacteraceae > BOG-931. The sequence goes on from JBEKNW010000070.1 coordinate 3,741, forward strand.
CTTGTCGCTGCTGCCAGCCATTGCCTTCGCCGCGCCCGCTCACAAGCGGCACGTCTATCACTGGCATGGCTACGGCTTCCTGCCCGGCTATCATCAGCCGTCCAACAACAGCGTTCCAATTTATGGTTCGAAGGGATCAATCCGCGGCACTCCGGACGATGCGCCAAGCTACTGGTATAATGGCGGGCGGTACTATTTCGGCGATCCTCGGCTTTTCCATGGACGCTACAACGGCGGCAGCTTCGGCCCGTGCTGGACTTGGACGCCCATCGGACCGATGTGGAATTGTGGGTAGAAGCCCGCAGAAAGCGCGTAGGATGGGTTGAGCGAAGCGAAACCCATCATCAAGCGCAAGCGATGAGGATGAGTGATGGGTTTCGCAAGGGCTCAACCCAGCCTACGGGGTTTTTACGCTCGTTCGTAGCGCTTCAAAACAACGCTGTTTTCAACCTCCGTTCGAAAAAGGCGCATGATTTCAAGAACAAAACTCGCAACTCGTTGAATCTTTTCGTCCGTAACTATTGCTGAAGCCCCGTGCGCGATCCGGTTTCGGGAGCCAACTACTTCCTCGTCGAGAAATTCGCGGTCACTCACAATTCTATCGGCATCCAGCATCATTATCTGGCAGATGTTTAGGAAACGATCGAAGTTTAGATTTCCCGCGGTCGCGACAGCTCCGCTCGGCATCCCTCTGAATTGTTCTATATCAAGCGCGCGAACCGCATTGACAATTTTAAGCCTGAGCGCGATTGAATCCTTTTGGCTTTGCCACTCTCTGATGTTGTTAGTTAATTGAACTGCCTGAAACGAAGGAATCAATTTTGAGAACTTGAATTTTCGCTTCGCGATGTACTTCAAATATGCCTCAGTGACAAAGTGAACGTGCCCCTCCCAATGCGCGTAAATCAATGTCAGAGCAGCCTTGCGCGCAACTAACGAATAAGAGCTTCCACTAAGTAAAATAACCTCTTTCAGGTCGGAAATTTCCCTCACTCGCCAAGTGAAATCATCCGTGACATATTGGGAAAAGCTGTCGATGTCATAGGGCTGACTCATGGCTCGAAGTAATCCTCACCATAAGGGATCGTTTCGGATAATCTCTTGGTGCCGGTCACCCCCGACGCGGAAAAATTCTTGATATCTTCTTCCGACCAGAAGGACTTTATTCTCTCAAGGACGAAGCGACGGGCGTCGGGAAGCTGTATTATCTCATCTATATTTCGCGCAACGCCAACCGCCACCGCCTCAAGCGCGACTTGCCCAACGCCCCCGATAAATCGTCTCGCTTGTCTGTCGTATCTGCGGAGGGCGTCTGCGCCAGCGGTCGCGAATAGCAGTTGGAAAGTTTGTAGAAAGGTCTCTTTGATTTGTAAATACATGTCTTCATGATCTGCAATCTCGATGATGTGCTTATCGATGAACTCCTCAACGTCATACTTTGGGTCAAAATCAAACTTGGTGAAAGCAAAAAACCTCATGACGAACTCAAGTTTTTTCTGCTTGATCTCACCTGCCTCGGTTATGCGACTCACTTTAGAAAAATTTGTATCGTTCGCTAGGTCATCCAGAACCCGAAAGAACTTCTCGTTGACCATTATGACAGCGCAATTGCGAACCTCCTGGGGGGTCGCGATAGACCCCCCGCTGTTCAACCGTTGAAAGAGGTCAAACTTAGTGTGCACATCGCTAGGGCGTTTCAAAATCTGAACATTCAGGCGTGCCCGCTGGAATTCGAATTGTTGTGGTTTTGAAAATTTTTTTTGATCATCCTTGTCTCTTCCTGCCCACGACATCTCACTCAAAGAAGGTAGGTATGAGGTAGCGTTTAGCCGTGATGACGGTCTAAGTCTATTTGTCTTGGCATCACGAAGCAGCCCCATGAACTCAAGGATCGTTGAAATACGTTGGAGACCATCAATAAGCTCCCATTCGCCCGCCCTTGTTTCGAAAACAAAGATCGGAGGAATTGGTATGCCTAACAGAATTGATTCTATGAATTTTGATTTCTGATGATCCTCCCACCTAAATAGTCTCTGGAACGACGGATTGATTATCAATTCCTTTTGTTCGTACATGCGCACAATCTCGCCGATCGACATGCCGTACTCGTCAGTACGAACTTGGACACGTGCTTTGTCGATTTCCGTTTGAAGGGACATGGCAAATCCTCGGTCGGCAACGTGCGGCGGCAACCAGCGAAACCTTATTGCATTGTATAGGTATTGCAATTCTTGGCTGCGGCCAAGGAGCCGAGATATGCATGCCCGGTTAAGCCTGGGCATGACGGCGTGGAACGCGGAATTGTAGAGTCGAGGAAGGGCGCGGTGGCTTGGGCCATGCGGCAACGCTCCGTTTCCCTTCCCCGCTCATCAAACCGGACGTGCGGATTTCCCGCATCCGGCTTTCCGACAGACTTCACGGCAGGCCCACGGCGGCAACCGATAGGCGTCGCCTTCGCCTTGCCATAGCCCGCAGGATGGGTTGCGCCCTTGCGAAACCCATCACTCATCCCCGTCGCCCTATGATGGGTATCGCTTCGCTCCACCCATCCTAGGCGCTATACCCCCAAAAGCGGAAGCAAAATCAGAGTATTACCGAGGGGAGGCAACGCCTTATCCACCCTATGCCCGAAAGTCCGCTGGGGTTAACGCCGCGTTAACACGTTGCGTTGGATGGTCACAAAGGGAACAACCGCCTCGGAGGCTTCGCGATGCTGCCCGAACACCGCGCACTTCTTGAAGATGAGCCCTGTCCGGTCCCCGATGAAATGCTGGGCGAGATGTATCGCGCCAGCGCGCATGGGCTGAGCGAAATCATTGCAACGGTCTCGCCGACCGCAAGAGCCTTGCTTGCAATATATTGCTACCGCCGCGCCCACCTTGCTTCGATCGGATTGGCGATCGCGACAACCTGCGAGAAAGACGATCTAACTTGGTTGGGAGGCAACGCCGGTGCTGCTCTGTTTGAGCGATCACGGGAATCTCCGCAGTCGTCGTCCACTGAAACCCCCACGAATGGCCGACGGAAAATTACTCTGGCGACCGGCCCACTTCGCCAGCCAAGCCCATTCGCGGACGAGGAGGATTCTTTCTCCTCAACTCCAATACGCCCGGGTCGGGCGTAAAGCAGAACCGCTTGGCGGGTGGGGAAGGCCCGGCGCGGCCATAGTCATGGTACACTTCGAGTGTCCCGAAAATGCTTCTTCTCGGGACAGCTATGAAATCGGCCTCACGCATTGCCAAGGGTAAATCTCCAAAGCGGCGATCAGCACCAAACACTGTTAATGGGACAGTACCTCCGCTGCGCATCGAAAACGTCAAGCCCATAGGATGGGTTCCGCCCTTGCGAAACCCATCACTGATCCCCGTCGCCCTATGATGGGTATCGCTGCTTCGCTCCACCCATCCTGCGCGCTGCGCCCTCAGGCGCGAGAACGCAGCGCCTTGGTGGCCGCGTAGTCCACCGCGAAGGTCGCGGGGTCGACGATCACCTTGTAGACCTCTTTTGCGGCCTGCAGCGATACCAGTTCCTTGCGCACGTCGTCGCGGACCATGTCCGGATCGCGCTCGGCGGGATTGCCGACGCCGCCGCCGCCCGAGGAATGCTTGACCAGGACATCGCCGGTCTTCACCGGCACCAGCCGGTGCGGCTTGACGCGAATATCCTCGCCGTTGCGACGCAGATAGGTGCGCGAAACCGGCGACGGCTCGCCGCCAAGGGCGCCGCTGCCCTGCACGACGTCGCCGTCCGAGCTGCCGGTCGCCATCTGGCCGTCGCTGCCTTCGTTGACCGCTTCCCAGTGCATACCGGGACCGCCGCGCCAGCGGCCGGCGCCGCTGAAGTCCGGCACGAACTCCCATCGCAGTGCGCGCCACGGCACCCGCGCTTCCATTTCCTCGACATTGTCGCGATGCGCGGCTCCCATTGCCGTCAACGTACTCACCGCCTGGTAGCCGTCGTAACCCCAGACCGCGCCGGCGCTGCCGTCGTAGTCGAAGCACGTGCGCACGTATGGTTCCCCGGTACGCGGGTCCGTGGCGAACAGGTAGTCGCCGCGATGCTTGCCCCAGGCGGCGATGGCGCGATGCGGAAGCGCCTTCGCCAATGCTTCGACCACGGCCTCCATGATCTGGACACCGACATTGACCGGCGAGGCGCCAACGGTTGCCGGGTACTGGCAGTTCACGACGGAACCGGGCGGCGCGATGATCTTGATCGGTTCCATCGTCCCCTGATTATGGTAGTCGGCGAGAGCGGGGTCGAAATAGAGAATCACGGCGGCGATCGCGATGCCGTAGGTGACGGCATAAACGCAATTCACGAACCCTTTGCGCTGGGCGTCGCTCTCGGAGAGGTCGATCGTCATCTCGTCGCCCTTCACCGTAATGCACGCGCGCACCCATACCGGCTCGTCGAGTGTCGTTCCATCGTCGTCCGTTGCGGCCGCTCCCCTATAGACGCCATCGGGAATCTTGCGAATCTCGTCGCGGACCGCCAATTCAGTGCGCCGCATCATTTCCTCGATGCAGGCGAGCACGGTGTCCCTGCCATACATGTCGAGCAGCGCGAGAATTCGCTTTTCGCACATCGTGGTCGAGCCGATCATGGCGTGCAGGTCGACGCGCACGCCGTCGGAAAAACGCACATTGTTGAGGATGAGATTGACGAGGTCTTTCCGCTCTCGACCGCGATCGATGACCTTGATCGGAGGAATAATGAGCCCTTCGGCGTGAATGTCATAGCCGTTGGGAAAATAGCCGCCGGGGAACGAACCACCGGTGTCCATCTGATGGCCGCGGCAGAGCGTGAAAAACAGCAATTCGTCCTTGTAGAAGATCGGCCTGATATACCCCCAGTCGGGCAAATGGGTGTTGTGCCCGCCGTGGTAAGGATCGTTGGTCAAGAACACGTCACCGGGATGGATGTTGTCGGCGAAGATCTTGACCAGATCCTGAACGGCAAACGTGGTGCCGAGAAACTGATTGGGCAAGCCGACGGGAACCGCGATCGTCGATCCGTCCGCTCCCCAGATGCCGACCGAAAGGTCCTGCAATTGACCGATCAGGTAGTTCTGCGCCGTGCGCTTCACCAGGTGCCGCATCTCCTTGCAGATGGTCTGCATGGAATGCCAGACGGTGGCGACGGTGGTCGGATCGATGTTGCCATTGCTCATCTAAATCCCCTTAAGCTTATTGGCGCGTGAGCACATAGTTCTTGTACTTGTCCGCCGAGCAGACGAAGGTCACGGGGATGACTACGGTGGTCGTAGTCTCCTCGATGATCGCCGGGCCGGCAATGACGTTGCCGGCGACCACTTTCTCGCCGTCGTAGATCGGGGTATCGACATCTCGCCCGTTAAACCGGCAGCTGCGCCGGCGTTTGAAGGCGGCGGCTGGATCGGCGCCGCCTTGCGCGACCTGCGGCAGCGCGAACGGCGCGTTCGGCGTCGAGGCTTTCAAGCGCAGCGTCAGTATCTCCACCGCCTTCCAGGGCATCGCGAAGGTGTAGAGTTCCTCGTGCTTGCGGGCAAAGAAATCGGCGGCGGCGTCGACTGCCTGGCGGCCGAGCTTGCCGTTCGGCATTTCCGCCTCGACCTCGTGGAACTGGCCGACATATCGCATGTCGGCGGTGCGCTTGAGCACCACGTCCTTGGCTTCGATGCCATGGGCGCGGAACGACGTCGATGCCTCCGCCTCCATCTCCTGGTAGACGCGGTTGAGCGCGTCGAGATCGATGCTGGCGACGCGGCTGACGAATGAGCGGGCGTAATCCTGGCCGATGTCCATGGCGAACATGCCGAAGGCACTGTAGAGGGCGGCAACCGGCGGCACCACCACCTTGCCTATCCCCAAAGTCTCGGCAATGAAGCCGGCATGGATCGGACCGCCGCCGCCGCCGGCGATCATCACCGTATTGCGAATGTCGTAGCCGCGCTTGGTCGAGACCTCGGTAATCTTGTTGGCCATGTTCGCATTGACGGTGCGGAAGATCGACTCGGCGGCGGCCACTTCGTCCATGCCGAGGCGCTCCGCCAGCGGCTGCATCGCCCGCCGCGAAGCATCCGCGTCCAGCTTCATCTCGCCGCCGAGAAAATAGTCGGCAGGCACGTAGCCCAGAATCAGGTTGGCGTCGGTGACCGTCGGATCGCTGCCGCGACCATAGCAGGCCGGCCCCGGATCGGCGCCGGCGCTCGCCGGCCCGACGCGCAGCAGGCCGAGCGAGTCGATCTTGGCGATCGATCCCCCGCCCGCACCGATGCTCGCGATGTCGACCATCTTGATGGCGACGCGCTGGTCGTTTTCCCAATGCTCGGTCGTGGTCGGGATTTCGCCCTTGTCGACCAGACACACGTCAAAACTGGTGCCCCCCATATCGATCGAGAGCAGATGCTCCTCGCCCAAATGGCGGCCGAGATATAAGGCGCCCGACGGCGCGGCGGCCGGCCCCGAATGCAAGAGAAACACCGGGCGACGAATGCATTCGGCAACGTTCTGCACCAGGCCGTTGGCAAGCATCATCAGGAAGGTGCCGCGGAATCCCGACTGCTTCAGCACAGCTTCGAGCGAGGTCAGGTAGCGGGCGACCGCCGGGCCGACATAGGCGCCGACGCTCGTGGTGTTGAACCGCTCGAACTCGCGCCAGATCGGCAGCGTCTCGTGCGATGTGCTGACGAAGATCTTGGGAGCAACCTCGCGGCAGATCTCGGCCGCACGCCGCTCGGGCGCGGGATTGGCGTAGGAATTCAGGAAGCAGACCGCGATCGATTCGACCCCTTCGGCCTGCAGCTTGCCGACCGCGTCCCTGACTTCCGGTTCGTTGAGCGGGGTCTCGACGCGGCCGTCGAACAGCGTGCGCTCCTCGACACCGATGCGCCACCAGCGCGGGATCAGCGGCTCGTTGGGCGGAATGATCAGATTGTAGAGCGAGACATCGACCGGCTTGATGCCGCGCCGTATCTCGATGCTGTCGCGGAAGCCCTTGGTCGTGATCATGCCGGCCTTGGCGCCGCGCCCGGTCAGGAGAATGTTGGTGGCGAGCGTGGTTCCGTGCACCAGAACTTCGACCTGGCCGAGAAACTCGCCGAGGTCCGCACCATAAAAGCGCGCCGCCTTCTTCATGGCGTCCATCAGGCCTATCGACGGATCGCTCGGCGTCGTCGGAGCCTTGAATTTCTGCAGCAGGCCGGTCTCGTCCATCACCAGGCAATCGGTGAACGTGCCCCCCACGTCGGCACAAACGCGCTTTCCTTTCATTTCCTCACCCCTTGTTTCGCCGCATCTTCATTCGCGAGAAAATCGAACCGGCGCGGCGACGATCCTTGCAAAATCCGGAAATCCGCGAGCGACGATATCCTTCGTTCAGCGCCGTGCTCCCGGCGCCACGCGACACTCCTAAGAAAGGCTCGCACGCAGGGCGTCGAGCTGCGTTGATCAAGATCAACCGGCCAGATTGAGTGGGTCTAATACGGTGGTGGAATAGCGGTTGGGATTCTGCTTATTACATCGCACGACGCGATGGGCCCGGAGCGGCTATCCCGTCAGCGTCCGGCGGACTGTGAAGTACGTCACAGACCTCCAATTTGAGGCGTGATACTGGGTTCCAGGGGGCGCTGCCTTTTCCTCCCCGGGCCTTTCCTCATCGCGGCGCGGACGCTAAACGAGCGGCTCTACAGAGGACGCGCATTGCATGGGTACGGACGTCCTGGTCGGCGGCAGCGCGGGGGAGCGGCTCGTTCCGCATCCTTTGCGCGCGGCCATTCTCGGCGAGGTGCATGCGCGTCCGTTCACGCCGATCGAGACGCCGCGCCGGGTTGTGCATTTCGCCTTCGATACGTCCGGCGAGCGCGCGCAGGCCGACCGCGCGGCGCTGACCGGATTTTGCGCGCAGCGGGGGCTCGAGCCGCTCAATCCGGCCGACAAGCAGCACCGCGTCGTGTTCGGCGGCACCGCGTTGCGCTGGGAGCAGCATTCGGAATTCACCACCTATACCTGGGAGCTGCCTTGCGCGACGCCGGCGCCGGACGCGGCGCCGTTTAATCCGCCGGCATCCGCGCTGGCGGCGCCGATGGCGAGCGTGCCGCAGCCGGGCCCGCTTCTGGTCGCGCTCGACCTGCATCTTCTGGCCGAAGCTGACGGCGCCATTGCGCCCGAGCGGATCTTCGACCGCAACAGCCTCGCGGTGGCGGAGAACTCCGACGGCCTCGCCTTGTTCGCGACGGATTTCCACACCGATGCGGCCGGATACGTTCGCATCCTCGTGATCAACCGCGGATTGGGCGCGGAGCGCGCCGGGGCGCTGATCCAGCGCATCGTCGAGATTGAAACCTATCGCACGCTGGCGCTGCTCGGATTGCCCGAGGCGCAGCGGCTTTCTCCCGCCATCAGCCGCATCGAGCGGCGGCTGGCCGAGATTACCGAGGAAATGCGGCGCGCCGCCGCGCTGGTCGACAATCACCGCCTGCTCGATGAGTTGATGGCGCTCGCCGCCGAGCTCGAGGCCGGCGCTGCGGCGAGCCTGTTCCGTTTCGGCGCGAGCCGCGCCTACAACGAGATCGTGCAGCTGCGTCTGCCGACCATCGGCGAGCGCAAGGTCGACGGGTTTCCCACCTGGTCGTCCTTTCTCGCCCGCCGCATGGCGCCGGCCATGCGCACCTGCATCACGACGCAGGAGCGGCAGGAGAACCTGTCGCAAAAGCTCGCGCGTACGGCAAATCTGCTGCGCACGCGAGTCGAGGTCGAAGTCGAGCAGCAGAATCGCGTCCTGCTCACGTCCATGAACGAGCGCACGCGGCTGCAATTGCGCCTGCAGGCGACCGTGGAAGGGCTTTCGGTGGCCGCGATCAGCTATTATGTGGTCGGCCTGTGCGGCTATCTGATCAAGGCCGCGTACGATGCGGGGATTTTGCGCGTCGATCCCTCGTACGCGACGGCCGCCGTCGTGCCGCTGACGGTGCTGGCGATCTGGTGGGTGGTGCGGCGCATCCGCCGCCGGCATATCCGCGCCACCGAATGACGCGCCCGTGTTCCGCCAGCGGTTTTTTTCCAGTTAAGCTCGCGGCATGTCCGGACTCGCTTGGAATCTCGGTTCAAATGTGATTCAGATCAAACCGCGGCCCCAGCGGCGGCATCATCGTGGCTCCACAAAAGAGTTCAGCCATGCCGATCGAAACCGTGATCATCGACGCGGCGATCATCGACGCTTTCGCCCTTTTTGCCGCGACCCCAGCCGGGGCCAAGTTGCAAACGCGCCAGCCGAGCAAATAGCACCATCGTTGCCCAGTTGCGGGCGGGACTTGGTATGTCATGCTGACCATTTTCTGAATTGTTCGAAAGCCCAGATTCGAGAAACGGCCCACAAAAGGGGAAGGACATGGCATCCAAAGTCATCAATCTATCCAAGGTCATCGATCAACCGCGCCTGACCAGCCTGCAAGTCCGCGTGATGGTGCTGTGCGCGCTGGTGTCAATGCTGGACGGGCTCGACACCCAGTCGATCGGCGTCGCGGCGCCAATGATCGCCGAGAGGCTCGGCGTCAGCCGGGCAGCACTCGGGCCGGTGTTCTCGGCTGCGTTGTTTGGTGCAATGATCGGCGCGCTCAGCTTCGGCATGCTGGCTGACCGCTTCGGCCGCAAGCGCATTTTGATCCTCAGCACCGCTGCCTTTGGCCTGTTTACGATTCTAACCGCCCTGGCCGACAGCTACAATACGCTGCTGGCCTATCGTTTTCTCGCCGGCCTCGGCCTGGGCGGTGCCGTGCCGTGTTTCGTCGCTCTGGCATCGGAATATGCGCCGAAAAGCCAGAGAGCGATGATGGCGAGTCTGATGTTTGCCGGATTCCCACTGGGTGGGATGATCGGTGGCTTCCTCAACTCCTACATCATCCAACAAGTCGGATGGCACGCGATCTTCTACGTCGGCGGCGGCGCGGCGTTGATCGTTGCTCTAGCGCTGGCCGCATGGCTACCGGAGTCGCTGCGTTTCCTGCTCGCCTCGGGGCGCGACCCCGAGGGCGTCAAGGCGCTGATCGGTAAATTGGCGCCGCAGCTCATCTCAGCGGACGCCGCCTACGTCGCCGACGAGGAAAAGTTGCCGGGCGTGCCATTGCGCAATCTGTTCACCCAAGGCCGCGGGCCGGCGACGATCTTCCTGTGGGTGCCGTTCTTCATGGGCTTCGGCGCGCTCGCCATCTCGGTCCTGTGGACCCCGGCACTGCTGCGCCAGAACGGCATCGACGCGGCGGCGACCGCTTTCATCGTCGCCTTCAATGGGCTCGGCTCGCTCATTGGCTCGGCAATCGCCGGGCGTCTGCTGCAGCGCTTCGGCGCGTCCGTGACACTCGTGCCGGCGTTCATCCTCGGGGCGTTGTGCTTCGCGACCTTCGGATACGGTGCGCATTCGGTGCCGTTGGCGGCAATTTTCGTCGGATTGATCGGACTCTTTCTTGGCTTCAGCACCGGCGGGTCGATTGCGCTCGCCTCGCTTATCTACCCCACGGCGGTGCGCTCCACCGGCATTGGCTGGGCGATGGGCATGGGGCGGTTCGGCCAGACCATCACTCCTCTGGTGGCCGGGCTCCTGGTGGGGCTGAATTGGCCGACCGACAGGATCATGCTCGCGGTGGCGATCGCGCCGCTGATCGGAGCGGTGTTCATTGGCCTCGCCGGCGTCTATGCCCAGCGCACCGACGAGGCGATAAGGGACGCCGCCATTGCGCCCGGCTCGCAGCGGCGCGCGTGACATACAGGCATCATGCTATTTTTTCTTCGCCTCCGAATAGGGATAGATCAGCTCGCCGGTCTTGTATTCCAAGGGCCATAGAATTGCGTCCCGGGTGGTATCGCGGAACTGATTGATATCGTTGGCGGTGACATTGCGGAACTGGGTGAAGACCATGCGCGCCTTCGCCCATTCGCCATCCTTGCCGAAGGCGATGTCGCCGGCAACGGTCTTGAACGTATGTCCGTGAATATAAATCGCGATCTTATCGTGATCGAGACTCTCTGTGTTCGCAACGGCGGTCGCAATGACCTGCCCTGCGGCATAGGCAAACGGCGCGAAGCCATAACCGAGTGGATCGACCCCCTGTCCGACAGCCCGCTGCTGATATTTGTCCAGCAACTCCTTCACGCCGGGAAAATTGAACGTCGGCGAGGGCACGAAGTCTTCATGATTGACGATGCCATTAAGCAGCGGCCCAAGTTGGACTTTGATATTGGTCGATAGCAACCCGATCATGGCGCCACCGAACATCTTGGCATCAAGATTGATTTCATGCGCCGCACGCACGATGCCGACAGTGTCCGGCGGATAGGAGGCAACGAAGACCAAGTCAGGCTTGCTCGCCTGCACCGCCCGCATCACCGACGTGAACTCCATGGTCGTCGGCGGATAAAGCTGGTCATACACAACTTTCAGGCCGTAAGCCTTGGCGTTCTCACGCGCTCCATCGGACGCGGCGATGGCGAATTCGGAGTCGATGGCGACGATCGCCACCGTCGTCGGCTTGGGCTCTTGCGCCATAGCCAGCTCGAAAAATCCCTTGGAGAATCCCAGGATTCCGTCCGGTCCGGTGGGCAGCATGCAGAAATACCTTGGATAGTGAAACTGCCGGTTGACTGCGAGCCCCAACATCCCGATCGTCGTCATGTTCTTGCCCATGATGGTCGGCATCGCCGCCGCAATCATGTTGCTTGAATAGGGACCGATCAGCAGATCGACTTTATCGATGTCGATCAGCTTGGCGTAGATGCCCGGCACGTTTGCCGGAGTGCTTTGGTCGTCGTAATAGACGAGTTCCACCGGCCGCCCGAGCAGACCGCCTTGGGCGTTCAGGTCATCGCGCCAGATCTGCAAGGCGAAAAGAATCTGCTTGCCGTTGGGCGACACTTGTCCGGTCAACGCGACGCTGAACCCGACCTTGATCGGCTCGGCGGCGCGCGTTTCCCCGATCGCAGCCAGCATCGACAGCGTACCAATTACCGCCGCCGCGACGATCGCGCAAAATAGCTTCCGAAATCTGTTGATTGACAGCATAGGCATCCCCCCGACGTTCCCGGCCTAACTCAGGAGCGAGTCGCGGCAATTGCACCGCCCCCAGCAAACCCAATCAAATTCGATTGCGATCGAACTGTCAATGCCCTAACTGGGCCGGCGCTTTACAGTTCGATCGCGAACGAATAAAATGGTCTTTTGCAACCGGGGTTGCGCCTTGCGGGGGGACGTTAGCCTATGTCCGGAAAAACCAAACGCGTTTGCGTCGATGTCGGCGGCACCTTCACCGATTGCCTGGTGATGGACGAAACTGGCCTGCTGCAGAAGTTCAAGGCATCAACGACGCCAAGTGATCCCTCCAAGGGGCTCATGGACGCGATGAAAAAGGCGGCGCGCCATTACCGCGTCGGCGTCGACGAGTTCCTCGGCCAGATCGAGGTCCTGGTGCACGGCACTACGCTCGCCACCAACATCCTGCTGACCGGGCGAGGCGCCAAAGCCGGCATGCTGACCACGAAGAATTTTCGCGACATCATCGAGCTGCGGCGGGCGATGAAGCCGCAGGACGTCTCGCTCTACAACCTGTTCATTCCGCCAGCACGACCGCTGATCCCGCGCTCGCGCCGCATCGGCATCGAGGAGCGCACGCTCTATGACGGCAGCATTTCGACCCCACTCAACGAGCAGGAGGTCACTGAGGCAGCGCGCCGGCTGAAGCAGCAAGGAGTGGAATCGATCGCAGTCTGCTTCTTGCATTCCTACACCAATCCCACCAACGAACGCCGCGCTGCCGAGATCTGCAGCAAAATCGCTCCCGAGATTTTCGTCACCACGTCGCATGAGACACTGCCGGTTTGGCGCGAGTTCGAGCGCTTCAACACCACCGCCGTCGGCGCCTATGTCGGCCCCGCCGTGGGCCACTACCTGAACTCGCTCGAGCGCGTGCTCAAGGAATCCGGGTTCAGCGGCACGCTGCTGATGATGCTCGCCAATGGCCTGGTGCAAAACGTGTTCGAATGCGTGCGTCGGCCGGTCTTCCTGTTGCATTCGGGACCGGCCGCCGCCCCATCCGGTGCGGTCTATCTTGGCCGCCATCTCGGCGAGGACCACCTGTTGTCAGTCGATATGGGTGGCACCAGTTTCGACGTCTGCCTGATCAACAAGGGCGAAATTCTCACCACGACCGAGCATTGGGAAAGCGATCAGCGGGTGGCCATCAAGATGGTCGATATTTCGAGCATCGGCGCCGGTGGTGGATCGATCGCCAAGATCGATTCGCTCGGCCTGCTGCGGGTGGGACCCGAGAGCGCCGGCGCCGATCCCGGCCCGGCCTGCTACGGCCGCGGCGACTACGCCACCGTTACCGATGCCAACCTGGTGCTCGGCTACGTGCCGGCCGACTATTTTCTCGGTGGTGAGATGACCCTCGACGCCGAGGCCTCGCGGCGCGCGATGAAGCCCCTCGCCGATCGGCTGAAATTGAGCGAGGCGGCGACGGCGGAATCCATTTTCCGCACCGTCAACGCCAACATGGCGACCAAGATCACCGAGGTCTCGACCAAGCGCGGTTACGACGTGCGCGATTGCGTGATGATCGCCGGCGGCGGCGGCGGCCCGATCCATGCCGGCTTCATCGCCGACAGTCTGGGCATTCGCAAAGTGGTGATCCCGCCGGTGGCGGCGCTCTACAGCGCCTTCGGCATGTTTGCGATGGACATCGGCCAGGACTATGCGCGCTCCTTCGTCAGTCGCGCCAACAACATCGATCTTGCTGCACTCAACCGCGTCTATGACGAGATGGAAGCGGAGGCGCTGGCGTCGTTCCGCGGTCACGGCGTCGACGCCAAGGACGTCGTCCTCAAACGAACCGCCGACCTGCGTTATGCCGGCCAGTTCCACGAGGTCGAGGCCGACGTCGCCAACGGCAAGCTCACCCAGCGCGACATCGACGCCGCCGTCGCCTATTTCGGCCGCAAGCACGAGGAGATGTACACCTTCTCGATGGCGTGGAAGGCCGTCGAGATTCTGACTTTGCGCCTGAAGGCGAGCACGCCCAAAGCGCCGTTCGTGCTGGCCGAAATCAAGTCGGGCGGCAAGAACCCGGCACCGGCACTCAAACGGCAACGCACTTGCCGCTTCGACGGACGTGACATCGATACGCCGATCTACGATGGCGAAAAAATCCTCGGCGGCTACGTTATTCCAGGACCGGCCATCATCGAGGAGACCACCACAACCGTGGTCATCCCCGAGGCCTATGTCTGCTCGGTGGATAAGTACAAGAACTACGTGCTCACGCGGCGCCAGGGCTAGGGGGAACAGGCGATGAACAGGGCCAATTTAGACGCCACCACGGTCGCTACCGTCTGGCATTCGATGCAAACGATCTGCAAGGAAATGCGTCATATCGTCAAACGCACGGCGCAGAACTACCTGATCGGCCAGTTGCAGGACCTGTCCGTCGGCATCTGGGGCGCGGACGGCTCGACGATCGCCGTGCCCGCCGGTTTGCCGGTGCAATTCCTCGGCACCACTTTCGCCGTACAAGACCTGGTCCGCGACTTTGCCGGCAATATCAATCCCGGCGACGTGTTCCTGACCAACGATCCATACCACGGCGGTCACAACTGCCACCTGCCGGATTGGGGCTATATTCGCCCGATTTTCTACCGCGGCGAGTTGTTGTTCTTTACTTTGTGCCGTGGACATCAAATGGATACCGGCGGTTCGTTTCCAGGAGGCTATTTCCCCAACGGCTACGACATCCATGCCGAAGGGCTCATCATACCGCCAATCAAGGTGTTCGATCGTGGGCGCGAGCGCACCGACGTCGTCAACTTGATCCTCAACAACGTGCGCTTCCCGGATGGAGTGCGCATCGATCTGCATGCGATGATCGGTTCCACCGTCATGTGCGAGAAGCGCATCATCGCGCTGCTCGACGCCTACGGTAAGGACACCGTACTGGCCTGCGTCCAGGAGATGCTGGAACGCACCGAAGTGGCGGTACGCGAGGAGATTCGCAAGATTCCCGATGGCGTCTATATCGGTGCCTCCGCCACCGACGACGATGGCACCGTGCTTGACGAGCCGGTCTGGGCGCGGGCGCGCGTTACCGTGCAAGGCGACCAGATGACCATCGATTTGTCAGAAAGCGACGGCCAGCGCCGTGGCTTCGTCAACAGTGTTTACGCAGCCACCTACGGTAACGCCATCGCTGCCGCGATCCTGTATTTTGATCCGGCACTGGCTGATTACCATAATCAGGGAACAATGGCGCCGATCAAGGTTATTGCTCCGCTCGGCTCAGTGGTGAATTGCCAATACCCCGCGACCGTTGGCGCCTCGCCGGTGAATATCGGCACCCAGGTGATGGAAGCGGTGCTCGAGGCGCTGTCGAAGGCGGTGCCGCATCGCTCCGTCGCCGCCTGGGCCAAGCATCGCGGCGACTACGTCTTTGCCGTCGATCCGCGCACCGGGGAACGTTATGTGCGCACCACGTTCGATTACGACGGCAGCGGCGGGGCGGTGTGGGGCTTCGATGGCTACCAGGGCCTGAGCTCGATGACCGCCTTGGGCGCCGCCAACCGAGGCAATGTCGAGGAGACGGAAGTGCGGATACCGTGGCGCATGCTGCGCTACGAGTTCGTGCCCGATCTGACCGGCGAGGGCCGCTGGCGCGGCGGGCCGGGTCTTTACTGGGAAGCGGTCAACGAAGGCTCGGCCGGCCAGATGGCGACCGGCAGTTCCGACGGTGACGTGGTGCAAGGCTTCGGCGCGGTCGGTGGACATCCATCACCGCTCTGCCGCACCTACCTGCGCCGTAACGGCGAGGACATTCGCGTCAAGCCACACCGGCTGGTGGACGTGAAAGAGGGCGATATCCTTATCAAGCACTCCTCCGGCGGCGGCGGCGTCGGCGATCCGGCCGAGCGCGATCCGGAAATGGTGCGCGAGGATGTCGAGAACGAACTGGTGTCGCCGCAGGCCGCACGAGACGTTTACAAGGTCGTTATTGATCCGACGACCTTTACAATCGATCAGGCGGCAACAAAAAAACTACGGGAGCAATCTTCGGGATGAACGGCAGAAGAAGCCAATCAGTGCGTTCAGCTAAAAATTTGACTGGAACGGTTGATCGTATCGAGACCTGCAGCGAATTTACGTCGCTCAACGCGCTTTGGGAGGTTCACCGCGCTAAAATGAAAGCGATTTCGAATATGCGACGATCGCCACCAAGGCGCGAGTAATCATGATCGAAAGCGGGGTCAATGGCCAAAACAAAGAAAGTGTCAGCGAAAAAGCCAGCCGTCAAAAGCTTGAGGGGCGCCCGTCTCGATCATTACACTTCCACGCGTGAAAGCGTCGGATTCGTCGTCCGCGAGGTCTGGCGCTTGTTTGCCCGCTGCTTGCAGCCGCGCATTGCCCGCGAAGGCGTTACTATCGGCATGTGGTTCACGCTGCGCATGCTTTGGGATGAAGACGGCATGACGCAACGCGAACTTGGCGAACGCGTCGGAATCAATGGCCCGACCATCGTGATGGCGCTCAACTCAATGGAGCGCGCCGGCCTGGTCAAGCGCGTGCAAAATCAGACCGATCGTCGCAAGATCAACGTCTTTTTGAGCGAGCGCGGGCGAAAGTTGAAAAATAAACTTTGGCCGATGGCAGCCGAAGTCCTCGCTCTCGGCTTTTCCGGATTAACCCGCAAACAAGTCCAATCGCTCAACGAGATGCTCACGCAAATCCGCGTAAATTTGGAGAGCGATCATTTCGGATGATCATTTCCGATGATCCGGTATGGTCGAGTGGTGCAGCTTCACATGCCTGACGCTGTTCCGGAGCGATCGATCGGCGCCGCACCACGTCAACTAAAGGATGGCCAGTCGTGTCCACATCGTTGCCAACGACGACCGCGTCGTCCGCCCAGTCGCTGCCGTCGGCGGCAGAGGCGTTGCGGCTATTCCACCGCATGCAATTGATCCGCACCTTTGAAGAACAGGTTCGCAATCTCTATTCCGGGGGCATGATCCCCGGCCTGGTGCATCTTTGCGCCGGACAGGAGGCGGTGGCGGTCGGCGTGTGCTCTCTGCTCGGCGTCGACGACATGATCGCCAGCAATCACCGCGGGCATGGCCATTGTCTGGCCAAGGGCGCCGACATGGCCCGGTTGATGGCCGAGGTGCTGGGCCGCCGCACCGGCTATGGCCTCGGCCGCAGTGGCTCACTGCACGTCTTCGATGCGGCCAACGGCAATCTCGGCACCACCGGAATCGTCGGTGGCGGCATTCCGCTCGCCGCCGGCGCGGCGCTGAGCGCCAAGCGGCGCGGTCGCCGTCAGGCTGCGGTCTCCTTCTTCGGTGATGGCGCGCTCAATCAGGGCCTGCTGTTCGAGGTCCTGAACATGGCGGCGATCTGGCGGCTGCCGATGCTGTTTGTGTGCGAG
>JBEKNW010000071.1:0-21148 GCA_049522435.1 Xanthobacteraceae bacterium
CTTTGACCTGCGACACCGGCACCAGGAACAGCCGCATGTCGGGATGGTCCTCGCTTTCGCGGAACACGAGCCCGCCGATAATGATCCAATGCGAATGCCGCAGGCCGCTGCACCACGACCAGCGGCCGTCGAGGCGATAACCGCCGGGCGCCACCGCCGCTTTCCCGGTCGGCGCCGCCGAGGTGGCGATGCAGGCTGCCTTGTCCCGGCTCCAGACGTCATGCTGCGCCTCTTCCGGGAACAGCGCGAGCATACAGGCGTGGTCCGCGAGATAGTTCAAGCACCAGGCCGAGGAACCGCAGGTCGACTTGCCGAGCTCGATGGCGATGTTGAACGCCACCTCGTGGTCGTGCTCGTAACCGCCCCAGCGCTTCGGCTGCAGCGTATGGATGAGACCGGCGTCGATAAATTCCTCAACCGACTCGCGCGGGATGTTGCGGTCGCGGTCGGTTTTCACTGCGCGCTCGCGCAGCTTCGGCGCCAGCGCCCGGGCGCGGCCGATCAGTTCCTCGGCGGTCGGCACATGGTCCGGCGCAGCGGCCGGCCGCAATTCGGCAAGGCTCATCGGGCTTCCTCCCCTTGCCCGCGAGATTGCGCCGGGGCCGGGAGGGAATCAAGTTGCGGCCCGCCGGTGCATGACCGCTGTTTTCAAATGAATTTTCGCGCCGCAGCGGCCACGAGAGTTTCATAAAGGCGTCGCAGCGGCGCCACAGACTTCGCGCAACATCAGGCAATATCGGGCCAGATCGGGGTGTGGTGAGGGAGCGTCGAGGAGGTTCGACGATGAGCATCCAATTGCCTGCCGCTCCCAAGAGACTTTGACCCACGATTTTGGCCGCCCCAAATGCCCGCGTTGCGGGAGCGTCCTGCTGATCGCCGAGGAATCCGAGTTCGACCTCGAAGGACGCATCCATCACGTCTGGTCGTGCGATGATTGCGACCACGAATTCGTGACCTCAATAACGTTGTAGCCGCGCTATGCTCGGTTTCGGGCCGCGTCACCGGACGTTGTGTCCTTGTCTTCGTTGGCAGCGTTCCCGCGACCGGCCAAGGCCGCGCCCGCGGTGCCGTGGTCCACTGAAAATTTGCGATAAACCCGACCAGCCCGGTGTTGCCGTCATTGCCTCGGGGCTGGCCAAAAGGAGGACTCCATGCGTCAAACATTCGTGTTCCCCAGCATTGGCATTGCCGCCGTTGCCATGATGCTGGCATTCGCCGCGCCGACCTATGCTGAAACCGTGCAGCTCAAGGCCGACCTCAAGGGAGCGAGCGAAGTGCCGCCGAACCAGAGCACCGGAACCGGGACCGTGACGGTGACGTTCGATACTGCGACCAAGCAATTGTCGTGGAAGGGCAACTATTCCGGACTGAGCGGCCCTGCGACCGCGGCGCATTTCCATGGCCCGGCCGAACCGGGCAAAAACGCCGGGGTCGCCGTTCCGATCACGCCGAATACGAGCCCGTTCTCCGGCTCGGCGACGCTGACCGACACCCAAGCCGCCGACCTCCTGGCCGGTCGCTGGTACATCAATGTCCATACCGCCGCGAACCCGGGCGGCGAGGTGCGCGGCCAGCTCGCGAAGATGTGATCGCGCGAGTTCGTTGCGTTGGTTGAAGGCGCGATGTGAGTGACCCGCCGGTCCTGCATGCCCTGCAGCCGGCGGGTTCTCTTTGTCAGTTATTGTCGGTGCGAAGATCGCGTTTGGCGATCCACTGTTGCTTGGTCTGCGCCAGATAGTCGGCAAAGCGGCCGGCGCTGATGGCGGCGCGGGCGTCCGCCATCAGGTCCTGGTAATAGTAGAGATTGATGATCGAGAGCAGCGTGCCGCCGAGCGCCTCGCCGCTGCGGAACAGGTGGTGCAGATAGGCGCGCGAAAAATCGCGCGCCGCGGGGCAGCGGCTTGCCGCGTCGAGCGGCCGCGGATCGTCGGCGTGGTGGGCGTTTTTAATGTTGATCGGGCCAAAACGCGTAAAAGCGAGGCCATGGCGGCCGTTGCGCGTCGGCAGCACGCAATCGAACATGTCGACGCCGCGCGCGACGGCTTCGAGGATATCCGAAGGCATACCGACGCCCATGAGATAGCGCGGCCGCTCGGCCGGCAGCGCCGCAGCCGTCTCGGTAACGATCCCTAGCATCACGTCCTGCGTTTCGCCGACGGCGAGCCCGCCGATGGCGTAGCCGGCAAAGCCGATATCGGTGAGCGCGCGCACGCTCTCCCCGCGCAGTTTTTGGTCGTCACCGCCTTGCACGATGCCGAACAGCACGCAGCCGGCTGCCGCGCCTGCGAAGGCGCGCTTGCATCGCTCGGCCCAACGCAGCGAGAGTTTCATGGCGCGCTCGATCTCGCTCCGCTCGGCCGGAAGTTTTACGCATTCGTCGAGCTGCATGGCGATATCGGAGCCGAGCAGAATCTGGACTTGCATGGCGCGCTCCGGCGTCAGCTCCACCATGGCGCCGTCGATGTGCGAGCGGAAGGTGACGCCCTCCTCGGTGATCCTGCGCAGCGGCGCCAGCGACATCACCTGGAAGCCGCCGGAATCGGTGAGGATCGGATACGGCCAGCGCATGAAGGTGTGCAGCCCGCCGAGCGCGGCGATGCGTTCGGCGGAAGGCCGCAGCATCAGATGATAGGTGTTGGCGAGGAGAATTTCGGTGCCGGCGGCGCGCACATCGTCATGGTGCACGCCCTTGACCGTCGCTTGCGTGCCGACCGGCATGAAAGCCGGCGTGTACACGATGCCGTGCGCCGTCGTCATCTCGCCGGCGCGCGCGGCGCCGTCGGTGGCGATGAGGCGGAAGGAAAAGGCCATTAAATCAGTCGGCTCTAAGTTAGGGCATGGATCATTAGCGCGTGAACGGGAAGACGGCTATCGAAGGCAAAGCGGACAAGATCGCCTTTTTTGAGGACCTCAGCCTGACCCAAAGCCGTCGCCGGTTTCTTGCCGCTGCTCAATTTGATGTAACTGCGGACTATGATTAACTCTCGACCCATGGACAAGACAGAGTTCAACGTGCGCGCGATCCTGGCCGGCCAGGCGCCGCAGAACGCAGCCGTGACGGTCAAAGGCTGGGTGCGCACCCGGCGGGATTCGAAGGCGGGCATTTCGTTCGTGCACCTCTCCGACGGGTCGTCGTTCCATCCGGTCCAGGTGGTCGCGCCGAACACGCTGCCGAATTACACCGATGAGGTACAAAAACTCACGGCCGGTTGCGCGGTGGAGGCGACGGGAACGATCGTGCCCTCGCCGGCGAAGGGGCAGCCGTTCGAGATGCAGGCGAGCGCGATCAAGGTGATCGGCTGGGTGGAGGACCCGGATACGTATCCGATCCAGCCGAAGCCGCACACGATGGAGTTTTTGCGCGAGGTGGCGCATTTGCGGCCGCGCACCAACGTGATCGGGGCGGCGACGCGCGTGCGGCACACGCTGGCGCAGGCGATCCATCGCTTCTTCGACGACAACGGCTTTTTCTGGGTCAACACGCCGATCATCACGTCGTCCGACGCGGAGGGGGCGGGGTCGCTGTTCCGGGTCTCCACGCTCGATCTCGCCAACCTGCCGCGCACGCCGCAGGGCAAAGTGGATTACGGAAAAGATTTCTTCGGCCGCGAGGTGTTCTTGACAGTGTCGGGGCAGCTCAACGTCGAGGCGTACTGCCTCGCGCTCAGCAAGGTCTACACGTTCGGGCCGACGTTCCGCGCCGAGAACTCGAACACCAGCCGCCACCTCGCCGAGTTCTGGATGATCGAGCCGGAGATCGCGTTCGCCGATCTTTCCGACGATGCGACGCTGGCGGAGCGGCTCCTGAAATTCACCTTCGCGGCGCTGCTGAAGGAAAGGCAGGAAGACCTCGCCTTCTTCGACGAGCGGATCGAGAAGGGACTGGTGGCGAAGCTTTCGGGGATCGTCTCTTCGGAGTTCGTGCGCGTGGATTACGGCGAGGCGATCGCGGTGCTGGAGCGGGCGAAGGAGAAGTTCGAGTTCCCAGTGCAGTGGGGCATCGACCTGCAGTCGGAGCACGAGCGCTATCTCACCGAACGCTACGCCAAGAAGCCGGTGATCGTGATGAACTACCCGAAGGACATCAAGGCGTTCTACATGCGGGTCAACGACGACGGCAAAACGGTCGCGGCGATAGACGTGCTGGCGCCCGGGATCGGCGAGATCATCGGCGGCAGCCAGCGCGAGGAGCGGCTCGACGTGCTCGACGCCCGCATGGCGGAGCGCTCAATCGATAAGGAGCACTACGCCTGGTACCGCGACCTGCGCCGCTACGGCACCGTGCCGCACGCCGGCTTCGGCCTCGGCTTCGAGCGCACGCTGGCCTACGTCACCGGGCTATCCAACGTGCGCGACGCGATCCCGTTCCCGCGCACGCCGGGGAATGCGAGGTATTGAGGAGCCCGTAGGGTCGACAAGGCGAAGCGTGCCTACGGATGCGAAAAATGAGGCGTTGACGATGCGGCGTGGCGTTGACACGATCGATCGATGCGCTTCCAGATTCTGGGCGAAATTTTCGAGATTGAGACCTTCGCCACCGGATCCGGAATCCGCGAAATCGCCCGGTTGCGGAGAGTCTATGGACGCGCTCGATGGCGCAAACGCAAGGGAACCGCTCGCGTTAGACTGGGTGATGGCTCCGTGCATATCGCTGAAATACATTGGTACGAAGCCGCCGGGATCGGGCGCAAGGAATTCAAGATCAAGCACCTGCTTTGAAACCTAGAAGCTATGGCAAAAACACAATCGAAACAGCTGGTCGTGTGCGTCGACAACGATGGCTACGCGGCTTCGCTTGAGAAGCGAAAAATCTACGTTGCTCTGCGCGACCCCGCCGCCGAAAAGCACGGGCTGCGGCGGATCGTCGATGAATCGGGAGAGGATTATCTCTACCCCAAGGCGTTTTTCCGCGCGATCGCACTGCCGCAGTCCGTCAGGAAGGCTGTGTTGGCCGCCGCCTAGGCCGCGACCGGGAGACGAGCCGCAAGGCGACGCCTCTTTCGCGGATGATCGGCTGAGTTGGTATTGATGGCACTACATGCGCCCGAGCGAGGTCGGCAAAACCGTCGCGGCGATGGACGTGCTGGCGCCCGGGATCGGCGAGATCATCGGCGGCAGCCAGCGCGAGGAGCGGCTCGACGTGCTCGACGCGCGCATGGTCGAGCGCGGCATCGACAAGGAGCACTACGCCTGGTACCGCGACCTGCGCCGCTACGGCACCGTGCCGCACGCCGGCTTCGGCCTCGGCTTCGAGCGCACGCTCGCCTACGTCACCGGGCTTTCCAACGTGCGCGACGCGATTCCGTTTCCGCGCACGCCGGGGAATGCGCGGTATTGAGGCGTGCCACTTACGGGGCCAAAGCCCAGGCAACCCTCTGGCGTGCGCCGCGTCTGGCCCAAGTAACTGATCAGACATAACTTTTTCCAGGGCCCGGAGTTCAATATTTTGCTGACTGGGATTGCCTATGTATTGCCTTGCACTACATAATAAGCAGTGGGTTGCCCGTTAGGCTTGAGCAAATGAAGAGCACGACGCTAGTCCTAACAACTGTGAATGCGCCTTATAGCGAACAGCTTGACGTGCCAACGCTCGCTTGTTGCCTGATTGACCAGACCGCGGCGAAGGCCAAGCCTGGGCACATGTCGTCGTTTTTTGGTGACGTCGATCCCGCACTTCAGGTAGGCTTTGCCGAGTCATTCGATATCCCTCACGCCGCCCTTGTGGCCGCAGCGAAGGCGTTCGCCGAATATTCGGGCAAGTCCTAACCGCTGGCCGCGTGAGCGTCTAGGGCGGTTGGCCTAAGGCGTAAATCCGCCGTACTGCCGAGGGCGGCGGAGTGCACTTCGCTATTCCGCCGACGGCATATACTTCCTTGACCGGCAGACCCGCCCGTCGCTAGGTTTACCACCATGCAAGTGACCGTCGATATCCCGGATGATGTGGCCGAGCGGCTCAAGGCTGCCGGCGGCGACCTGTCGCGCCGCGCGCTCGAAGCGCTTGCGC
Organism: Xanthobacteraceae bacterium; assembly: GCA_049522435.1. Taxonomy (GTDB): domain Bacteria; phylum Pseudomonadota; class Alphaproteobacteria; order Rhizobiales; family Xanthobacteraceae; genus BOG-931. The sequence goes on from JBEKNW010000071.1 coordinate 6,005, forward strand.
TCGAAGAATACAAGCGCGGCCAACTCACGAAGCCCGAGTTGCGCCGCCTCCTCGGTTTTGGCACTCGGGACGCCCTTGATGGCTTCCTCAAGGCCCATGACATATTCGAGCCCTACAGCCTAGATGACCTCGCGCGCGAGCGGCGTGACTTGGAACGGCTCGGGTTCTGATGCCGATGCGGCTCGTCGTCGCTGATACCGGGCCGCTCAATTATCTGGTGTTGATTGAAGCGATCGACGTGCTGCCAAGACTGTTCGAGCAGATCCTGGTGCCGGCCGCGGTGTACGACGAGTTGGCCCATGCCGATGCGCCGGCGCCAGTGCGCGTTTTTATCGCGCAAAAGCCGGCTTGGCTCGAGGTCCGCCCCAATCCCGATCGCAGCGGCGACGATGCGATTGACTCGACCTTGGACGAGGGCGAGCGGGCCGCGATCGCGCTTGCCACAACAATCGGTGCCGATCTGATCCTGATGGACGATCGCGCCGGCGTTGCAGTCGCCTATCGGCATGGCTTGTCCGTGACCGGCACCCTCGGCGTGCTTGATCTTGCGGCGCGGCGCGGGCTCGTTGACCTCGCAACAAGCTTTGCGAAGCTCAAGGCTACGAACTTCCGCTACCCTCCCGAGATCATGGACGCGCTGCTGGCGCAGCATCGCGAGGACAAGACATGACATGACGCGGGCGTCTGCCACATAGCGATGTTCGGCGCGCTGCCCGCTGTGAGACCGCCGTCCTTCAGTAGCGCAGGTGCCCTTGGCGCTCGCTCAGCCAAGCCTGCTCGTCCGAAATAGCCAGCGCATCCAAATCCTGCGGCTTCGCACGCGCATCGTCCACCCATTCGCGCAGCAGCGGGCCGCCGTTGATGACGTCGATGGCGAGTTTGTCCCGCTCGTACTCGTAAGGAAAATCGCGCCAGAGCGGATAGTCCGGATAGAAGCGCCGGATCGCCTTGAAGGCGAGCGCCTGGATGCGCCAGGGCTTGAACGCCGCCTGATCGTAGCCGGGACCTTCGGTGTGGATCTGCACGCCGTTGCACAGCCTGCCGACGTGTTTGTGAAACGTGGGCTCGAACCAGCAATCGCGCAGGCGGCAACCATGCAGCCATTGCGGCGCGAGCGCGTGCATGTCCTTCATGATTTTCCGCGCATCGATATCGGGCGCGCCGAACACTTCGAGCGGCCGCGTGGTGCCGCGGCCTTCCGAGAGCGTGGTGCCCTCAACCATCACCGTGCCCGCATAGGCGCGCGCCATCCAAAGATTCGGCGCGTTGGGACTGGGATTGATCCAGGTGCGCTCGCCAAGCGGCCAACCGAATCCCGGCGCGGCATCGGGCTGCCAGCCTTGCATCTCGATGACACGATACTCGACATCGAGCTCGAGTTTTTTGACAAACCACGAACCCAGCTCGCCGAGCGTGAGCCCATGACGCATCGGCAACGGTCCGGCGCCGACAAAGCTTTGCCAGCCCTCCCGCAGCGTCAAGCCTTCGACCGGCCGGCCGACCGGATTGGGCCGGTCCAGCACCCACACCGCTTTGCCGTGTTTCGCCGCCGCCTCCAGGATGTAGCGTAGTGTCGTGATGAACGTATAAATACGGCAGCCCAAATCCTGCAGGTCGACGAGGACGACATCGAACGTATCCAGCATCGCATCGGTCGGCCTGCGCACGTCTCCGTACAAACTGAAGACCGGGATGCCATGCAGGCGATCGTTGAAGTCCGGCGACTGCATCATGTTGTCCTGCTTGTCGCCGCGCAGGCCATGCTGCGCACCGAACGCGGCGGCAAGCTTGATGTCGCCGCAGGCGGCGAGCGCATCGAGCGAATGCGTCAGGTCGTCCGTGACCGAAGCCGGATGCGCGAGCAAGGCCACGCGCCGGCCGTAAAGTCGCGCGCGCAAAGCGGGTTCGGCGATAAGTCGATCGATGCCAAATTTCATAGTGGCTACGCTCACGAAAATTCATGCGCAAAGCAATCGGAATGATGGAAATCCGCCTTGCCCGGCGGATGCGCCAACGCCCAATATGATTTATGGCCGCTCGTTTCTTCGATCACCGCCGCTAGACCGAGACGCCATCCGGCATTGCGCGGCAAGCTCGATAAATCCAGCGAGGCTTGCAATGTGCAGCACTCAGGCGCCGATTGCACCTCGATCCGGGGCGCGCTTATCTCGGTCGCAACACGCATCCCGCTTCGGTAGCTATCGAACCGGTAGGCCGCCCATTGTGTCGAGGGCGCAAAGTTGAATTCGTAATACGCGGCGCCGGGCAAAGGACGGACGAATGCCTCGAAGCAGGTGTACCGCCAAAGCTCGTCGGTACGCGCTGCCGCCATGACCGGCGGCATGCGCAGTTCGCTCACCTTGCCGGTCACGGAATAGGTCAATAGCAAACTGCCGGCGCGTGGACGCGCAACGTCCACTGCGATGTGTGTCGCTGTGAAGCAAATCGAATCCGGATGAAGTCTCAACGCCTGGCGCATGCCGCACACTAGCATGAACAAAGTCGAGCGCGGCAGATGCGGCAGGCCAAGCGAAACTTCACCGGATTCGTGGCTCGCGCGGCTTGTACATTCCGATCCGGGCTTGTAGGTTCACCACGGTTTTAAAGGATCGTTACATGAGCGCGGATGGGAACTGGAACCTCGTGGTGGCCACGCCAATGGGCGACCGTCAGGCCACCCTTTCGGTGAAGACCGACGGCAGCGCGCTCAAGGGCAGCCAAGCGGCCGACGGAAATTCGACCGATATTTTCGACGGTACGGTCAACGGCAACGAATTGTCTTGGAAGGTATCGATCAGCGACCCTATGCCGATGACGCTCGAATTCACCGGCACGATCAATGGTGATGAGGTCAGCGGCAGCGTGAAACTGGGAGCGTTCGGCACCGCTTCGTTCTCCGGCACCCGCAGCTAGCGAACCTCCTCGTTGATTTAACCGATTCCCATGTCCGCGTTAGGCGAGGCATTGCGCAGTCATCTCGACCTGCCGCACTTGATTTCCGCTATCTGCGGGCGCCGACGCCGATATAACCCCGCAACCTTCACGAGTCCGCGCTCTTACCGGAACAACAAACAAGCATCGCCGTAGGAATAGAACCGATAGCCGCACGCGATCGCATGCGCGTAGGCTTGCCGCATCACGTCAAGTCCGCAGAAGGCGCACACCAGCATGAACAAGGTCGAGCGCGGCAGGTGGAAGTTGGTCAGCATCGCGTCGGCAACGCGGAAACGGTAGCCCGGCGTGATGAACAGCGCGGTCTCGCCGGAAAATGCCGCGAGCGTGCCGTCCGCGGCCGCCGCGCTTTCGAGGAGCCGCAGCGAGGTCGAGCCGACCGCCACGATGCGCCCGCCCGCGCGCCGCGTCGCATTGAGCGCCGCCGCGGTCCCGGCGCTGACGCCGCCCCATTCCGGCTGCATGCGGTGACCGGAGGTGTCTTCCGCTTTGACCGGCAGGAACGTGCCGGGCCCGACGTGCAGCGTCACGCGGTGGAGATCGATGCGGCGCGCGGCTAGCGCCTGGACGAGGGATTCGGTGAAATGCAGGCCCGCGGTCGGCGCCGCCACCGAGCCCTCCGCGCGCGCGAACATGGTCTGGTAGTCGGTGCGATCGCGCTCGTCGACGGGGCGGCGGCCGGCGATATAGGGCGGCAACGGCATGTCGCCGCGCTCCGCGAGCGCCTGATCGAGCACCGCGCCATGGAACGCGAAGGCAAGCGTCACCTCGCCCCCTTGGCCGCCCTCGCCCTTGGCCTCGACCGTGGCGTCAAGCTGTTCGAGAAAGCACACCCGGCCTTCGCTGCCGAAGCGCACGATGTCTCCGACCGCAAGGCGCTTGCCCGGCCTGACCAAGGCGTTCCAGCGCGATCCATCGAGCCGCTTGGTCAGCGTCGCTTCAATCGCCGGCTCATGCTCGCCGCGGCCGATGCGGCGGCCGTGGAGGCTCGCCGGGATGACTTTGGTATCGTTGACGACGAGCGCATCGCCTGCGCGCAGCAGATCCGGCAAGTCGCGCATCGTGCGGTCCTCGAGCGCCGCCGCCCCGCCCGGGCGCACCACGAGGAGCCGCGCGCTATCGCGGGGAAAAACCGGCCGCAGCGCGATGCGGTCCTCCGGCAGGGTGAAATCGAACAGGTCCGTGCGCATTGATTCTGATATTGATTGGCGCCGTTGCATTGGCCAAAAATGACGATATCGCAACCTTTTGCGCGGCAATCAACGTGAGCCAGAAGTCGATAGTTCAAGCCCGCCCAGCGGTACGTTCAAGGCGCCGGCGATCGTGAACGCTGATATCGCGCCCAAAGCGCATCCACGTCGATTTTGCGTTTCTCCCACGACCTTCGAAGTGCGACCAGGCGTTGCCGCCATTGCGGTTTCGTTTGTCTGAGCGCGAGTTGAACCGCTCTGGCCGGAAGGATTGGATCGAACGCGGTTGCGGCCTCGGCCTGAGCGCGCGGATCAAGACCGGCAATGCCGGCGAAGAACAATCGCAGGACGTCGGCCATTTCCTTGTTCAAATCCCAATAATGCCGGATCGTCTCGTCGGCGCACACGATGCTGTAATAGCGCGGCAGGACGATATTGAACGCGGCCTGTTCCACCCAACCGCGTTGCAGGCATTGCACGAGCAGTTCGTCGGTAAGAGCGAGGGTCTCGTCGAGTGCGCACGGCCCGCCAGCATTTGGAATGCCAAGCACGCCGGCATTGCGCATGACGAATTCCGAGTCTTTTGGCCGTATGCGCTTAAGAGTCCGCTGCAGCTTACCGTGGAATGTGGGGCCGACCATGCCCTCCTCCTTCCACATCACGGCGCAGCCTTGATGCAGCTTGTCGAGCAGACCGTCGGGAGGACCGCTCCACACCGTATCGCCGTCGACGAGCATCCAACTCACGGCGCTGTGAAAGCGCGCGGCGGCGCGCCTGAGGATTTGAATTTTGACACGGTGCAGGTAACGAAAGCGCCCCATGTCGGCTTTTGCCTCCGCCGCGCTGAAATCAATGATTTCATGGGCGAGCCCGGCGAAGCGCTCCGGTACATCGGTAAATACGATGGTGCGAATCGGAGCCGCCGGCGCGAGACCATGCAATGTCAGCAAGCTGAAAGCCGCTTGGTCGCGGTACGAGGAACCGCCATAAGCCTGATAAAGGATACACGGGGAGTTCGTGCTGGGTGTCCCGAGTAGATCCATTATCGCTGCCGACCGGTTACATATGTGGAAGTTGCCTCGGTGCCGTTATGCGCCGCCTCGCATCTTGTCGCGGAGCCACGGCGTGGCCGCCGGCTACTTCACGTCGGCCGCCACCTGCATGTGGATGATGCGGTCGGGATCGGCCGGCGGCTCGCCGCGTTTGAGCTTGTCGACCACGTCCATGCCGCGGACGACCTCGCCGACCACGGTGTATTGGCCGTTGAGGAACGAGCCCTCGGCGAACATGATGAAGAACTGGCTGTTGGCCGAATTGGGATTGCTGGTCCGGGCCATGCCGACGGTTCCCCGCTTGAACGGCACCTTGGAAAATTCGGCCTTCAGGTCGGGATATTTCGAGCCGCCGGTACCGTTGCCGTACTGGCCGTCGCCGGTCTGCGCCATGAAGCCGTCGATGACGCGATGAAACGGCACGTTGTCGTAGAAATGCTCGCGCGCCAATAGCTTCAGCCGTTCGGCGTGAAGCGGCGCGACGTCGTTGAAGAGCTTGATGGTGACCCGGCCGTATTTGGTGTCGAGGTAGAGCGTATTCTGCGGGTCGAGACCAGCGGGGAGGGTTTCAGCAATGACTGGGGCTGCGCACATGATGGCGAAGAGTACGGCAAGGATGCGGGTCATGTCATCTCCCGGATGGGTGTTTACGCTTTGGCGAATTTCCGTTGCAGCCGTGCCGCGACCGCAGCGGGCACGAAGGCGGAAACGTCGCCGCCCATGCCGGCAATCTGCCGCACCAACGTGGCGGTGATCGGGCGCACCTGCGGCGAAGCGGGCAGAAACACAGTCTGCACCTCGGGCGCCATGGCGGAATTCATGCCGGCCATCTGCATCTCGTAATCGAAATCTGCGGCATCGCGCACGCCGCGGATGAGGATTGTCGCTCCAGCCCGCCGCGCCGCCGAGACAACGAGATCGCTGAAAGTGGTGCAAGCGATTTCGCAGCCCGCGCTGCGCGCCAGCGGCCCGTAGATCTCCTCCAACATGGCGAGCCGTTCCTCGGCCGAAAACAGCGGCGCCTTGCCGGGTTGGACGCCGACGGCGAGCACCAGCCGGTCGGCCAAGCGCACGGCACTCGCTACCACGTCGAGATGGCCGTTGGTGATGGGGTCGAACGACCCCGCAAAGAGCGCAATGCGCGGCATGGCGGGGGTCTAGCCCGCGCTCCGGGCATCCGCAAGGCGGGTTTCACAGTCCCCCGCACCAGCCTTAACAATCGAGTTTGCCGTCCGATTCACGGTCTCTGCGGCACAAGAGCGTCCGCGATCCGGCCGATTCCTCTTATTTTTCAAGGCGCTGCATCAAACAGCAAAAATGTGATGGCCGTCAACGAGGGCATCGCGGCCGTATTCCAAATTGTCATTCAATGGAAGCGCGACCCAAACGCAAAAGCGTGCCGTCCTCCGCGACGGCAAGGCGCGCGAAACAGGAAAACACGGGGATCGGTGTCATGTTGAAAACCGTTTACGCCGTCGCCGCCGCTGCGATCGTAGCGGCGTTCTTCGTCGCCACCCTCAGCCTGCCGGCGCAAGTCGAAGCGCGCGGATCAGTGGCCGGCGCAAAGGCCGATCGCGCCGATACGCGGCCGCTCGCGCGCGACTGCTCGCAACGCGCGTGGCCCTATTTCGAAGCCGCCTGCCTGCGCGATGCGCGCAACCCCTACGGACAGGCGCGCGAAGCGCGGCTCGTTTCGGCGGATCGCCTGCCGCCGGCGCGGGGAGGCTCCCCGCGCTAGCCGGCGCTGCCCCAGGCCGATTTCACCGCTCGCGTCGATTTCATCTGAGCCAAATTTGCGCTAAGAGCCGGCAGCAGAACAGCGTCGGCTCCCATGATCGTCCTGATCGACAATTACGACAGCTTCACCTTCAACCTGGTGCACTTCCTCGGTGAACTGGGGGCACAGGTGCGCGTGCACCGTAACGACAAGATCACCAGCGCCGCCATCGTCGCCGCCGATCCCGACGCCATCGTGCTCTCGCCCGGCCCGTGCACGCCGAAGGAGGCCGGCATCTGTCTCGACCTCATCGCGGCGGCTTCGGCAACAATCCCGATTCTCGGCGTCTGCCTCGGCCACCAGGCGATCGGGGATGCGTTCGGCGGCAGGGTGGTGCGCGCGCCCACGCCAGTGCACGGCAAACTCTCGGTGATCCGCCACGACGGCGCCGGAATTTTTCGCGGCATCAATGCGCCGTTCCAGGCGACGCGCTATCATTCGCTCGTGGTCGAGCGCGCAAGCCTGCCGGGCGAACTGATTGTGACCGCGGACACCGAGGACGGCCTCATCATGGGGCTCGCGCATACCAACCTGCCGGTGCACGGCGTGCAATTCCATCCCGAAAGCATCGCCTCCGAGCACGGCTACCTGATGCTGCAAAACTTTCTCGATATCGCCGCGTCCTGGAATGCATCGACCGGGCGGCGGGACAGGCCCCAGGCCGCGCCGCCAAAGCTGCGGGCGCGGGTGAATTGAGAGCTTAATCGTGACCGACGCATTCAGGGCGCTCATCGGCAAGGTCGCGACCGGCGCCGCGCTCACGCGCGAGGAAGCGGCAGGCGCGTTCGAGCAGATGATGTCGGGCGAGGCGACGCCCTCGCAGATGGGCGGCCTCTTGATGGCGCTGCGCGTGCGCGGGGAAACGGTCGAGGAGATCACCGGCGCGGTCACCGCCATGCGGGCCAAAATGCTGCGGGTGACCGCGCCGCCCGACGCCATCGACGTCGTGGGCACCGGCGGCGATGCCTCGGGCTCGTTCAACATCTCTACCTGCGCGGCGCTCATCGTCGCCGGCGCCGGCGTTCCCGTCGCCAAGCACGGCAATCGCGCTTTGTCGTCGCGCTCGGGCGCGGCCGACGTGCTCGCGGCGCTCGGCGTCAATATCAATCTCACCCCGGATGCGATCGCGCGCTGCATTCGCGAGGCCGGGATCGGATTCATGTTTGCGCCCGCGCATCATCCGGCGATGAAGAATGTCGCGCCGACCCGTGTCGAGCTCGGCACGCGCACGATCTTCAACCTGCTCGGCCCGCTGTCCAACCCGGCGGGCGTGCGGCGGCAGATGATCGGCGTGTTCTCGCGGCATTGGACGCTGCCGCTGGCGCAGGTGCTCAAAAATCTCGGCGCCGAGCGGGTCTGGGTGGTGCACGGCTCCGACGGGCTCGACGAGATCACCACGGCCGGCCCGACCAGCGTCGCCGCGCTCGAAGACGGCGCCATCACGAGCTTCGAGATTTCGCCCGAGGAAGTCGGGCTGCCCAAGGTCAAACCGGAAGTTTTGCGCGGCGGCGATGCGGCGGCGAATGCCAAAGCCTTGCTGAGCGTTCTTGAAGGCGAGGATTCCGCCTTTCGCGAGGTGGCGCTGTTCAACGCGGCGGCGGCGCTCGTGGTCGCGGGCAAGGCGCAAAACCTCAAGGCCGGCCTCGATCTCGCCGCCCAGTCGATCGATTCCGGAGAAGCCGAAGGAAGGCTCGACCGCCTGATCGTGGTCTCGAACGATGGCTGACATTCTCAAACAGATCGCGGCGTACAAGCGCGACGAGATCGCCGCGTCGAAGCGGCAGCGACCGCTCGCCGCGATCGAGCGCGAGGCGAAGGCCGCGAGCACTCCGCGCGGCTTCCTGCGCGCCATCGAGCGGCGGCGCGCGGCGGGCGATTATGCGCTCATCGCCGAGATCAAGAAGGCGAGCCCGTCGAAGGGGCTGATCCGCGAAAAATTCGATCCGCCGTCGCTGGCGGCGGCCTATTCCGCGGGCGGCGCGACCTGTCTTTCCGTGCTGACCGACGCGCCCTCCTTCCAGGGCTCACTCGATCATCTTCGGGCGGCGCGCGCGGCCTGTGCGCTGCCGGTGCTGCGCAAGGATTTCATGTACGATCCCTACCAGGTGGTGGAAGCGCGCGCCGCCGGCGCCGATTGCATCCTCATCATCATGGCCGCGGTCGAGGATGCTTGCGCGGCGGAGCTCGAGGCGGCGGCGTTCGCGCTCGGCATGGATGTCCTCGTCGAGGTCCACGATGAAGAGGAGCTTGCGCGCGCCTTGCGCCTAAATTCGCGGCTCATCGGCATCAACAACCGCAATCTGAAAACCTTTGAGACGACGCTCGCGACCTGCGAGCGGCTCGCGCGTTTGGTCCCGGCCGGGCATGTCGTGGTCGGCGAAAGCGGCATATTCACGCCGCACGATCTCGCCCGGCTCGCCAAAGCCGGCATTTCGACCTTCCTCGTCGGTGAAAGTCTCATGCGCCAGAACGATATCGCGGCGGCAACGCGCGCGCTCCTCGCGCGTCCCCCTCCCTACTCTCCCCCGCTTGCGGGGGAGGGTAGAGAGGGGGCGGCCCGGTGAATGCCATGGCGCGGCGGAAAAATCTCACGCATCTTGGCGCCCGCGGCGCGGCGCGCATGGTGGACGTTTCGGCGAAGCCGGCAACCGAGCGTGAAGCCCTCGCCGAGGGCCGGGTGGTGATGCAGCACGCGACGCTCGACATCGTGCGCAGGGGCGACGCCAAGAAGGGCGACGTGCTCGGCGCCGCGCGCATCGCCGGCATCATGGCGGCCAAGCGCACGCATGAATTGATTCCGCTCTGTCATCCTCTTGCCATCGCGCAAGTCGAGATCGACGTCACCCCCGATGCCAAGCTGCCCGGAATAAAGGTCAGGGCGCGGGTAAAAGTCGCGGGCCGGACCGGGGTCGAGATGGAGGCACTCACCGCCGTCGCGGTCGCCTGCCTCACCATCTATGACATGGTGAAGGCGGTCGAACGCGGCATGCGGATCGAGGGCATCCGGCTCATCGAGAAACGCGGCGGCCGCAGCGGCCATTATCGCGCAAAGGAGTAAAGCCGTGGCGTTGCTGTCGGTCGCAGACGCGCTCGAACGCGTGCTCGCGCACGCCGTGCCGCTGCCGGCCGAAGAGGTGCCGCTCGCCGAGGCCGACGGCCGGGTGCTTGCTTATGGTCTCAAGGCGCTGCGCACGCAGCCGCCTGCCGACGTATCGGCCATGGACGGCTATGCCGTACGCGCCGGCGATGTGGCGAACGTACCGGTGCGCCTCAAAATCATCGGCGAGGTGGCTGCTGGCCGGCCTTTTGCTCGTGCGGTGGGTCAGGGCGAGGCAGCACGCATTTTCACCGGCGGGGTGATGCCGGAAGGCGCCGACACCGTGGTGATTCAGGAATTCACCAAGCGTGACGGCGATTGCGTCGAGGTAGAAAAGCCGACGGTCAAGGGCCGCCACATCCGCGCGCAGGGACTCGATTTCAAAGCTGGCGACGCGCTCTTGACTGCCGGCCATCGGCTCACGGCGCGCGACCTCGCGCTTGCGGCCGCCATGAACCACCCGCTCGTCCCGGTATATCGGCAGCCAAAAATCGCCCTGTTCGCCACCGGCGACGAGCTGGTGCCGCCCGGCACGCAACCGGCGCCCGGCCAGATCGTCTCCTCCAACACCTTTGCGCTTGCCGCGCTTGCGCGCGCGGAAGGCGCCGAAGTCATGGACCTCGGCATCGTCGCCGACCGGCTCGACGAGACGGTTGCGGCGGTCCGGCGCGCGCGCGAACTCGGCGCCGACATTCTGGTCACCACGGGCGGCGCTTCGGTAGGCGACTACGATCTGGTGCAGGCGGCGTTTGCCGCCGAGGGCATGGCATTGTCGTTCTGGAAATTGGCGCTGCGGCCCGGCCGTCCGCTGATGCACGGCCGGCTCGGCGCCATGCAAGTACTCGGCGTTCCCGGCAACCCGGTCTCGGCGTTTGTCTGCTCCTTTCTGTTCCTCGTGCCGCTCATCCGCCGCCTCGCCGGACGCCGCGATCTTGCAATGGCGACCGAATCGGCAATGCTCGGCTGTGGCCTTGCCGCCAATGACGAGCGCGCCGATTATCTGCGCGCAACGCTCAACGAGGGTCCGGACGGGCCTGTTGCCACGCCGTTTCCGGTCCAGGACAGCTCCATGATGACGCCGCTGGCGAAGGCGGATTGTCTCGTGATCCGAGAGCCTTATACGCCGGCCATGCAGGCCGGCGACCGTTGCACGATCGCAAGGTTCCAACGTTAAGAGCCGGTTTGGCGCCGCCCTCGACTTCTTCACTTCAAATTAAATGGTTGCGGAACACATATGGAACGGATAGTGTCCGTTCATGATTTGTTTCGGCCGCGGGGTGGCCTAGAGAGAGGGAAGCGCCGATGCTCACGCGCAAACAAGCTGAACTCTTGCGTTTCATCCATGAGCGCCTCAAGGAGGCGGGAGTTCCACCTTCTTTCGATGAGATGAAGGACGCGCTCGACCTGCGCTCGAAGTCCGGCATTCATCGGCTGATCACGGCGCTCGAGGAGCGCGGTTTTATTCGCCGCCTGCCCAATCGGGCGCGGGCGATCGAGGTGATCAAGCTGCCCGAATCAATCGCCCACGGCTTCGCTTCGAGCCGCGCGCGCGGCTTCACGCCGAGCGTCATCGAAGGAAATCTCGGCCGGGTGCGCGCCGCTTCGGAAGACGAAGGCGGCCGGCCGGTCGCCGTGCCGGTGATGGGCCGCATCGCCGCCGGCACGCCGATCGAAGCGATCCAGACCCGCAGCCACACCATCAATATGCCGTCCGACCTGTTGAGCACGGGCGAGCATTTTGCGCTCGAGGTGCGCGGCGATTCGATGATCGAGGCGGGGATTCTCGACGGCGACATTGCGCTGCTCAAGCGCAGCGATGCCGCCGAAACCGGTGACATCGTCGTCGCCCTGATCGACGACGAGGAAGCGACCCTCAAGCGTTTCCGGCGGCGCGGCGCCTCGATCGCGCTCGAGCCCGCCAATACCGCCTACGAGGTGCGCATCCTGCCGCCCAACCGCGTGCGCATTCAGGGCAAGCTGGTGGGACTGTTCCGGCGCTATTGAGCCGAAGTCATTCCGGGGTGCCGGTTCGCGCTCCGCGGTGAAATAGAGGACGATGCCGAAGCCATAGGCGACAGCGAACCACGGCAAGAGCCGGCCGGCGCCGACCTCAATTGCCGCCCACTCGCGGATGCGCGTGGGAACGGCGAATTCGGCCTGCGGCCAAGCGAAGCCCCATGCCGGCCGCGTTCTGCCAACCGGCCAAATCCGTGTGCCAGTCCGCGCACCAGTTTGCGCGCGGCTTTGCGACTTGCCCTCGTCTTCCACTGCGCGCTCCCTCGCCCATCGCGCGCCAGAAAGTCAGCCTCATGCTACACGAGGCGCGAGCGCCATGGCGAGGGAGCTTGTGGGGAACGTGAGGCTGTTCAACTCCCGCTCGCGACCTTCGCCCAGCTGTCCCGCAATCCGACCGTACGGTTGAACACGAGCCGGTCGGGCGTCGCGTCCGGGTCGCGGCAGAAATAGCCCAGCCGCTCGAACTGCACCGCATCATCGGAATTTTGTTCGGCCAAAGCGGGTTCGACGCGCGCATCCGCAATGACTTCGCGCGAGTGCGGATTGAGGTCGGCAGCGAAATCGCCGGCGTTCGGGTCGGGACGCAGGAACAGCGGATTGTAAAGGCGCACCTCGGCCGGGACCGCATCCGCCGCCGAGACCCAGTGCATCGTGGCCTTGACCTTACGACCGTCAGGCGCGTTGCCGCCCTTCGTCGCGGGATCATAGGTGCAGCGCAGCTCGATGACCTCGCCGGCTTTATCCTTCACCACCTCGCGGCAGGTGATGAAATAGGCGTAGCGCAGCCGCACCTCGCGGCCGGGCGCCAGGCGAAAGAATTTCTTCGGCGGGTTCTCCATGAAATCGTCGCGCTCGATGAAGATTTCGCGGCCAAAACGAATGCGCCGCGTTCCCGCGCCGGGGTTCTCGGGATGATTGACCGCCTCGATCTCCTCGCTGCCGCTTTCGGAAAAATTCTCGATGAAGATTTTCAGCGGATGCAGCACGGCCATGCGCCGCTGCGCGGTCCTGTTGAGATGCTCGCGGATGGAAAATTCCAGCATCGCGACATCGACGACGCTGTTCGCCTTGGCGACCCCGATGCGCTTGACGAAGTCGCGGATCGCGGCCGGCGGCACGCCGCGCCGGCGCAGCCCCGCCAGCGTCGGCATGCGCGGATCGTCCCAGCCGCCGACATGGCCGCCACGCACCAATTCCGTTAGCACGCGCTTCGACAGCACCGTGTAGGTGAGATTGAGCCGGGCGAACTCGTACTGATGCGGCCGCGAGGGGACCGGCAGGTTGCCGAGGAACCAATCATAGAGCGGCCGGTGGTCCTCGAATTCCAGCGTGCAGATCGAATGGGTGATGCCCTCGATGGCGTCCGACTGGCCGTGGGCGAAATCGTAGCTCGGATAGATGCACCACGCCGTGCCGGTGCGCGGATGCTCGGCGTGAAGGATGCGGTAGAGCACCGGATCGCGCAGGTTGATGTTGCCGGAGCCCATGTCGATCTTGGCGCGCAGTACGCGCGCGCCGTTGGGAAATTCGCCGGCGCGCATGCGGCGGAAGAGATCGAGGTTTTCCGCGACGCTGCGCCCGCGGTACGGACTTTCAGTCCCCGCCTCGGTCAAGGTGCCGCGGGTCAGCCGCATCTCTTCCTGCGTCTGGTCGTCGACATAGGCCTTGCCGGCGCGGATCAAGTCTTCCGCCCATTCGTAGAGCTGCTCGAAATAGTCCGACGCGTGATAAAGATGCTCGCCCCAATCGAAGCCGAGCCAGCGCACGTCGCGCTCGATGGCATCGATATATTCCTGCTCTTCCTTGGTCGGGTTGGTGTCGTCGAAGCGCAGATGGCAGCGGCCGCCGAACTCCTCGGCGATGCCGAAATTAAGACAAATCGACTTGGCGTGGCCGATATGCAGATAGCCGTTCGGCTCGGGCGGGAAGCGGGTGACAACCGTCTTGTGCCGGCCGGACGCGACATCGGCACGCACGATGTCGCGGATGAAGTCCTGCCCGGCTTCCCGTGTCGTTTCAATAACCGACATCAATCTTTCCTTCGGCGGCCTGCCCCTAGCCCGGCGCGCGCGATTCTAAGGCATAAGTCGTGACGGCCCCCCGATTGGACAAGTTGGCCCTCGGGGTCAAGTCCGGCGTTGGCGCGGAGCGCAGTAGAGGGTAGGCCGGGTGGAGCGAAGCGAATGACCTCAAGGTCCCCTTTCGGGGCGAAGCGATGTGAGCGAAGACAATGAATGAAGACCGGAACATTCGAGCGGCTTTGGATCGCCACTGGGCAGCCTCAGACGCGAATGATTTCGAGGCAGAGCACGAGATTTACCACGACGCGATCGAAGGCCCTTAGATGTCGACGTTGGACCGATGGCGCTGGTCGCTGAAGACTCCGGCCACATTGTCTTTTCCCCACCTGAAGCTGATTGGGCGAGACCATGAGCCCCCGATAGTTGTAGGCGCGGGCGAAGTGCGGATGCAGTCGCCAAGAGAAATTAATTTCGTACTTCGCGGTGTGCCGACCGATGTTCGTCGTGCGATCGCACATATTAATTTCCTAAGAGATCACCCATATGACGTTCTCGCGCAATGTCGCTTGATAGGAACGGATTCGCAGGGAGTAATTTGGCAGGGGGGATATACGGTGCCTGCCGTCGATATCACCGACGGAGGAGATTGGACGTACTCAGGTGAGCTTACTGCGCTTTTCACTGATGATGTTGCGGAGACCGTGTCAAAGCAGCCGGGAACAGAATTAATCTTCATGTTGCGAGTCCGAGATCCTATGACAATCGCACTCGCACGGTATGTTCGCACACAGCAGCCGGATGGAGAAATATTGCGACAATACAAAACGGAGACTCTCAATTCTGAGATTGGGTTCGCCTTTGAGAGCGCTGATAGCATTCTGTCGGTTACAGCTTCTGAATCTTCTGAGTTACAATCTGTATTAATCAGACCATAAGTAAGTTCACCATCACGCGGCATATTTGAGGGATGGCTTTTGGTAGAACGATCGGATTTTCTCCGGGTCGTTCTGCAATTGGCGCATTGATAAGCGGACTTTGG
>JBEKNW010000072.1:0-20954 GCA_049522435.1 Xanthobacteraceae bacterium
TCCGAGACCATGACCCGGCAGCCGGCCTGGCGCAGCGAGGCCGCCGAGCCTTTGCCGACATCGCCGAAGCCGGCGACCATCGCCACCTTGCCCGCCATCATGACGTCGGTGCCGCGGCGGATGCCGTCGACCAGCGACTCGCGGCAGCCGTAAAGATTGTCGAACTTCGATTTGGTGACGCTGTCGTTGACATTGATGGCGGGGAACAAGAGCCGGCCTTCCTTGGCCATCTGATAGAGCCGGTGCACGCCGGTGGTGGTTTCCTCGGTGACGCCGCGGATGCTCTTGGCAATCGTCGAATACCAGCCGGGCTTGCGCTTCACTCGTTGCTCGATGGCCGCGAACAGCACCTCTTCCTCTTCGTTGTTCGGGTGGTTGAGCACCGCCGGGTCGGCTTCTGCTTGCGAGCCGAGATGCAAGAGGAGCGTGGCGTCGCCGCCGTCATCGAGGATCATGTTCGGCCCGCCGCCGTCGGACCACTCGAAGATGCGATGGGCATATTCCCAGTAGTCGTGGAGCGTTTCACCTTTGACCGCGAAGACCGGCGTGCCGCCGGCCGCTACGGCAGCGGCGGCGTGGTCCTGCGTCGAGTAGATGTTGCAGGACGCCCAGCGGACGTCGGCGCCGAGCGCCTTGAGCGTCTCGATCAGCACGGCGGTTTGAATGGTCATGTGCAGCGAGCCGGCGATGCGCGCGCCGCGCAGCGGCTGCTCCGGCCCGTACTCTTCGCGCGTCGCCATCAGGCCGGGCATTTCGGTCTCGGCGATGGCGATTTCCTTGCGGCCCCATTCGGCGAGGCCGAGGTCCTTGACGACATAATCGGCAGGCGAAGTCCGGGCTTTGGCCGATGTGCTCATGGTGCTCCTTTGGCAATCCGCCGGCAGTGCTGGCTAGGGCGTTCTGGGAAGTGGCTCGGCGCGCGGCACTAAAGACATAAAGATACCTTTATGTCTATGCTTGAACCATGACCGCAGCTAAGCGTTCTGATCCTATGGAGGCGGAGTCCCAAGATTCTATCAAATCGCTGCGCCAGCTCGCTGCGGCCGAGGGAAGTTGCACGCGCTGCCCGCTCTATCGCGACGCCACGCAAGCGGTGCCCGGCGAAGGCCCGAGCCGCGCCGCCTTCATGTTCGTCGGCGAGCAGCCAGGGGACCGCGAGGACATTGTCGGCAAGCCGTTCGTCGGCCCGGCCGGCCGCATCCTCGACCAAGGGCTCCAGGACGCCGGCATCGCGCGCGAAAAAACCTTCGTCACCAATGCGGTCAAGCATTTCAAGCATGAAATGCGCGGAAAACGCCGGCTGCACAAACGTCCCAACAATTACGAGGTCGAACGCTGCAAGATTTGGCTCGACCTCGAACGCAGCCTGGTCAAGCCGTCGACCGTCGTCGCGCTCGGCGTGACCGCGGCGCGCAGCCTGACCGGTCGCACCGTCACCATCGGCAAAGTGCGCGGCAAGCCGCTCGATATGGCGGACGGAACAAGGCTCGTCGTCACCGTTCACCCCTCCGCGCTCTTGCGCATCGAGGATGAGGACGAGCGCCATGCGGCCTATAAAAGTTTCGTCGCCGACCTCAAAGCGGCCGCGGCGGCAAATTCTCGCGGGGCGGCGCCAGCCAAGGCGCGCTGAGATCAGCCGGCTGGCGATGCCGCCTCCGGCCGCGCCGCCGCCCTCACCGCGCCGGCCTGCGTGAGCGCCACCCCGATCTGCTGCATGCGGTTGATGAGATCGACCGCCGCCGCCGGTGGCAGCACGAGACGACAGGCCGGATAACGGCGGCCGGTAATCGGGGAGCCGGATTTGACCTCATCGAGGCGCGTGACCGCGAATTCGATCCGCAGCGTTTGACCGTCGAAGACCAGACCGCTCACCGAATCGGCGAAGGTCTCCGCAACGTCCGCACGATCGACATAGCGGATTGTCGCCGCCTGCCGCTCGCGTTGCGCGGCTGGGCCCGGTGCCGGCGCGACCTGGCCCGGCGCCGGCGCGGCCGGGGCCGATGTCGGAGCGGCCGGAGCTGGCGCCGGCGCGGCCGATGACACCGCCGTGCTTTCCGCTGCCCGATTCCCGGTCGGGGGTTTCGGTTCGGATTTGCCAAATATCATTTGTCCTCTCCCTGCATCGGCCAGCGTATCGCCCCAACGCTCAAATCAGCCGATCAATCATCCTCGCCAAAACGCGAGGCGATGAGAGCGGTCAAAGCATCGATGACTTCCGCTGCCTCTTTGCCGGTCGCCTCGACCGTGATCGAGGTGCCGGGCGCCGCCGCGAGCATCATCAGGCCCATGATCGAGGTGCCGCCCACGGTCTCGCCGCAGCGCATGACGCGCACGTCGGCGTCGAATTTTTCCACTGTTTGCACGAACTTGGCCGACGCCCGCGCGTGGAGTCCCTTGCGATTGCAGATGGCCAGCTTGCGGACGACGGCACCCTCGCGGAACGCCCGCTCCTCGGCCACACATTCCTCGCTGCGGGGGGCCGGTGCGCTCATTTTCCGGTCAGCACCCGGCTCGCGATGGTCACATATTTTCGCCCGGCGTCTTGGGCGGCTGCGACCGCCTCGGCGAGCGGACACTCGTCGCGGACCTTGGCGAGTTTGACCAACATCGGCAGGTTGATGCCGGCGAGCACTTCGACTTTGGGCCGACTCATGACCGAGATGGCGAGGTTCGACGGCGTGCCGCCGAACATGTCGGTCAGGATGGCCACCCCGTCGCCGCTATCGACGCGCTTGACCGCTTCGATGATATCCTTGCGGCGTTCCTCGACATCGTCGTCGGGACCGATGGTGACCGCCTCGATCTGACCCTGCGGCCCCACCACGTGCTCCAAGGCCGCGCGGAACTCGACAGCCAGCCGCCCGTGCGTGACAAGCACAAGACCAATCATGGAACTCCCCGCGGGCGCGACCCGGGTGCACCGCACGAAAGGGTGCTCATCTTGACCATCCGAAGACCAAGCGCAAGGGGCATTCTCAGCCGATTCTGGGGGATGGTGCATTGCGGTAGCGCAAAGTCTCATCCGATTCCTGGCGCCGCCGGGGACCGGCGTGAGACCGGCCACCGCGCGGACGGCTGGGTGATTATACTGGCGTTAAGGTTACCAATCTCCAACCAAGCACGGAGCGGGCTGTTCGGAATCTGAAGACCCGGGTGCTGGCCCCTTTTCCCCGTCAGTGGCCCGTTTTGAGTTTGGCGGTGGCCCCTTTTGGTTTGTTCGGTTGACTTGAGGTTGCATGGAAATAGAATTGCACGGTCCACTAATCTTCACCTCACCCGGAGACATTCCGCCATGACCCGCATCCTAGCCGTCGCGGCTGTTCTCGCTATGCTTTGCCCGACACTCTCTAGCGCCGGAGATGTCGTCGCGATGCTTGAACAGACAACTCCCGCCGCGAGCGCACCTGCTCCTTCGATCATCAATAAAAACGCGCTGCCAATGACCCCACGCCCCAAACTTAAGCTGGCCTGTGCAGGTGCCGGTTCCGCGTGCGGGCCGGGATATGATAGCTGCTGTCCTCAGAATCCCTGCTACATACCGCCAAATAATACATACGGAGAATGTCAGTACTAACGAGCAGGCATTCGAAGCCTTGCTTCGGGGCCGCCTCAGTTGGCGGCCTCGTCATTGTAGAAGCTTCAAAATTTTCTCGTAGTGCGCGAGCAATTCTTTCAGCTTTTCGAGGCCAGCGGCATTCACGTTTGCCGTGATCTCCAACCGATCACCGACTTGGAGCACGCTAATATCGGCCTTGGTCGTCTACGATACGCCATGCGTTCGGCAATCGCGTCGCGCATGGCGTCATCAGCAAAACCTACAGCGTAACTCACCTTGCTACGCCAGAGGCGTCCCGGCGCTATAGCCCGGCAGCGGTAGTAGCCGTAAACCGACAGGCAATAAGCGGCGCGCCGGCAGAGATTTCGACCAGCTACGTTGAGCGGCAGAACCTCACCGTGCGAATGCAGTCCCGACGCTTTACCCGGCTCACGAATGGATTTTCAAAGAAGCTAGAGAACCATGCGGCGGCCGTCGCGCTCTATGTCGCGTTCTACAATTTCTGCCGTCCGCATGAGACCCTAACGCCGAACGCAAAGCACCAAATGACGCCAGCGATTGTCCTTGGCCTCACCGATCATGTTTGGTCGTTCGGTGAACTTATCGACGCTGCGCTTTCGGCAGTGCCGCCTAAGCCGACACCTACAGCGCCGGATCGGCGACGACAGTTTCGGGTAATCGAGGGTGGTAAGGATTAATGCGCGCGAGCTTATACAACTGCCTTTACAGGTACTGCTGTCAATCCAGTAATAATCTCGACAGTATTTGCCAAAGCGTTGAATGATTTTCGGAAAGAATCTCTACTTTCCTTCATCGTTTGAAGGATGACGCCTGACTGTTCGATTTGCTTATCGCTCAAAGCAAATACCGGCGTATTATATTTTTGCGATTGAGCAATAAGAGAATTGAAGTCAGCAATGTTGATGAGATTGAACGGAGTGTCGCTCGGTGCCGCCGAATTAAATTCTGCAACTGATATTGCCATGCCGTTTGTAGTGAGTGCCGGAACAAATTCCTTGAGAACGGTTTGCTTTAGAATATCAATCCATTGTTGAAATGACTGTGCAGGACTACCGGATCGCGGACGATAGCGTTGTGAGATAATTCCGCAAAAACGCGGCGGCGCGGCCGGAAATGGATATAGGAGACAAGTTTGTCTGAAATGCTGCACGGCACCGTGCCACCTCGGGAGAACTCTTGAAAGTGAGGAAACCGCTTGGTTGCAATAATAATCTGGCGACGTGGGCACGATGAAAAAATCGCTTCCCATTAGCAAGCATTGATTTAAAGCACCGACGCTTGGGCTCATATCGACGATAACAGCATCTATATTATATTTTTGGGCTGTCATTCTGAGCAGCGCACACACAGAACCGGGAATATTTTGCAAGGCTGGAATTGCGGCACTCGTCGAAAGAGCAACCGAGATTTGCGTTTCATTTTCCGCCAAATCAATATTGCCAACTAAAAGAAAAAGATTTGGATGGGATGTCTTGGTAATCATCGCTGGTTGCAATGGTGTCCCGGTCGCCTTAAAGATTGGCTCCAGACAACTACTAATGTTTGCCTCGGGGTATTTTTTATAGAACGCGGCAAAATCACTGACGCCGTCGAAACCCAATACGGTGCCGGTCAAATTGCACTGGGGATCGCCGTCCACTATCAGGACTTTTTTGCCGCGCTCGGCCATAGCCCAACCAAGGTTGAACGCCGTTGTGGTCTTGCTGACGCCGCCCTTGTGATTGAATAAGGAAATGATCGGTGCCATGTACGCCCGCCAGTTGTGGTTTATGCAGACTAAACCACTCCTATAGTCTTCGGGACTAGGGAAGACCAGATCGTCGGCGATAGCGCGCGGGTTACTCACAGTCGCACCCTATTAGGTGCGCTGCACAAAAATAAGACTGGCCCCTTTTTGCCGGGCAAGTGGCCCTTTTTCATCGGAAAGGGGCCAGTACCAAGACCCGGAGGAGGCCAAAAGCAGCACGAACGGAGCGGTCAAATCCAACAGTCCAGAGGTAAATTGATAAGGGCGAGGACGAGGGGCAAGGCCGTGTCACCAGATGCGACGGCAAGTCGCGGTAGGATAACACCGCCGATTTCGGTGTTGCGCTTGCCGGGTTCCGGCAGCCGGTCGGCATCCGCCGCGGCGAGATCGACCACGAGTCCGACCACAGCACTCGGCTCGTGAGCCACGCGCGACAGTCCGACGCCGCGCACCTCGATCAGGCCCGCAAGCGCTTCGGCGGAGCGCGCCAGCAATCGCCCGCCGGCAACTTCGAGATAGACGCGATCATCGGCGACAAGGCGCGCGAAGAGCACGGAGCCGGTGCGCGCAGCTTCGATAAGTTCGAGCGCAAGCCGCGATTTCCCGGCTCCCGACGGTCCGCGGATCAGCACCGCGCGCACGCCGACCAACACGGCCGATGCGTGCATCGTCGTCAATCGTGCCGCCATCACATAGCCGGCAGGCGCACAATAAAGCGTGCGCCGAGCACTGTCGGCGTTCCGTCCGCACCCGGCGTACCCATCCGATTCTCGACCCAGATCGCGCCGCCATGCGCGTCGACGATCTGCTTGGAAATCGAGAGGCCGAGGCCGGAATTCTGGCCGAAACCCTGGTGCGGGCGATCGGTGTAGAAACGTTCAAAAACCTTCTCGACCGCATCGGGCTGCACCCCCGGGCCGTCATCATCGACGAAAATCTCGACGTTGCTCTTCAGCCGCCGGCAGGTGATCCGCACCGTGCCGCCCGGCGGGGAGAACGAGCGCGCGTTCTCGATCAGATTGTCGACGATCTGGCCAAGGCGGGAATCATGCCCCGGCACCCGGAATGCGCGCACACCGCCGCCTTCGAGCCGGAGCGTGACGCTGACGCCGTCGTCGCGCTTCACCTCGTTGGCGACCGCAACCAGCGTGCTGAGGAGCTTCGCTAGGTCGACCGGGGCGGTCTCCTGGCGCTGCAACTCGGCATCGAGCCGGCTGGCGTCGGAAATGTCGGAGATCAGTCGATCGAGCCGCTTGACGTCGTGCTGGATGATGGCGAGGAGCCGCGCGCGGCTCTCATCCGTCTTGGCAACCGGCAGCGTCTCGACCGCCGAACGCAGCGACGTCAGCGGATTTTTCAACTCGTGCGCGACATCGGCCGCAAAGCTTTCGATCGCCTCGATCCGGCTATAGAGCGCATTGGTCATGTCGCGTAGCGTGCCCGAGAGGTGTCCGATCTCGTCGCGCCGGCGCGTAAAATCGGGAATTTCGACCCGCGACTGGATGTGCCGGCGCACGCTCTCCGCCGCGTCCGCAAGCCGCCTCACCGGTTCGGCGATCGTTCGGGCCAAAAGGATCGAGAGCACGACCGTCACGGCGGCGGCGACGAGGAAGACTTTGAGGATGGCGAGCCGCTCGGCCTCCACCATGTCGTCGATATCCGCGCCCTGGGTCGAGAGCATGAGTGCGCCGCGCACGGCGCGGAAGCGCTGCACCGGCACCGCAACCGAAACAATGACGTCGCCGCGGTCGCTGATGCGCACTATGCTGGCATTCTGGCCATTCAAGGCCTGCGCGACCTCGGGATAACCGCGCCCATTCTCGGCGCCGAGCTCCCGATAGAGCGGCAGATCGCCCCGCCCAAGCCACTTGCGCACGGCGTTAAAGGCCCGTTCGAACAGACCCGGCTTTTCGGCGTTGGGCGGCGGCAAGTCGAAGCGCAACACGTCGCCGCGGCCGAACAGGTTGCGGCTGTCGACCAAGAGCACGCCGTCGCGGTCATAGATGCGCGCGCGCGTCTTGGTGGGCGACACGAGCCGCCGCAGCACCGGAGCGACGCGCTCCGGATTGATCGGAAAATCGATGCCGTAGAGCGCGTCCTCGGACGGGCCGTAGCTTTCGCCCGGCTGCAGATCGAGCAGCTTATCCGGGTCGATGGTGATCGATGAATCGGTCTCGACCGTCGCCGAGGCCGCAATCGCACCGGCGATGATTTGCCCCTGCACCAACAGGCTCTGCACGCGCGCGTCGATCAGCCCGGCGCGGAACTGCGAAAGAAAGATGATGCCGATGGACAGCGCGAGAAGTCCGGCGACGTTGAGCGAGACGATGCGGCGGGTGAGGCTGGAGAAGCTCTGGGTGATGAAGAACTGCCAGGCGCGCTGCAACCAGTCGCCGACCCTGGCGAGACCGTGGGGCCGAAGACGCGCCGCAGCAGCCTCATCGAGGGCATCGGCCTCGATTTGGGCCTCGACCTGCGTCGAGGCGTGGGCCTGACTGCCGGCCCCTGCGATTTCTGCGGTTCGATCGAGCACGTGGTCTGCCGGGGTTTCGTTCGCTCCCCCTCCCTGCCCTCCCCCGCTTGGGAGGGAGGGTAGGGAGGGGGCCGGACGCCATTAACTACCGCACGTCAGCCGTCCCAGTCAGCGGCCATGGATCGGCAATTGGATCGGCAATTGGATCAGCGGTCCAAAACTTGGCGGAGCGGGGGCGCGCGGCCAGCGCGTCATATTTCCTTGAAGCGATAGCCGACGCCATAAAGCGTCTCGATCATATCGAATTCAACATCGCTGGCCTTGAATTTTTTGCGCAGCCGCTTGATGTGGCTGTCGATGGTGCGGTCGTCAACATACACTTGGTCGTCGTAGGCGGCATCCATCAATGCATTGCGGCTTTTCACCACCCCCGGGCGGCTGGCCAGCGCTTGCAGGATGAGAAATTCGGTGACCGTGAGCGTCACCGCCTCATTCTTCCAGGTGCAGGTGTGGCGCTCCGGGTCCATGCGTAAGAGCCCGCGCTCCAAGACCTTGCTGTCGGCTTCCTTCGGCGCGGCGCCGTCCTTCGGCGCGGCGCGGCGCAGCACGGCCTTGACCCGCTCGACGAGGAGGCGCTGTGAAAACGGTTTGCGGATGAAGTCGTCGGCCCCCATTTTCAGGCCGAACAATTCGTCGATCTCCTCGTCCTTCGAGGTGAGGAAGATCACCGGCAGGTCCGACTTCTGCCGCAGCCGGCGCAAAGTCTCCATGCCGTCCATGCGCGGCATCTTGATATCGAGAATGGCAAGGTCCGGCAGGGCGGTCTTGAAGCCGTCGAGCGCGGAGGCGCCGTCGGTATACGTCGTGATGCGATAGCCTTCGGCCTCGAGTGCAATGGACACCGAGGTAAGGATATTGCGGTCGTCATCGACGAGAGCGATTGTCGGCATGGCGGCCTTCTAGCATGAGTCGGCCGCAGCATCACCAGCCCCGGCCCCATAAGCCCTTGAAAACCCATGTGGGGGCGGAAGTGTGACGAGACAAGGCAAAATCGGGGCAATTGCCGTGACAGGGGCGAGAACCGGAAAACACACATGACCGACGCAGATAACGCAGCCCCTTTGCCGGGCTTGATGCCGAATCGCCTGCCCGAAAACGCCCCAGCGCCGGACTTCGACCCCAAATCGCTTGCCAAGGCGCTGCTCCGGACGACGCGCGCGGGCGCGCTTGCGACCATCGACCGCAATACCGGCCATCCGTTCGCTTCGCTCGTGAACGTGGCTACCGATGCCGACGGCTCCCCGATAATCTTGATCTCCCGGCTCTCCACCCATACCGCCAATCTCGAAAACGACGGCCGCGCTTCGCTGCTGCTCGCTTCCGTGGGCAAGGGCGACCCGCTCGCGCACCCACGCTTGACGCTGCTTGGCGCCTTCGCGCAGTTCGGGCGCGACGACCGCCAAGAGCCCCGCCTGCGCCGGCGCTTCCTCGCCCGCCACCCGAAATCGGAGCTTTACGCCGGCTTTGCCGATTTTTCGTTCTGGCGCCTTAAGGTCGTTTCCGCCCACCTCAATGCCGGCTTCGGCCGCGCCGCCGATCTGAAGGCGGCCGACGTGATCACCGACGTCTCCGGCGCGGAGAACTTGATCGAGGCCGAAGCGGGCGCGATCGCGCACATGAACGAGGACCATTCCGAAGCAATACGGCTCTATGCGACAAAGCTGCTCGGCGGCGAAGACGGACCGTGGCGGCTCACCGGGCTCGATCCGGAAGGCCTCGACCTTGCGCTGGGCGACGCGACGCTACGCCTGCCGTTCCCGGAGCGTGTCGCCACTGCAGAGCAGTTGCGCAAGGTGGTGGTGGATTTGGCCGCCAAAGCACGGGCCACATAGGCGCACTCCGGGGTCGCCGCCAATTCATCATTGCGGTCGTAAGACGCTCTCGCTTGTTGCGCCGCAGCAAAGGAACGCGTGCGGTCTTGCCTGGTTAGGCTTGAGAAGAAGTCGGTCTTGGCAGATGCTAGGACGCTCGATATAGGGTCGCGCGCCCGCGACGGGTGAGTGAAGTCGGCGTCGCAAGGCGGCTCTGTTCAGGCCCCCGGCGCGCAAGCCGGACGAGTTGCGGAGGCTAGCGTGGAGGAAACCGGTCTGCGGAATGGCGCGCATGGCGCCGAAGAAATCGGCTTGAAAAACCTCGCGGCAGTCCACTGGAATTTGCCCGACACGGTTTTGGTCGAGCACGCGATCGCCAACCGCGAAGGCTTCCTCGTCCAGGGCGGAGCGTTCTGCGCCGAGACCGGCGCGCACACTGGCCGCAGTCCCAAGGACAAATTCGTCGTCGTCGACGGACAGACCGAGAAAGCCGTGTGGTGGGAGAAGAACGGCCGCCTCGCGCCCGAGAAATTCCAGCTGCTGTTCGACGATTTCATTGCCCATGCCAAGGGCAAGACTTTGTTTGCCCAGGACCTCTACGGCGGCGCCAATCCGAGATACCGCATCAAGACCCGCGTCTATAACGAGCTCGCCTGGCACTCGATGTTCATCCGCGCGTTGCTGATCAGACCGGAGCGCACGGAGCTTTCGCACTACGTGCCCGATTTCACCATTCTCTGTCTGCCCTCATTCAAGGCGGATCCCAAACGCCACGGCGTGCGCAGCGAGACCGTCATCGCGCTCGACTTCACCAAGCGCATCATCCTGATCGGCGGCACCTCTTACGCCGGCGAGATGAAGAAATCGGTGTTCACCACGCTCAATTACTATCTACCGGCCGAGAGCGTGATGCCAATGCACTGCTCCGCGAATGTCGGGCCGGGGGGCGACGTCGCGCTGTTCTTCGGCCTTTCCGGTACCGGCAAGACGACGCTGTCGGCCGATCCCAAGCGCATGCTGATCGGCGACGACGAGCACGGCTGGGGCCCGCAGGGCGTGTTCAATTTCGAGGGCGGCTGTTACGCCAAGTGCATCAGGCTCTCCGCCGAGGCAGAGCCGGAAATCTACGCCACGACGCGACGCTTCGGCACCGTGCTCGAGAACGTGGTGTTCGATCCGGAAACGCGCATTTGCGACTTCGACGACGAAACGAAGACCGAGAATACGCGCGCCGCCTATCCGCTCGATTTTATCCCGAACGCGTCGCGCACCGGCCGTGCCGGACAGCCGCGCAACATCGTACTCCTCACCGCCGACGCTTTCGGCGTCATGCCGCCGATCGCCAAGCTGACGCCGGCGCAGGCGATGTATCACTTCCTGTCCGGCTACACCGCCAAGGTCGCCGGCACCGAGAAGGGCCTGGTCGGCGTGCAGCCGGAATTCTCCACCTGCTTCGGCGCGCCGTTCCTGCCGCGCCATCCTTCGGTTTACGGCAATCTCCTGCGCGAGCTGATCAGCGTGCACGGTGTCGATTGCTGGCTGGTCAATACCGGCTGGACCGGCGGCGTCTACGGCGTCGGCCGGCGCATGCCGATCAAAGTGACGCGCACATTGCTCGGCGCCGCGCTGGATGGTTCGTTCAAAAACGCCAAGTTCAGGACCGATCCCTATTTCGGTTTTGCCGTGCCGACGCAGCTCTCCGGCATCGAGCCGCACCTGCTCCATCCGCAGAAGACCTGGCAGAACAAGGCCGAATTCGACCAGACCGCGCGCAACCTGGTCGATATGTTCCAGAAGAACTTCGTCCAGTTCGAGGACAATGTCGACGCCGAAGTTCGCGCCGCCGCGCCCGAAGTCCGCCTCGCCGCGGAGTAAGCTAGAGCATTTTCAGGAAAAGTGGATACCGGTTTTCCGTAGAAAATGCGACCAAACAAAGAATCTAGAGTATGATCAGTTTCCACCGAAACTGAACATGCTCTAGAACTGCGATTTAGCTCCACGACCGCCACGGCGTCTCCGGCACCGGCGTCAGCGGCGGCTTGCCCGCAGCCCAGGCGAGAATGTTGTCGACCAACAACTGGTCCATCTTCTCGCGCGTGAACACCGATGCCGAACCGAGATGCGGAAACAGCACGACGTTGTCCATCGCCAGGAGTTCGTCGGGCACTTCCGGCTCGTTGACGAACACGTCGAGGCCGGCGGCCATGATTTTTTGCTCCTTAAGCGCCGCGATCAATGCCGGCTCGTCGACCACGGAACCGCGCGCGATGTTGATCAGAATGCCGTCGGGGCCGAGCGCTTCGAGTACTTCGGCGTCGATCATATTCCGCGTCGCCGGGCCGCCCGGTACGATGACCATGAGGACATCGACGGCGCGCGCCATCTCGATGAGGTTCGCATTATAACGATAGGGAAGCTCGGGCCGCTTCTGCCGCGCGTGATAGACGATCGGCACGCCGAACGCTTCGAGCCGCCGCGCGATCGCGGTCCCGATGCGGCCCATCCCGACCAGCCCGACGGTGCGGTTGCGCAGCGTCGCTCGGCTCAACGGATAACCGCGCTCGCGCCATTTGCCGGCGCGCAGATAGCGCTCGGCCTGCGGGAACTCGCGCACCGTGCACAGAAGTAGCCCAATTGCGGTATCGGCGACCTCTTCGGTGAGTACGTCGGGCGTGTGGGTGACGACGACACCGCGCTTCGCCGCGGCCGCCGCGTCGATATGATCGTAGCCGACCCCGAAACTCGAAATAATCTGCAGCTTTGGCAATCGCGCCAGCAGCGCGTTGTCGATCGGCTCCACCGGGGAAGACACCGCCATCGCGCGCACGTGGCTCAGCGACGCGAGGAACGCGTCGCGGTCGGCAGTAGGGAGCTCGTGCACGGTAAAGCCCGCGAGCCCTCTGGCGATGACGGGCCGCGACGGTCCGACCAGCAGCACTTCGGACGCGTTGGCGGCCATCGTCGATTCCCCGATCACACCAGCACGGTCACCGGCGTCTCGATGAGAGCCTTGATCGCGGCCAAAAGCTCGGCGCCGAGCGCGCCGTCGACCACGCGATGGTCGCAGGACAGCGTCGCCGTCAGCATGCTGGCGAAGGCGACGCCGCCGTCCGCCTTCTCGACCGCCTGCCGGCGCGCGGCGCCGACCGCCAGGATCGTGGCATGCGGCGGGTTGATGATGGCGGAGAACTCGCGCACGCCGTACATGCCCAAATTGGAGACCGCCGAGGCGCCGCCCTGGTATTCTTTCGGCTTGAGCTTTTTCTCCCGAGCGCGGGCGGCAAGTTCCTTCATTTCGATCGAGATCGCGCTGATCGATTTCATTTCCGCGCTGTGGATCACTGGCGTGATCAATCCGCCGTCGAGCGCCACGGCGACGCCGATGTCGGAATGCCTGAAGCGCAGAATACGGTCGCCCGCCCACACGGCATTCGCGGCGGGGACGCGCTGCAGCGCGAGCGCAAGCGAGCGGATGATGAAGTCGTTGAGCGAGAGTTTGAACAGCGGATTGCCGTCGCGATCCTTGGGCGCGGCTTCATTCGCTTCCTCGCGCAGGTTTTTGAGGCGGTCGATCGCGATATCGGCGCTGACATAAAAGTGCGGAATGGTCTGTATCGCCTGGGTGAGGCGCGCGGCGATCGTGCGGCGCATGCCGTCGAGCGGCACTTCCTCATAACTTGCCGGCTCGTAGAGCGCTTTGACCTGATCGGCGGTCGGACCTTCGGCAAAAGCCGCGAGAGGCGGGCGCGGTGCGGACGGCGCCGTGGGAGCCGCCGGTCGCGGCGCATTTTCCACGTCGCGCGCGACGATACGGCCGTGCGGGCCGGAGCCGGAGAGGCGCGAGAGATCGATGCCGGCTTCGGTCGCGAGCCGCCGCGCCAGCGGGGTGACCGTAGCTCCCCCCGACAGCCGCGCCGGGCCGAAATTGCGTTCGGGCGTGCGCACCTCGAAGAACGGATCGAGCTTGATCGGTTGCTGCGGCGCTTTGGGCGGCGGGCCGCGGCCAGACCCGGGCTCGGCTGCAACGGACGGCGTGGGTGAAGTCTTGGCTGTTGACGGAGCGGGAAGCGTCTGCGCGCTTGCCGCAGCGCCGGCCGCAGCGCCGATAATGCCGACGATAGCGCCGACCGGTGCCACCTCGCCTTCCAGCACGCGGATTTCGCTTAAGACACCGGCTTCCGTCGCCGGCACCTCCATCGACACCTTGTCGGTCTCGATTTCGAATAAATTATCGCCCGGCTTCACCATGTCGCCGGCCGACTTGAACCATTTGATGATTCTTCCCTCGGCCACGGTCTCGCCGAGCTGGGGCATGAGGATGTTCATCGAATTTCCCGACGCGGCTCACCAGTTCACCGAAACGTATTGCGTTTCCAAAAATTCCATCAGCCCCTCATGCGCGCCTTCGCGGCCGAGGCCGGACTGTTTCATGCCGCCGAACGGCGCGGCGGGATCGGAGACGATGCCGCGGTTTAATCCGATCATGCCGAAGTCGAGCTTTTCCGAGACGCGCAGGCCGCGGCTCAAATCCTTGGTGTAGAGGTAGGCGACGAGGCCGTATTCGGTGGCGTTGGCGCGCGTGATCACCTCGTCCTCGGACTTGAAGGTCTGCAGCGACGCCACGGGTCCGAAAATCTCCTCGTTGAGCATTTTTGCGTCGTCGGACACGTTCGCGAGCACGGTGGCCGGATAGAAGTAACCGGGCCCGCCGGGCGTCTTGCCGCCGGCGAGCACCTTGGCGCCTTTCTTCACCGCGTCTTCGACCAGCTCGATCACCTTGTCGCGGCCCTCCTTGTTGACCAGCGGCCCGAGCGCGACGCCGTCGTCGAGACCGTTGCCCATTTTCAGCCCGGTCATCTTCGCCGTGAGCTTTTTGGCGAACTCGTCGTGCACCTTCTCGTGCACGTAGAAGCGGTTGGCCGCGGTGCAGGCCTCGCCCATGTTGCGCATCTTGGCGATCATGGCGCCCTCGATCGCGGCGTCGATGTCGGCGTCATCGAACACGATGAAGGGCGCGTTGCCGCCGAGCTCCATCGCCGGCCGCACCACGTTGTCGGCGGCCTCGTGCAGCAGCTTGCGGCCGACCTCGGTCGAGCCGGTGAACGAGACGACGCGCACGCGCGGATCGTGCAGCATGGCGCTGACGACCTTGCCGGAGGAGCGCGAGGGAACGACGTTGACGACGCCCGCCGGCACGCCGGCCTCCTCCAGGATCGGCATCAGCGCGAGCATGGTGAGCGGCGTATCGGAGGCGGGTTTGAGCACGACGGTGCAGCCGGCGGCGAGCGCCGGGCCGATCTTGCGCGTCGCCATGGCGGCGGGAAAATTCCACGGCGTCACCAGTACCGCGATGCCCGCCGGCTTGTGGTGCACCAGGATGCGCGCTCCCGTGGACGGTGCGACCGAATTTTGCCCGATATTGCGCACCGCCTCCTCGGCGAACCAGCGAAAAAACTCCGCGGCATAGGCGACTTCGCCGCGCGAATCCGACAACGCCTTGCCGTTCTCGATGGTGATCAGCTTCGCCAGCCGTTCGGCGTCGCGCATGATCAGCTCGAACGACTTGCGCAAAATTTCGGCGCGCTCGCGCGGCTTCTTGCCGGCCCAGCCGGGAAAGGCGGCGCTCGCCGCATCGAGTGCGGCCTTGGCGTCCTCGACCGTCGCGCTGGCGACCGAGGCGACCTTGTTCTCGGTGGCGGGATCGATGACATCGAAGCGGCCGCCGTCGGAGGATTTGCGCCACTTGCCGCCGATCCACAGATCGGTCGGGACGTTGGCGAGGAGATTGTCGTACATGGGACTAGTTCCTGCACTCATCTGAAGGCGCCACACGTCGCCTTTGCTCGCGCCGCTGTCAACATTCCCCCGCTGGATTCGCCCGAAATCTTTTGCATCGGTCGGCTATTCTGGATATATTACTGGCTATATCCCGGAGGTCGATCATGGGCACGCCATCGCAGAAGCGGGCGCTGAAGAATCATCGCTTGCGCCTCAAGCAGCGCCGAATGGCGCGTTTCGAGGTTCTCGGGTTGGACGCCGACCGCGGGCTGATTCGTTTGCTGGCCAGGCGGCTTGCCGAAAACGACCTGGAGGCGACGCGGATTCGCGCCGAGATCAAGCGAACAATTGCCGACGAGCCGGGCCGCAAAGGCGGCATTCTCGCGGCGCTGCGCCGCTCCCCATTGGTGGGCGTCGATCTCGATCTTCGCCGTGCCTTCGCGACCGGCCGCCAGGTTGACTTGTGACCCGCTATCTCCTCGATACCAACATCATCAGCAACGTCACCAAGCCCATACCGTCGCCGGCGCTCGTCGACTGGATGGCCGCGCAGGTGGACGGGGATTTGTTCATTTCGTCGCTGACCATTGCCGAGATCCGGCGCGGCGTGCTGGAGCTGCCCATCGGAAAAAAGCGCAAGGAGCTGGAGCGGTGGTTCACCGGCCCGGAAGGTCCTCAGGCCTTGTTTGCCGGCCGCGTGCTTTCCTTCGATGAGAACGCAGCCCTCGTTTGGGCGCGGCTGATGGCCGAAGGCACTGCCGCGGGTCGGCCAAGGAGCGCGCTCGACATGATCATCGCGGCCGTCGCCGCAGCCAACGATTGCGTCGTGGTCACTGACAACGAGAAGGATTTCGCCGGACTGGACGTGGTCAATCCGATGCGCCTCGCCGGCCGCGGCCCGGGGCAGGAGCCCAACTGAATCAAAGCATGCGGGCAGACCGATCGGGACGCTGCGCGATTGGGACGAGCGCCGCGTCGAGCCCGACCAGGCCGCGCACGCTTACCTCACCGTTATCGCGCGCGAGCCCGACACCGTGCGCGAGGCGCTGAAGCCGCCGCCGGCAGCCGTTTGACGCGTCGTCACATGTTGCTACTCTGTATTGAATAGTAAGTAGCGCGGATTTCGTTTCACGCAATCCGGGCTACGCTTGCTGAACTAGACGAGCGCCTTCCAAAGTTCGAATCATATGGGATGCTCGAAACGGCCGCATTCAGTGGATGGAAGGTCGAAGATGCAATTGATTGGTTTCATGGAATCGGTCGTCTAGAGCATGTTCAGTTTCGGTGGAAACTGATCATGCTCTAGATTCTTTGTTTGGTCGCATTTTCTACGGAAAACCGGTATCCACTTTTCCTGAAAATGCTCTAGCCGCTGCTTAGGGTCTCTTCCTTCGCCCTGCGCCCGCGACGCGGCGGCTTAAGCGCGTCGCTGCCGGTAATGTCGGCAAGCGCGATAGAAATCGGATGACGATTGGGAAACTCCGCAACCAGCCGCAGCTTGCCGCCCATGGCGGCGACGTAGCTGCTCAGCGTCGAGAGCAGAAGATCTGCCCGCCGTTCCAGGCGCGATACATTCTCTTGCTCGACGCCCATCAGCTCGGCCATGCGCTCTTGCGTCAGATGTCGCGCTTGGCGCAGATCCCGCAGCGTCAGTTCTTCCTCGATCAGCTCGGCCGTGCGAGCGGCGACCTTCGCGCGTTCCTCGGGCGTAAAGTCTTTGCTGAATTCTTCGAGTGTGACCGTCATCGTT
Source organism: Xanthobacteraceae bacterium (assembly GCA_049522435.1). Classification (GTDB taxonomy): domain Bacteria; phylum Pseudomonadota; class Alphaproteobacteria; order Rhizobiales; family Xanthobacteraceae; genus BOG-931. The sequence continues at coordinate 17,197 of JBEKNW010000072.1, forward strand.
TGTCTCCGTCCTTTGCAAGTAGCGTTTTCAGACGCGCGGCGAACCGGGCATCCGCCGTCCGGATCAAATCCTTGTAGAACTGCCTTTCGTTCACGCCCGACTTGCTGCCGCCGACCAGGAGAATCGCGCAGCGCTCCGGATCGAAAGCAAAGGCAATCCGCCATTCGCCATCGGGCAGAGTGAACCGCAGTTCCTTCATGTTCGCGTGCTTCGACCCTTTCAGCGCGTCGCAATGCGGTCGTCGAAGCTGCGGCCCGAATTGTCGCAGCAACCCCGCCAATGCCGCGATTTCAAGCTGGACAGTGCGGGCAAATGCCCGCGCCTCAGCGGCGAAGGCAGCGTCGAACCGCATATCCCATTCCATAGGCTTAAGTCTGCCAATAAATGACTATGCTGTCAAGAGAATATGCGCTGCAACGCATACTTCTTCGATTACGCGATTGGGAGCAGGGCCGTGTCGAGCCCGACCAGGCCGCGCGCGATTACCTCAAGGTTATCGCACGAGAGCCCGAGATCGTGCGCGAAGCGCTGAAGCCGGTGGCGGCAGGTGTTTGACGCGTCGTGACATGTTGCTACTGTGTATTGAACAGTAACAACCACGGGCCAGCGCGCATGAGCCGCACCTCAGCTACATTCTCGGTATCGCTGCCGCCGGCGATGGCGAGCGAGCTTGAACGCGTCCGCAAGAAAGAGCATCGCACGCGCTCGGAACTCGTGCGCGAGGCGCTGCGGCACTACATCCGCGTTGCCGACGCCCGCTCGGTGCAGGAGCGGATCGCCATCCTCCGGGAAGAGGAGCCTGCAGCCGAGGAGATCGCTGCGATCGAGGAAGGCAGCAAGGAATTTCGCGAGGGTAGTTTTATCGATTTGAGCCAACTCCGCCATGAGCTGGGCCGTCGCCGTCAGCAATCGCGCCCGAAGAAATCTCAAGCGCGTCCCCGCCGCTGACCGACAGCGCATCATGGCGGCGATGTGGTGAAGCTCGCCGGCCAGGAAGCATTCCGCCGACGCGTTGGAAACTACCGGATCATCTTTCGCATCGATTTCAAGGCGTTTGAGACTCACTCTTGATCTCGCGAAGCTGTTCAATAAGCTTGTCGCGGTTAAAGAGCTTAAACTGCACGTTTTGATCGCCATGGCGGCAATCAAGTGATAGTGGAGGCGGCTCTTGTCCTAGCCAGCGCAGAACCGCAGCAAGGGTTTCGCCGGTGCGCAGCCAGGCCCGCGCACAGAGTTCAATAAGCTCTTCATCAAAGCCGGAAAGGCGCCAAATCCGCTGAACACACGGTATCGAATCATCGTCTGGTATCAGAATGCCGAGAAAATCGCCCCGTACGGCTGCGGTATACAGATAACGGTACATGGCGTGTTCGCTGTCTTCTAGCGGGTCTGTGTTCAAACTCATACCGAGTTTCATTCCGCGCAGTTCGGTGACCCCGACCGCACAGCTACTCGGAGGAACCAGCATGTCGCGATGCACGACGATGTCGCGTTGCTTGGAAAGGTGCGCGATCAGCGGATCGCGGGTAAGCTGATGCCTCTGTTCGCGAAACCAGTCCGTAAAGCCTAGTTCGTTTTGAAGCTCCATATGCAAGAGCTGTGGCACTTCTTTGAGTGTTCTCAGAAAGGCATTTAAATGCCATCGAAACTGCGACGAGAAGTGGTAGTAATTTTCGAGGCCATGAATCCAGAAGTGTGCCTCCTGAAACCTGTCAAACGATGCGGGGATACTGTCGAGCACCTCCCCCAGCCTGTCTGGTTCAGCGGACAATTTTTCGAGTCCGTTCATGGATCGCTTCCGCACCCGCCTGTAGCGACGCACTCCGCCCGCAAATCCTCGTGCTCGCCGATGTCATGCGGTTGATGTCAGCGCGTAGGGCGGAATAGCGAAGCGTATTCCGCCATTCAGCCGCGCCAAAGCGGCGGGTTAGGGGCTTCGCGCTAACCCGTCGTACGTGCTATCTATAGTGATACTACCATTGCGCTTGGCACAATGATAGCATTGTGCCGATAGATCGATTCGCCAGGATTCGCCAGGGGTTTGCAATGGGCCGAATCCCGGAAAATTACGGACTACTGGAACAAGAAATCCGCCAGAAGATGCTGCGCAGCACAATCTTGCGTGTGGAGGGTGACATGGTCACTCACTCTCACTCGAATATTATGTTGACACCTCGCCAACAGGATTTGATAAAAAGATTTTTCATTGGAATTAGCTTGTTAGATGGGAAAGGCGAAAGGCAAAACGCCGATTTAGCTAAACGCGTTCTACATAATTGTGTCGCCACTGACCTTATTTCAAAATTGAATTAAATAATATCCCAAAGTGGGAGCCTAGTATATTAGAAAGACAGCATTTTGTCTTTCAGCAATTGTCAGGGTATTATGCATATGAGACGTTATCCAGGAGACTGTCTTATGTAATGGCGATTTGTGTATTTGCTTTTGCGGTGTATCAGTTCTTTGGATCAGGATGGATATGGGGGCTTGGAACTTTAGTGCTGGTGCCTATTGGAGCACTTGTCAGCAATGTGATATTTTTGGCTGCCTTCACGCGTGGATTTTCACCGTTATTACTGGGACTGACTCACACGGAATGCCGTTTTGCCTGCGATGAACTTGTTGGACATTCACGCTGGAACGAGTGAGGGGAGGCAGCCTACTGGATTTGACCATCACGTATCTGGATCATCTTGCCGTGCGAGCTTTATGTCGAGGCAATCTTTGATGCTCGACTGGCCGAAGCAAAGCGCGTAGGGCGGAATAGAGAAGTGCATTCCGCCATTGAGTCGCGCCAACTCCGATCTTCATTCGCGATCTCGCCGACCAAAAACACAAAAATCGCCGACCGAAATCGAAAATTCTAAAGCTAAAAAGTTATTGCGAGTGCACTGTCAGTTCGTCTACCGTGAGTAATGGTCGATCTGCATCCAACCGACGAATTGAAATGGTTGCGTCAGTTCCTCGAAAAATTGGAGTCGGGGAAGTTGAGCTTGCACCGCAGCCGTGTCGATGTCACGAAAAGCGAGGCTGCTGTCATCAAGCGTGAGATCGCGTATTTAGAAAAGGTTCTATCGCGGCTGAAAAATCGACCGGCGTGAGGGCGATTCCGATGACTATTACACCCGAGGAATTGCGCATCGCTCTTGATCGTCCTGTTTTTGGAAGTGCGTTCGTGAAAGCGGTCGCAGGCGGCATTGCGCTGCTGGATGCCATCAGGCGCAAGATGGATCGCCCGAGTTGGTCGGCAAAACTACATCTCAGATTCCAAGGTATCCGCGCCCGACGCGCTGCTAATGCAGCACTCCGCGCCTACGGCACCAGCATTGGACGCTCCCTCGGCACCTCTGAACAGGCAACCCTTCGGAAGATCATCGCCGATGAGGCATGTCGCCAGATGCAGCGCAGGATGGTCAAGGAAGCGGTCGAGGAAGTGGACCGCGACGCATTTTATTTAGAACTGTTACGGCACTTTCCTTTGGCGATTAACAATCGTGCAAAGATGGTTTCGAAGCAGAATGGATTAGGTGGCGCGACGAGTGACCAAATAACGACTGTGGGGTCTCAAGGAGTTATAACCCGATTTTCGAGGGCCGGATTCGTCTATGTATTAATCAACCCATAAGTAGTTGCATTTTTTGTAGACAAGGCGAGTGCCGTGTGATTCTGATATTGCATGAGACAAGATGATGCGCGCAAGCTGGATCATGCGACGTTGGAATCGATGCGCATCCGCGCAGTGCGCAGCATACAAGCTG
>JBEKNW010000073.1:0-20895 GCA_049522435.1 Xanthobacteraceae bacterium
GCAGCGCTGGGAAAAATTTGACTCCGGATGATTCGAAAATCCCCAGATTTCTCAAGATGTTAGCGGTCTACATACGAGAAGCAGTCGGTTTTACCGGATAAAACCGGGGATCAGGCCAACTTGTGGCCGATGCGAGCCGGACCAAAGCTCGCGGCTGCAGCCGTATAGCCGCCCTGAGGAGGCGTTCCGCCGTTGTGCCCGTGGCGCGTGGCGGAGCCATTGCGCCCGGTGCGTCCGCTGAGATGCATCGACAGCACGAAATCGGCCATGCGCGGGGCGATCTCGGAGAGGAAGCGTGAGCCGTTGAACACGCCGTAATGTCCGACGCCGGCCTGCAGCCAGTGCGCTTTCCGCTCGGCGGGGATGTTGACGCACAATCCATGCGCCGCCTCGGTCTGACCGACGCCGGAAATGTCGTCGTGCTCGCCTTCGATGGTGAGCAAGGCAACGCGCTTGATACGGCCCAGATCGACCGGCCGGCCACGATGCGTCATTTCGCCTTTCGGCAGCGCGTGGCGCACGAAAACGGTGTCGACCGTCTGCAGGTAATACTCGGCGGCAAGGTCCATCACGGCCAGATATTCGTCGTAGAACTCCCTGTGCTTCTGTGCCGAGTCGCCGTCGCCGCGCACGAGGTGCATGAACAGATCCCGGTGCGCCTCGATGTGCCGGTCGAGGTTCATGGTGACGAAGCCGTGGAGCTGCAGGAAGCCCGGATAGACGTCGCGCATGAAGCCGGGATTGGGAAACGGCACCTTGGTGATGACGTTGCGGCGGAACCAATCGATGCCGCGCCGTTCGGCGAGCGCATTTACGGCGGTCGGATTGACCCTGGTGTCGATCGGTCCGCCCATCAAGACCATGGAAACCGGGACATAAGGGTCGTCATCCGCCTCCATGACTGCGACGGCCGCCATGACCGGCACCGCCGGTTGGCACACCGCGACCACATGGGTGTCGCCGCCCAACGCATGGAGCATCGAGATCATGTAGTCGATGTAATCGTCGAGATCGAAGCGTCCCTCGGCGTGCGGCACCACGCGCGCATCGACCCACTCGGTGATGTAAACATCGTGATTGGGCAGAAACGCCTCGACAGTGCCGCGCAGCAATGTCGCGTAATGGCCGGACATTGGCGCGACGAAAAGGAGCCGCGGCTGCGGGCGTCGGGGGTGGTGTTCGAACACGCGCTCAAAATGAATAACGCGACAGAACGGTCGTTCCCATACGGTCGAGATATGCACCGGCACGCGCTCGCCGCCGACCAGCGTCGAGGAGATGCGCCAGTCCGGCCGGCCGTAGCGGCGCGTCGAGCGCTCGAACACCTCGCAGGCGGCGGCGATCGATTTTCCGAAGGTGGTGAAGTACAGCGGATTGAGCGGATTCTTGAAGAACAGCCGCGTAGCATCGGCCCAGGCCCGGGCGGGATTGAGCGCCTCGTGGCTCATGTCGTAGAGCCAGTACAATGGCGTCGACAGCAATATCCCGCTCGGCACCGCAGGCGCGCCGCCGAACTCCCCGATTGCCATGGATTTTCCTTGCCCGGCCTGCTGCAGTGCAGCAATGTGAAGCTGGTGTGTCATGCCGTCAATATAAAATCAATTTTTTCCTTATTCGTTACGGATGAAGGTCAATAGTTTCCCATGCTATTCGCCACACGCATGGCGGCTATTCGCCCGTCTGCATCAACGAGCCGTGGCGGCGGGCGCTCTGCAGGAGCTTGAGAAAGGCAAACACGCCGCCGGCAAAGAACAGGGCGTTGAGCGCCAGCGCATCGATCATCAGGTTGGCGTGGAAGGTATGCTCGATCAAGAGCGCGCGCATCCCCTCGAAGACATAGGTCGGCGGCAGCGCCCACGCCGCCGGCTGCAACCAGACCGGCAGCGTCGCGACCGGGTAGTAGACGCAGGTCAGCGGCATGAACAGAAACATGATCGACCAGGCGAGGTTCTCCGCGCCGAGGCCGTTGCGCAGCACCAGGCCGGAAACAAAAATCCCGACCGCCCAGCTCGTCAGCATCAAGTTGATGAAGAACGCCACCAGCGCCAGGCCGAGGCCGTAGAGGTTGAAGCCGAAGAAGACGAAGGCGAGCACCGTCACCGGGATCACGCCGATCGCCAGCCGCACGATGCTCATGACCATGAGCGCCGCGATGAACTCGAACGGCCGCAGCGGCGACATCATCAGATTGCCGATGTTGCGCGCCCACATCTCCTCGAGGAACGAGACGGAGAAGCCGAGCTGGCCGCGGAACAAGATGTCCCAAAGCAAGACCGCACCGATCAGCGTGCCGCCCGCGCGCGCAAAAAAGCCGGCATTCTGCATCACGTAATACTGCAGAAAGCCCCAGGTGATCATCTGCACCATCGGCCAGTAGACGAGTTCGATCAGCCGCGGCCAGGACGAGCGCAGGAGGTACCAGTAGCGCAGCATCATCGCCGCGATGCGCCGCGGCGAGAACGCCGCTGCCTCCGCTCCCCCGCAAGCGGGGAAGGGCGGGGAGGGGGATTCGGTGCGGGTGATCATTGTGCGGCCTCGCGCGCTTCGTCGCGCCGGCGCGCAACGTCGAGAAACACTTCCTCCAGCGTGCGGCGACCATAACGCGCGAGCAACCGCGCCGGCGTGTCGTCGTCTTCGATGCGCCCGCGCTTCATGATGATGACGCGCTCGCACAGCCGTTCGACCTCGGCCATGTTGTGGGAGGCAAGCAGCACCGTGGCCTGGCGATCGCGCCGGTAGCGTTCGAGCCCCGCGCGCACCCAGTCGGCGGTATCGGGATCGAGCGAAGCCGTGGGCTCGTCGAGCAGCAACAATTCCGGGGCGTTGATCAGCGACTTGGCGAGCGAAACCCGTGTCTTCTGCCCGGCCGAAAGCTTGCCGGTCGGGCGATCGAGCAAGTCGGTCAGATCGAGGGTTTCGCCGAGCTGTTCGATCCGACCGGGAAGGTCGGGCACGCCATAGAGCATGCCGAACACGGTCAGATTCTGCCGGATTGTGAGCCGCATCGGCATCTCGACATACGGGCTCTCGAAATTCATCCGGTGCAGGACATGATAGCGCTGCCGCGGCATCTCCGCCCCGAGCACCGTCACGCGGCCGGATGTCGGCGTGATCAGCCCCATGATCATGGCAATGGTAGTGGTCTTGCCGGCGCCGTTGCCGCCAAGCAGCCCCGTGATCGAGCCGGGCGCGATTGCGAACGAGACGCCATCGACGGCCGGCACTTTCTTGTAGATTTTGACGAGGCGCTCGACGTCTATGGCGGGTGAGGCGGGCATGTCCCGCGCAGATGTGGCGTGCGCGACCGATCGAGGCAAGAGGCAGAGAAGGCTTAAGCCTTCGGGCAGGCGGGCCAATCCGGAAGCGGCTCTTCAACCGGAACCGTCGGTCCGCCCGCGATCGGCCCGCAGCGCGTCCGGTTGCGGCATGGCGATGACGTTGTAGCCGGAATCGACGAAATGGATTTCGCCGGTGACGCCGGTGGAGAGGTCGGAAAGAAGATAAAGCCCGGCGCCGCCGAGCTCGTCGAGCGTCACGCCGCGATGCAGCGGTGAATACCGCTGCTGGAAGGCGAACATCATCCGCGCGTCGCCGATGCCGGCGCCCGCGAGGGTGCGGATCGGGCCCGCCGAAATTGCGTTGACGCGAATGCGGCTTCCTCCGAAATCCACCGCCAGATAGCGCACCGAGGCTTCCAGCGCCGCCTTGGCTAGGCCCATGGCATTGTAGTTCGGCATCGCGCGTGAGCCGCCGTTATAGGTGAGCGTCAGCAACGCGCCGCCATTCGGCATCAGGGCGGCGGCGCGCCGCGCCGCTTCGGTGAAGGCGAAGCACGAGATCAGCATGGTGCGCAGAAAATTCTCGCGCGTGGTGTCGGCGTAACGGCCGCTGAGCTGCGCCTTGTCGGAAAAGGCGATGGCGTGGACGAGAAAATCAAGCGTCCCCCAGGTCCGCTTAAGTTCGGCGAAGACGGCATCGACCGAGGCGATATCCTCGACGTCGCAGGGCAGCACGAGATCGGCCTTGACCGACGCCGCCAGCGGTTTGACGCGCTTGCCGAGCGCCTCGCCCTGGTAGGTGAATGCGAGCTTCGCCCCGTGCGCGGCGAGCGTTCTCGCGATGCCCCAGGCGATGGAGTGATCGTTGGCGACCCCCATGATCAGCCCGCGCTTGCCGTGCATCAGCCCCTGCATGCGTCACGCATCCGGCCGCGTGAACACGAGGGAGGCGTTGGTGCCGCCGAACCCGAAGGAGTTCGACAAGACGCAGCCGAGCGTCACGCCGTCGCGGCGTTGGCGCACGATCGGCATGTCGGCAAAAGCGGGGTCGAGGTTCTCGATATTGGCGCTCTCGCAGATGAAGCCGTTGTTCATCATCAAGAGCGAATAGATCGCCTCCTGCGCGCCGGCCGCGCCGAGCGAATGTCCGGTGAGCGACTTGGTGGCGGAAATCGGCGGGCATTTGGCGCCGCCGCCGAAGACTTCACGGATCGCCTCGATCTCCCTGAGGTCGCCGATCGGTGTCGAGGTGGCATGCGGGTTGATGTAATCGACCGGCGGCTTGACCGGTGCGAGCGCCATTCTCATACAGCGCACGGCACCTTCGCCGGAGGGCTGCACCATGTCGGCGCCGTCGGAGGTCGCGCCGTAGCCGGCAATTTCGGCATAGATCTTCGCGCCGCGCGCCTTGGCGTGGTCGAGTTCTTCGAGCACGAGTACGCCGGCGCCGCCGGCAATGACGAAGCCGTCGCGGTCGACATCGTAGGCGCGCGAGGCCTTCTCGGGCGTCTGATTGAAGCTCGACGACATCGCGCCCATGGCGTCGAACAGGACCGACATGGTCCACTCCAGCTCCTCGCAGCCGCCGGCAAAGATGATGTCCTGCTTGCCGACCTGGATGGTTTCGAAAGCATTGCCGATGCAATGGTTCGAGGTCGCGCAGGCCGAAGCGATCGAGTAGTTGACGCCTTTGATCTTGAACCAGGTCGAAAGCGTCGCCGAGGCCGTCGACGACATCGCCTTCGGCACCGCGAACGGCCCGACGCGTTTCGGCCCCTTGCTGCGAGCGATATCCGCGCTCTCGACGATGGTACGCGTCGAGGGCCCGCCCGAGCCCATGATGAGGCCGGTGCGCTCGTTGGAAACGTCGGTCTCTTCGAGGCCGCAATCGCGGATCGCCTGCTCCATGGCGACGTGGTTCCAGGCGGCGCCGCCGCCGAGAAAGCGCATGGCGCGGCGATCGACGACCTCGCTGGGATCGAGCGTGGGCGCGCCATGCACCTGGCAGCGGAAACCCAGCTCGGCATATTTGTCGGCGCGCACGATGCCCGACTTCGCTTCGCGCAACGAAGCGAGCACTTCCTGCGTGTTGTTGCCGATGGACGAGACGATGCCCATCCCGGTGACGACCACCCGCCTCATCTTCGCCTCGTCAGATCATTCACCCATGCGGCAGATTTTTTGCTTGAGCATGATCTTTTCCGAAAACCGGCTTCCACTTTTCGGGATCATGCTCTAGGCCCCGCTCGCCTGCGGCGCCGCGTCGTGGAAAAGCCCCACCTTGAGATCGAGCGCACGATAGATCACGGAGCCGTCGGCGGAGAGCCAGCCGTCGGCGATGCCGAGCACGAGCTTCGAGCGCATCACGCGCTTGATGTCGATGCCGTACACGACCTTCTTCATGGTCGGAAGCACCTGGCCGGAGAACTTGATCTCGCCCATGCCGAGCGCACGACCCCTGCCCGGCGAGCCGAGCCAGCCGAGAAAGAAGCCGAGCAGCTGCCACAGCGCATCGATGCCGAGGCAGCCCGGCATCACCGGGTCGCCCTTGAAATGGCAGGGGAAGAACCAGAGGTCGGGCTTGAGTTCGAGCACCGCGCGCACCAGCCCCTTGCCGTATTCGCCGCCGACCTCCGCGATTTCGGAAATGCGGTCGAACATCAGCATGGGCGGCAGCGGCAATTGCGGGCCTTCGACGAAAAGCTCGCCCCGCCCGCAGGCAAGCAGGTCCTCATAGTCAAAGCTGGAACGGCGTTCCTGCATCTTTCCGTCTCCGCCGCAGCCCGGCCAGTCGCCGAATCCCTAACATATGGGAGCATAGCGGCAAAGCCGCCCCCGTTCGTGCGGTGGATTTGAAGTTCCTACAATCCACCCGCGAACTCGCGTGGGAACTCCGCTCTGCCGCAGTGCGAAACCTGCTTCCGCGGCTTATCGCCCTCTTACTGACACTTATCGCCTTGGGAGTTGCAGCAGGCGCGGGGCCGCGTATAATGATTTTTCACGTGTAACGATCTCGCTCGGCCCGTTATCGGCCGCCAGGTGCCGTCATGACACAATTGCGTCCGATCGCTTCCGGCGTCGCCGGGCTCACCACACCGGCTATTCAGCCGCGCACGCCGCCGGGCCGCGCCGACCTCACCGGCTGCCCGTGGCACGACGTCAAGGCGAAACTGCGGGACGTCGGGTTGCGCCCGACGCGGCAACGCATGGCGCTCGGCTGGATTCTGTTCGCCAAGGGCGACCGGCATGTGACGGCGGAAATGCTTTACGAGGAAGCAACCCACGCCAAGGTGCCGGTGTCGCTCGCCACGGTCTACAACACGCTGCACCAGTTCACCGAGGTCGGGCTGCTGCGTCAGGTCGGCGTCGACGGCTCCAAGGCCTATTTCGACACCAACAATTCCGCGCATCACCACTTTTTCATCGAGGATCAGAACGATCTCATGGACATTCCCGCTTCCGACGTGGTCGTCGGCAAGGTTCCGATCCCGCCGGAGGGCTACGAGATCGCCCACATCGACGTGGTGGTGCGGCTGCGGCGCAAGCGGGGATAAGTCGCTCCGCAGGGTTTCGTTATTCCGGCCGAGCCGCCAACGGGCCCGGCCCGAAGTGGCCGGTCCGATGACAGGCTCCGCGGCGAGGGCTGGAATCCATAACCACTGATTGTGAATATGGATTCCGGGCTCGCGGGCAAAAGCCCGCGCCCCGGAATGACGAAGGAAGTAATCGGCCAGCCCGGCCCGCTCACTCGACCTTCTCGTCCGGATAGACACCCCAGAGCCGGTTCTGTTCGATCCAGCCGTCGAAGCCATCGCCGATCAGGCGGCACCAGGCTCCGGTGCAGTACTTGATCGATCCGAGCACCCCGGACTGCAATTGCGCCGTCACCGCGCTCTGGGCATCGGGCTTGGCATGCAGCGGCGCGAGATCAGCGTTTGATTTCAGTTGCACCGCCGCCGTGCGCTTGCCCGATAACAGCGAGTGATAGACCCATCCCTCCGACCCGTCCGAGTCGCGGATGCGCCGCCAGTTCTCGAATTCGGCGGTGATTTCGACCGGCCAGCCGACGCGCGTATAGATCCAGGCGACGTCGTGGTCCTTGTCCGGTCCGCCGCGCACATTGACCCGATCCACCTTGAGGCTGACAAAGCGCGGAACCGGCAGTCCGCTCGACGCGGCGTCACCGCCCGCCGGCGCCGCCGCCGCCGCGGCGAGCGTCAGCACCAACAGGGCCGCAGTCGCGGCCTGGGTGCAGACGATCATCAATCTGCCACGTCGCAGTGCCATGGCGACATGCCCGGATGCCAAGCGAAGCGCGATCACGCCGGGGAACCCGGCGCGCTTTGTAGGAGCGCAGCCATCTGCTAGAGAAAAATTAATGCACCGCCTCCCGGCCTCAGTGTCGGCGAGGGCGGTTAACGAGACCTGAACGGGCGGATGCGGCGAAGGGCCGGTGCAGCCGGCCGGCTAGGGCATGATCCGGAAAAAGCCTGCCCCGGACTTGATCCGGGGTGGAAACCGGTTTTCCGAAAAGATCATGCTCCACGTTAGAGTCTGATTGGCGCGAGAGGGAGCAATGGCACCGGGCAAAAAGCCGCTGGTCGTGGTGACCCGGAAGCTGCCGGACAGCGTCGAAGCGCGCATGTGCGAGTTATTCGACACCCGCCTCAATGTCGGCGACAAACCGATGAGTCAGGCGCAGCTCATCGAGGCCGTCGAGGTCGCCGATGTCCTCGTGCCCACGGTGACCGATCAGATCGACAAGTCCGTGCTCAGCCATTCGGGCGAACGGCTGAAGCTGATCGCCAATTTCGGCAACGGCGTCGACAATATCGACGTGGCGACCGCGCTGCAGCGCGGCATCACCGTGACCAATACGCCCGGTGTCCTCACCGAGGATACCGCCGATATGACCATGGCGCTGATCCTGGCGGTGCCGCGGCGGTTGGCCGAGGGCGCCCAGGTGCTCATCGGCGACACCGATTGGACCGGCTGGAGCCCGACCTGGATGCTCGGCCATCGCATCTGGGGCAAAAAGCTCGGCATCGTCGGCATGGGCCGTATCGGCCAGGCCGTCGCCCGCCGCGCCAAGGCATTCGGGTTGCAGATTCACTATCACAACCGCCGCCGCGTGGCGCCGCGCATCGAGGAGGAGCTGAGCGCGACCTATTGGGAAAGCCTCGACCAGATGCTCGTGCGCATGGACATCATCTCGGTCAATTGCCCGCACACGCCCGCGACCTATCACCTGCTCTCCGCACGCCGATTAAAGCTCATCCGGCCCGAGGCCTATGTCGTCAACACCGCGCGCGGGGAGGTGATCGACGAGAACGCGCTGGCGCGGCTCATCGAGGCGGGCGAGATCGCCGGCGCCGGCCTCGACGTCTTCGAGCACGAGCCGGCCGTCTCTCCCAAACTCGTCAAGCTTGCTCGCGCCGGGAAAGTGGTGTTGCTGCCGCATCTCGGATCGGCGACGCTGGAAGGCCGCGTCGACATGGGCGAGAAGGTCATCATCAACGTCAGGACCTTCATGGACGGCCACCGCCCGCCGGACCGCGTCCTGCCGTCGATGTTGTGACTGCACCGCTTTGATCGCAGGTGGCGTGAGGGAGAAGAAGCAAACAGCTCGGGCGCGGATGCGTCGCGAAAACGGTTTCATTTCACCTCTCCCCGGAGGGGAGAGGTCGAGCGAGCGAAGCGAGCGAGGGTGAGGAGAGCGTCCGTGTATTCGCTGACGACATTTGTTGCCGCCATCGCGACCGGAGCGGCGACAGGCGCAGTCGCCCAGTCCCCCAAGCTGACGACCGAGGAAATGATGGTGCCGGCGCTCGATCCCGGCATCGATATCTACGTGCGCAACAAGCGGCCGGCGGAAATGGTCGCATTCCAGCCCGAGCGCACCGTGCTGTTCGTCCACGGCGCGACCTATCCGGCGCATACCACGTTCGACCTGGCGCTGAACGGCCTGTCGTGGATGGATTACATCGCCGCGCGCGGCTACGACGTCTATCTGCTCGATATCCGCGGCTACGGTAAATCCACGCGCCCGCAGGAGATGGTGCAAAAACCCGACGCCAATCCCCCGATCGTGCGCACCGAGACCGCGCTCAAGGACATCTCCGCCGTCGTGGATTTCATTCTCGGACGCCGAAAAATTCCGCGGCTCGTCCTCATCGGCTGGTCCTGGGGCGGGTTTTTAATGCCGACCTATGCGACGCGGAATGCGAGCAAGGTCGAGCGTCTCGTGCTCTACGCGCCGATCTGGATCGGCCAGACCGGCCGGCTGGCGGTGGCCGAGTCGGGCCGGCTTCCCGCCTACCGAACCATCACCCGCGAGCAGGCCCGCGCGCGCTGGTACGGCGGCGTGCCGCAGGACAAAAAAGCGACGCTCATCCCCGCCGGCTTTTTCGACACTTGGGCGGAGGCGACCTGGGCCACCGATCCGGAAGGCGCCAAGCTGAGCCCACCCGTCATCCGCGCGCCCAACGGCATCATGCAGGACTGCGCCGAATATTGGTGGGTCGGCAAAGCCTATTACGATCCGGCGAAAGTCACCACGCCCACGTTATTGGTCACCGCGGCATGGGACAACGACGTCCCGCCCGCCATGGCGCGGACGCTATTTCCCTTGCTGCTGAATTCGCCGGGCAAGCGCCTCGTTGAACTCCCCCAAGGCACGCACAGCGTGATGATGGAGACCAATCGTCTCGATCTGTTCGCGGCGGTCCAAGCGTTCCTCGACGAGGGCGGCCAGCGAGCGTAGCCCGGATGGAGTGAAACGAAATCCGGGGCAAGCGCACCTCAGGGGTGACGGTGAACGGTGCGCACGATAGCTTCCGCCGTAATGCAGCACCATATTCGTAACCGAGACGATCGGAGTTAGCGCGCCAATGCAGGTCGGCAGCGGCAACGGGACAGCTTTCAGCCGGCGCGATCTTCTGTCGTTGATCGGTACGGTCGCCGGCAGCGCGGCGATGTATCAGGCGATGTCCAGCCTCGGCTTCGCATCGGATTCCGGTTACCAAGGCCCCATCGAGCTTGGCGGCGATGTCGGGGGCGCTTCCGTCTTGATCCTTGGCGCCGGTTTGGCCGGCATGACGGCGGCGTTGGAGTTGCGCAAGGCGGGCTACAAGGTTCAAGTCCTGGAATTCAATCGCCGTCCGGGAGGCCGCAACTGGACACTGCGCGGCGGCGACACGTTTACCGAACTCGGCGGCTTCACGCAGACCTGCGAATTCGAGCAGGGACTTTATTTCAATCCCGGGCCGTGGCGGATTCCCTATCATCATCGTGGCCTGCTTGATTACTGCAAACGCCTTGACGTCGCGCTCGAGCCTTTCATCGAGCTCAATCACAATGCGCTACTGCACGCTTCGAACGCGTTCGGCGGCCGGCCGCAACGCATTCGCGACATCAAGACCGATTTTCAAGGACACGTCTCCGAGCTGCTCGCCAAGGCGACCCAGCAAAAGAGGCTCGATGAAGCGGTTTCAGCGGAAGATAAGGAAATGCTGCTGCAAGCGCTCAAATCGTGGGGCGCGCTGGATGAGAACTACGCCTACAAAAAAAACCTGATCTCCGCCCGCTTTCGCGGCTATGCCAAGGGTCCCGGCGGCGGGCTGGGTGGCAGCTCTGGCGCGGCGCCGGTCGCCGGCGAGCCGCTCGACCTGTCGGACATCCTGAAGTCGCGGCTTTGGCGAGCTCTGCAAACCTTCGCTGTGCATGAACTCCAGACCACGATGTTCCAGCCGGTGGGCGGCATGGACATGATCGGCAAGGCATTCGCCGGCGAAGTCGGCGATCTCATCCGCTATGATGCAAAGGTTATTCGGATTGCGCAGGATGACAGCGGCGTCACGGTCACCTACGTGGACGCCAAAGCTCCCGCCGCTGCACAAGTGGCGAAAGCCGACTGGTGTATCTGCACCATTCCGCTCTCCATTCTCAGCCAAATCCCCATCGACGTGGGTGTCCGGATGAAAGCGGCGATTGACGCGGTGCCTTATGCATCGGCCGTCAAAGTCGGCTTGCAATTCAAGCGCCGGTTCTGGGAGGAAGACGAGGCGATCTACGGCGGCATCAGCTACACCGATCTGCCGATCCGGCAGATCGCTTATCCGAATACCGGCTTTAATCGCAGCGGCCGCGGCGTCTTGCTGGGAGCTTACATCTTCGAGGGATCGAACGCCTACGAGTTCGCGTCAATGCCGCCGGCGGAAAGGGTTGCTCGCGCCGTCGCTTTGGGTGCCAGCATTCATCCGCAATACGCGGCCGAGTTTGAAAACGGCGTCGCCGTGGCGTGGCAACGCGTGCCATTCACGCTCGGATGCGCCGGCTACTGGACCGAGCAGGCGCGGGCGGAGCATTACGACGACCTCTGCCAAATCGATGGCCGGATCGTGCTCGCGGGCGAGCACGCCTCATACATTCCCGCCTGGCAGGAAGGTGCGATCCTCTCGTCGCTCGACGCCATCACACGGCTGCACCAGCGTGTCGTGAAAATGTAAGGTCATGTGATCGAGGCGAGCCGCACCCGTGGGACCTGAGTCCATATCACTGGTCTATCCGCTGTCGCTTGCCGCGGCGATCGCTGCGCTGCTGTCGCTTAGCTCGCCAGCGGCGCTGGCGCAGAACCCAGCCCACAGCTCATCCGCGCCCACGCTCAGTGCGGGCTTCAAATTCACCGAAAAAAGCGGCGAAGACCTGTACGCCAATGCCTGCCAGGGCTGCCACATGCCTGACGGCAAAGGAGCGATCGGCGCCGGGGCATATCCGTCGCTCGCAGGCAACACTGGTCTCGAGGTCAGCCGATATCCGGTCCATGTCGTTGTCAAGGGGCAGCGGGCGATGCCGCCGTTTGGCGACATGATGAACGACGATCAGGTCGCCGCTGTCGTGAACTATGTGCGGACGCACTTCGGCAACAATTATCAAGATACGGTCGCCGCCGAGGAGGTGAAAGCCGTTCGCCGCTGAAGTCTGCTTGTGCAAACTGTTTGACGTGCGACGATTTTACTGCAGGAGATATACGCTAAATGATGCCAGGCCGCTTTTTTCGTTGGCTCGCGCTCGCGCTCTGCCTGCTCGCGCCCGGCGCGCGCGCCGAAACTCTGCCGCTGCCGGACAACTTGACGGATCTCAATTCCGTCGAGGGCGAGAGGTTCTTTCTCGAAAGCGGCGCGCACGCGGCCTATTTCCCGATCGCCGACAATTTCGTGACGCAGAAGACGCAAGCCTATTGCGGCGTCGCCAGCATCGTCATGGTTCTCAACGCGGTGGGCGCGCCGGCGCCGGCGAGCCCGGAATATCAGCCCTACCGCATCTTCACCCAGGACAATCTCCTCGACGAGCGCTCGGAGGCGGTGCTGCCGCGCGAAGTCCTCGCCAAGCAGGGCATGACGCTGGATCAGCTCGGCGGGCTCCTGGCGCTGCATCCCGTGACGATCGAGGTTCATCACGCCGCCGACGGCGGTCTCGACGCCTTCCGCGCCGCTGCGCGCGACTATCTTGCCGCCAAGGATCATTTCGTCATCGTGAACTATCTGCGAAAGGCGATCGGACAGCAGATCGGAGGCCATATCTCGCCGCTCGCGGCCTACGATGCCAAGGTGGATCGGTTCCTCATCCTGGACGTCGCGCGCTACAAATATCCGCCGGTCTGGGTGAAAGCATCCGACCTGTTCGACGCGATGAACACGACCGACGCGGCCAACGACAACAAGACGCGCGGCTATGTCCTCATCGCCAAGACCGACAGCGCCAAGACCGACGGCGCGACGCCCGCGCCAGCGCAGTGACCGCACTCTTCAAGTTAGCGTCCCTTGCGCTCGTCGGCGCTCTCGTACTGCTGCTCCTCGCGCGCGGCGAGAGCCATGCGGACCCCGCGATCGGCCGCGCGCCAGCGGTCGTCGCCGAGCACGGAATGGTGGTGGCGCAGGAGGCGATTGCCGCGCGCATCGGCGTCGACATTCTGCAAAAAGGCGGCAACACGGTCGACGCCGCGGTCGCCGTCGGCTTTGCGCTTGCCGTGACCTATCCGCGCGCCGGCAATATCGGCGGCGGCGGATTCATGATTATTCACCGCGCCGGCGGCGACGACATGGCCATCGACTATCGCGAGACCGCGCCGCAGGCGATCAACAAAGAATCCTTCCTCGATGCGCAGGGCAATGCGGATGCGCAAAAATCCCGCGATTCCGCGCTCGCCATCGGCGTGCCGGGCACCGTCGCCGGCTTGGCGCTGGCCGAAGGCAAATACGGCTCCGGCCGTTTCACGCTCGCCGATTTGATTGCGCCTGCGATTGCGCTGGCGCGCGACGGCATTGCCGTCGCCGACGACACCGCTGATTCCTTGTTCATTGACCGGCCGCGGCTGGCGCGCTGGCCTTCCTCGGCGGAAATCTTTCTCAAAGCCGACGGCGCCGTGCTCGGTCCCGGCGACCGGCTCGTCCAGCCCGACCTCGCGAATACGCTTGCAGCGATCGCCAAAGACGGCCCGCTGGCATTCTACGCAGGCGCGATCGCGCAAAAACTCGCCGCCGCCGTGCAAGCCGCCGGCGGCGTGATGACGGTCGACGACCTTAAAAATTATCGCGCGGTCGAGCGCGCGCCGGTGCGCGGCACCTATCGGGGCTACGACATTATCTCGATGCCGCCGCCTTCCTCCGGCGGCGTCGCGCTCATCGAGATGCTCAACATCCTTGAGGGTTACGATCTGGCGCATGATGACCAGGCGCAGGCGCTGTTCCTGATGATCGAGGCCATGAAGCGCGCGTATGCCGATCGCGCCTGGTTTCTCGGCGATCCCGATAAGGTGCAGGTTCCGGTCGCGCGGCTGACTTCGAAGAGCTATGCCGGCGCCTGGCGCACCACCATCGATCCGGCGCATGCGACGCCGGCGAGCGATATCCGCGCCGGCGCCGTGGTCAAAGCCGAAGGGCGCAACACCACGCACTTCGCCGTCGTCGACCGTTTCGGCGACGCCGTCTCCAACACCTACACGCTCAACTTCAGCTATGGCGTCGGCTTGGTCGCCGCCGGAACCGGCGTCCTCCTCAACAACGAACTTGACGACTTCGCCGCCAAGGCGGATGCGCCGAACGCCTATGGTCTCCTCGGTTACGACGCCAACGCGCCCGGACCCGGCAAGCGGCCGCTGTCGTCGATGACGCCGACCATCGTGCTCAAGGATGGCAAGCCATTCCTGGTCACCGGTACGCCGGGCGGCAGCCGCATCATCAGCGCGGTGCTGCAAGTCGTGGTCGATGTGATCGATCGCGGCATGGATATCGCGAGCGCCGTCTCGGCGCCGCGGCTGCACAATCAATGGATGCCCGACGAGGTCTTGGCCGAGCCGGGGTTTTCCGGCGATCTTATCGCCGCGCTTGCAGCACGCGGCGATACCGTCAAGGTGGGAAAGCTGCCGACTTCGGCCAACTCGATCCTGGTCACGCACGGAGGTTTTGTCGGCGCCGCCGACCCGCGCACGCGCGGCGCGCTGGCGGCGGGATATTGACAGCACTCGCCGGTGGCGCGGCCGTAGCAACCTCAGCCTTTGGCCGCGCCCAAGCGAAGCAGCTTCACCGCGTTCTCTTTGAGAATGAGCGGCCTGACCTCCGCTTTGATATCGAGCTTTTCGAAATCGCGGAGCCAGCGATCCGGTTGAATGACCGGCCAGTCCGAACCGAACAGCATTTTGTGCTTCAACAGAGAGTTCGCGTACTTGACGAGAATGGGTGGAAAGTATTTGGGCGACCAGCCCGAAAGGTCGATGTAGACATTGGGCTTATGCTGCGCGACCGACAGCGCCTCTTCCTGCCATGGGAACGAAGGATGGGCCAGGATGATGGGCATGTCGGGAAAATCGACGGCTACGTCATCGAGAAACATCGGATGGGAGTATTTCAGGCGGATGCCGGCGCCGCCCGGCATGCCGGAGCCGACGCCGGTCTGGCCGGTATGGAAAAGCGCCGGCAGCCCGGCTTCCGCTATAGCCTCGTAGAGCACGTAGGCGCTGCGGTCGTTGGGGAAAAATCCCTGCATGGAGGGGTGGAACTTGAAACCGCGAATGTCGAAGTCGCGAACGAGCCGCCGCGCCTCCCTGGCGCCGGTCTTTCCCTTTGCCGGATCGATGCTCGCGAACGGGATCAGAACATCGCTGTTCGCGGCCGCTTTCTCGGCAACTTCCTCGTTTGCATACCTGCGGTAGCCGGTCTCTCGTTCGGCATCGACGGGAAAGATCACCGCGCCGATCTTGCGCTCGCGATAATAGCTCGCGGTCTCCTCGATGGTCGGCCGATTGTCAGGGGCGTTGAAGTAGATCGCCATTGCGGCCTGAAGCTCGTCGTATCCGTCGTCGGGATGCGTGCCGCACGGTTCCTCCGCATGAGTATGGACATCGATTGCCACCAACCCATCCACATTCACGGAACGCTCCTTGAGCTTGCAACGCGCCGACATTGGAGCACATCGATGCTGCATCGTACAGCGGGACGTAGCCCACTAAGTCTGCGCCTTTGCGCATCGTGCCCACTGGATCGAGCCTCACTTTATTTGCTCCGCACTTGCTCGCAGCAAATAGGCCGTGCAACTATACAACGACTCGGCTCACTCAAGCTAAAGCTCGTCACGAGCTCACGCGATCAGGAACAAAGCGCGAGGACAGGGGAGGAAACAATGAGCAAGAGGCCAGTGGTGCTCTATGGAGCCGGCGGGTTCTCGGGGCGTCTCGCCGCTGAATATCTGCGCGAGTACAACGTTCCCTTCATTGCCGCCGGTCGAAACGGGGCCAAGATCAAAGAGGTCATGAGCCAGCGCCCGGGCATCGAAACCGCGGACTATGAGGTCGTCGAGGTCGGCCATTCGGTGGCCGAGCTGACCAAGTTGTTCACCGGCGCCAAGGTCGTCTGCAACACGGTCGGGCCGTTCCTCTATTACGCCCCGGCGGTCATCGAAGCCGCCCTGAATGCGGGGTGCCATTACCTCGACATCGGCGGCGAGCAAGAGTGGATCTTTCAGGCCTCCGAGCAATGGGGCGAAAAATTCGCCGCCAAGGGGCTCTTGGCCGCGCCGGCGACGGCGTACATGTCGGTGACCAGCGACGTTGCCGTGAACATCTGTCTCGAGAACAAAGCGATCGACTCCATCGAGGTGATCTCGATGTTCAACGGCATCCCGACCTTCGGCTCCACGCAGACCATTTTTGCGGCGTTGCAGGGCACGGAGAGGTACCTGGAGCAGAATCAATACAAGACGTGGCCGCTCGGGGCCTCCGCGGAAGTGTCGGTGCCGGGCTCGGCGCTGTCGTATTTCGTTCTGCCGTGGGGCGGTTTCCCGCACACGATCTGGTACAAAAATCACCCGCAGGTCGCCAACGTCAAAACCCTCGGCGGGATTTTCAATCGCGAGATCATGCAGGGCGTGGCGGCCATGGGTAAGGATTATCATGAGAACCTGAAATCCCTGCCCGCCGAGGAGCGCAAGCGCGTGCTCTCCGAGCGTGCCGCTGGTGTGCAGGCCGGTACGCCGCCGCGGGAGAACCCGCGCGAGCATCGCACGATCGACCTCGTCGCCGCCCGCGGCACGCTTGAGGCTGCGCAATGCGCCATGATCGGGACCTGCTGTTACAAGCAAACCGGCCTCATCCAGGCGTTTACAGCACACACGCTCCTTCACTCGGCGCCGCGCAAGGCGGGCTTCGCCTCGGCGTGCCAGGCGATCGGGTATCGCGAGATCCAGAAGGCGCTGGAAAGCTTTGGGCTCGCGAAAGCGAAGGTCTATCAATGAGCGGCGGCCGGTCTGTGCCGGCCGATCTCAGGAGTGTCATTGCGCGGCGCGAAACGACGAAGAGCAATCCAGAATGCCCCCACCCTACCCTCCCCCAAATGCGGGGGAGGGAAGGGTGGGGTGCGCGGATGATCACGTCCGCAGCGCGGCGAGCACTTCGTCGGGACGCTCGCTCATCAGCATGTGGCCGGCGCCTTCGATCATGATGAGGCGGCAGCCCGGGATGGCGGCGGCAATGGCCCTGCCGCTCTTGGCCGGAGTCATCAGGTCGCGACTGCCCAGGATCACGACTGACGGAACGGCAACCTTTGCGGCCGCGGCGAGGCCGTCGTGATAATCGTTGCAGGCGGACAGGTCGGCGAACAACACGCCGGGACGTGCGCGTTCGAGCAGCCGCTCGGCGCCGCCCAGCATCCAGAGGCCGGGAGCCTGAGAACCGCCGAGGGTGGCGCGATAGCCGTAGCCCCAGAGGGAAATCATGTCGATGGCCGCATGATCGTTGGTCTTTGCTGCATTGAGCAAATCGTCCGACACCCGCATTGGCGCGGCGGTGGCGATCAGGCCGAGAGCGGTGACCTTTTCGGAGTGTCGCGCGGCGGTCTCCAAGGCCACCAGCGATCCCATGGAGTGACCGACGAGCCGCGCCGCGCGCACGCCCGCTGCGTCGATCAGCGCCGCCGTCCAATCGGCCAGCGCGGCGATGGACGAAAGCGCCGCGCCCGCGGATCGGCCGTGTCCGGGAAGGTCGGGAGCAAGCACGCCAAATCCGTGATACGCGAAAGAGCGGGCGAGCAGCGCCCAGACCGAATGATCGAAGCCGGCGCCGTGCAGAAAGATGACAGCCGGCAGCGCAGAGTCGAAATCGCGCCCGCCGGTACCGGCGAAGATCTCCTCACCCTCGACCGTGAGACGCATGGCTCAAACCTTCTGCGCGACGCGCAATGCCTGGCCGAAATCGTCCAGAATATCGCCGGCGGCTTCCAGCCCCACCGAGATGCGAATGAGCTCCTCGCCGACGCCGGCGGCAGCCAGCGCCGCCGCATCCATCTGCTGATGCGTGGTGCTCGCCGGATGGATCACCAGCGTCTTGGCGTCGCCCACATTGGCAAGGTGGCTCGCGAGCCGCACTGCCTCGATGAATTTGCCTCCGGCGGCGCGGCCGCCCTTGATGCCGAAGCTGACGATCGAGCCCGCTCCCTTGGGCAACAGTTTTTGCGCCAGCGCGTGATCCGGATGCGTTTCCAGCGCGGGATGCAGCACCCACTCGACCGCCGAATTTTTCTGCAGGAAAGCGAGCACCGCCGCCGTATTCTCCATATGGCGTTCCATGCGTAACGCCAGCGTTTCCACGCCCTGCAGCAGGTAGAAGGCGTTGGTGGGCGACAGGCACGCGCCGAAGTCGCGCAAGCCTTCCGCGCGCGCCCGCATGATGAAGGCGGCGGGGCCAAACTCCTCGGCGAAGACGATGCCGTGATAGCCCGCATAAGGCTTGGTCAGGGTGAGGAATTTGTCCGAAGACTGCCAGTCGAAGCGCCCGCCATCGACGATCACGCCGCCGATGGCGATGCCGTGCCCGCCGATCCATTTGGTGGTGGAGTGCATGACGATGTCGGCGCCGAGCGCGATGGGCCGGCTCAGATACGGCGTGGCGAACGTATTATCGATGAGGAGTGGAATGCCGGCGGCGTGGGCGATCTCGGCCAGCCTCGGAATATCGAGCACTTCCAGCCCGGGATTGCCGATGGTCTCCGCGATCACAAGCCGGGTGTTGGTTTGGCCGACGGCGGCGCGCAAGCCGTCGAGATCGCGCGGCTTGACGAAGGTGGTGGTGATGCCGAAGCGCGGCAGCGTATGAGTCAGGAGGTTGATGCTGCCGCCATAGAGCGACGCCGACGCGACGATATGGTCGCCGGCGCTCAGCAGCGTCGCGATGGCCAGATGCATCGCCGCCATGCCGCTCGCCGTGCAGACGGCGCCCACGCCTTCCTCGAGCGCCGCGAGCCGCTCTTCCAGCACCGCATTCGTCGGATTGGAAATGCGGGTGTAGATGTGGCCGGCGCGTTCCAGGTTGAACAGGGCGGCGGCGTGATCGGCGTCGTCGAACACGTACGAGGTGGTCTGGTAGATGGGAACCGCACGCGAACGGGTGACCGGATCGGGATGCTGGCCGGCGTGCAGGCTCAAGGTCTCGAACGCCGGCGGTTTCGGAGCGGGCATGCGTGCCTCGTGAGAATAATATAGGAATATGAATGGCCATGAATTTGAGAGACGAATCAAGAGAATTGGCCGCCAGCGCGGAGAACGGATGATGGCTTTTGGATACCGATACAAGCTGGAGCGTCAACCGAATGGCTGGTGGCTTGTGCGCTTTCCGGGAATCCCGGAAGCACTGACCGAAGGCGAGACCGTAGCTGAGGTCTACCGCAACGCCGCTGATTGCGTCATCACCGCGCTCGAAGGCTATATGAAGGCCGGCAGACCACTGCCGAGGCAGGGCGCCTGACACTCGGGATCAGCAAGCGTAGCAAGCGTAGCCCGGATTGAGTGAAACGAAATCCGGGGCAAGCCTCACGGTCGATCCCGGATTTCGCTGACGCTCAATCCGGGCTACTTGCTCATCTGGTCCGCGTGGGAGTTCCGCTGCCGTAAGTCTGTTCGTTAAATTTGGTCACGTCACATCCGCCCTCGCTGCCTGCGGCTTTACAAAAATCGCCAACCGACAACTTTCTGGATTTCATGATTGTCATCAGTCGATCGCGCCAAATTGGGAGCATGCCATCACTGTTCAATGCTATTCCCTGAACATAGGAGTGCTGGAGAGCGCGCACGTAGAGGCCAAACTCGTAAGGCTCCGATAACGTACTACTTTGCCGGTTGGTGCTGATTGCATTATTCACACAATCGCGGAACTTGGAAAAATTCGCTCTGTAATCAAGCCCACACTGAAAGCCAACCTCTTGGCCTCGCTCGATTTCCGATCCCACGGTGGGCTGCCGTGAAACTGGTGCGTTTAGGTTCGAGTTCTGCGCCCAGGCGGGCGCGCAGAATACGAATGCTGTAAATCCGATGGTAAAGACAGCTGCGCGCTTGCGCTTCATCGCAAGGTTCCCGCTCAGGCTATTTCTGACCAAGCTACGCACGTAGCGAGCACGCGGCAACAGGCCAACAGAGAAAGTTGCCAATGCCCATCTTCCGGGCGCATGATCTCGGTCATGATCTCAAACGAGGCACTCGCGGCAGATGGCGTCGGCCTGTAGGTGTCACGCTTGCGGTACTCTAAATCTGATACCTGAGCATCCAATCGAGTTTGAGGCAAGGCCGACGCTCGGCAATGCTTGCGCGACTCAGGGGGCACTCCTAGTCTCATGACCCATTGCTCGATTTCTCGGAAAGGAGAAGCACTGTGAGTGACGACAAAGAGTCGATGGCGCGGACTGATAGCTTTTCGCAGAGCACCGGGAAGGTCACCGGCCGCGCAAAGCCTGCATTGGAGCAAGTGAACAAGCGTGTTCGCGAACTTCGAATGCAAGGAGAACCGCCAGAGAAGGCGGTCGAAAAAGCGTTCAAAGAGGCAAGAGACAATCCGCGCAAGGATTGGCGTCGCGGCGGGCAGTGACAGGATTACACGAGTGCCCCACTACGTCATACTCATATTCAACCTAATGACGGCCGCAACTGGTTTGGCGGCGGCATGGTATTGGTTGAAGTCCTCTAGTCGCCCGAGTCACTCAAAATGAGGGGTAGAGCCTCTTGAGCTTGACGCGGGCATGATCTGTCGTGAATTGCCAATCGGCCTTGGCGTGATGCTTGTTTCGATGGTCCTGCCAAGCGG
>JBEKNW010000074.1:0-20877 GCA_049522435.1 Xanthobacteraceae bacterium
CGAGGGTTCGTTCTGGCGCGGCGGTTTCATGCTCTGCCCGGGCAATTGCTTGGATTGATAGGTGTCGTGAGGCCCGAAAGCAAAGAAAAATCAAATAGCAATCAAAGAAAACATTGACTCCGCCGGGCAGCGGCCTAATTACGCCCCTTTGACCGCCGCGGCGGCGGGGGCCCCACCAGGCCGGGAAGCGCCGATCCGGGAAGTACTTATGGCAGAGGCCAGCGCCACGCTCGATCTCGCCGACCGCACGCGTGAAGCGGACCAGCCGCATTCGCTGGTCGTGCGCTTTCCGGCGAATAATCCGTTGCGGCTCGATGCCGGCGTCGACTTCAGCCCGTTGCAGATCGCCTACCAGACCTATGGCTCGCTCAATGCCGAGCGCAGCAATGCCGTTCTTGTCTGCCATGCGCTGACCGGCGATCAGCACGTCGTCAATGACCATCCGGTGACGGGTAAGCCGGGCTGGTGGGAAACCATGGTTGGGCCCGGCCGGCCGATCGACACCGAGCGCTATTTCGTCATTTGCCCCAATGTCGTCGGCGGCTGCATGGGCTCTTCCGGGCCGGCCTCGACCAATCCGGCGACCGGCACGCCGTGGGGTCTCGACTTTCCCGTCATCACCGTGCGCGACATGGTGCGCGCGCAGGCGATGCTGCTCGATTATCTCGGCATCGACTCGGTGTTTGCGGTCACCGGCGGCTCGATGGGCGCCATGCAGGTGCTGCAATGGGCGGCAAGTTATCCGCAGCGCGTGTTCGCGGCGCTGCCGATCGCCGGCGCCACGCGGCATTCGGCGCAGAACATCGCCTTCCACGAGGTCGGCCGCCAGGCGGTGATGGCCGATCCGGACTGGCGCGGCGGACGCTATTTTGCCGAAGGAACCAATCCGCGGCGCGGGCTCGCGGTCGCGCGCATGGGCGCGCACATCACCTACCTGTCCGACGCCGCGCTGCACCGGAAATTCGGCCGCCGCTTCCAGAACCGCGACAACCCGACGTTTTCGTTCGACGCGGATTTTCAGGTCGAGTCCTACCTGCGGCACCAGGGCATCACGTTTGTCGAGCGCTTCGACGCCAATTCGTATCTCTATCTGACCCGCGCCATGGACTATTTCGATCTCGCCGGCGATTACGACGGCGTCGTCGCCAACGCCTTCCGCGGCGCGCCGACGCGGTTCTGCGTCATCTCGTTCACCAGCGATTGGCTGTTCCCGACGCCTGAATCGCGCGCCATCGTTCATGCGCTCAATGCCGCCGGCGCGCGCGTCTCGTTCGCCGAGATCACCACCGACAAGGGCCACGACGCCTTCCTGCTCGACGAGCCGGAATTGTTTACCATCGTCCGCGGCTTCCTTGAAGGCGCGGCAAAGGCGCGCGGGCTGCCGCCGGCGCGGAGGTAAAGATGCTCACGCGGGTCACGCACGATCTCACCATGGCGGAAGCCGCGCGCGGCCCGGGCGGCTCGCGCGTCGATTTGCTCGTCGTTGCCAACATGGTGGAGCGTGGTGCGCGCGTGCTCGACGTCGGCTGCGGCGACGGCGAGCTCTTACGCCTCCTGGAGACGCGCGGCGTCGACGGCCGCGGCATCGAGCTCTCCCGCGAGGGCGTGAACGAATGTGTCGCCAAAGGCCTCGCCGTGGTTCAAGGCGACGCCGACACCGACCTCGAAGATTATCCCGACGACGCCTTCGATTTCGTCATCCTCTCGCAGACGCTGCAGGCGACGCGGCAGCCGCGCGTCGTACTCGAGCACATGCTGCGCATCGGCCGCCATGCCATCGTCTCGTTCCCGAATTTCGGCCATTGGCGCATCCGGCTGCAAGTTGCGCTGGGCGGCCACATGCCGCACACCGACAACCTGCCCTATGCCTGGTATGAAACGCCGAACATCCACTTTTGCAGCATCAAGGATTTTCGCCAGCTCTGTCGGGTGTCCAACGCCAAGATGGAAGAGGCGGTGGCGATGAACGCCTGGGGTCGGCGGATGCGGCTGAAAATGCCGTGGTGGTTTTGGAACCTGTTCGCCGAGCAGGCGGTGTTTTTATTGAGCCGGCGAGGATGAAGTTCGCCTATATTCCGTCACCCTGAGGCGCTCGCTGACAAAGCGAGCGAGCCTCGAAGGGCGACGGCAACCAAGTCGGCTGTTGCCGACTTGGGCACTAAAACTTCCGAAATCGGTAAACCCGATTTCGGTTGGCGCGCGGGCCGCTCATCCTTCGAGGGCCGCTTCGCGGCCGCCTCAGGATGACGGTATAAGACCGCTGCCGTCAGGTCCGATCGCGCAAAGCGATCGGCGCGGGCCCGTAGCTCAATGGTCAGAGCCAGCGGCTCATAACCGCTTGGTTGGAGGTTCGAGTCCTCCCGGGCCCACCACGCAGTCCGTTTGGTTCGTAAAGTCTCCGCCGCTGTCGCAAAGGCGTCGAATTTTGGTGCATTTCCGGCGCGCTATCGAAGCGAAAGGGAATGATGATGGCACGGAAACAGCGAACACGCGGGACCGACAATGTCCTGGTCGACCTTGGCTTCCACGACGCCGAGGAGCTGTCGGCCAAGGCGATGCTGGCGATGAAATTGAATGCTCTGCTCGACGCGCAGGGTCTGACCCAAGCCGGAGCCTCGAAGATACTAGTACCCACTTTCATAGAAACGTGATTCGCGCGGGCAGTGAATTCGAGAGTCGGATGAGACACTTGTTCGCATCGTTGCCTGCGCGGATTGGTGATTCCGGGTACTAGGCATGCCGCAGCCGAAGATCTCAGCGATTAGGAACTACAAGCTCCGTGGCGTCTCACTTGAGCGCCTCATGCAGGCGCTCACGGTGCTCGGTCAGCATGTCAAGATCGTCGTCCGTCCGTCCAAAGGACGATCGACCGCCCGTATCGATGTCGCAGCCTGATGGAGGCCTGGCGGCCGCCGAGCATCCGGCGCGCCCGCGAAGTCTCATTGCGTCTTGATCAGGTCGGTGCCGAGCGGCATCCAGCGCGTGCCGGCGAAGCGCAGCAGCCCGAACGCCTTGACCAGGCGATAGTCGGTCGGACTGGTGGAGAAGATGATGCCGGGCTGCAGCATTGGAAGTTGCAGGTCCTCGATGCTGGTCGCCTGCTTCATCAGGTTCTCACGTGTGAGCTCGTCGCCGCACTGCCGCAGCACATACTCCAGCGTCTGGCCCTGCGAGTAGCCGACGACGACCATCGAATCGTTCGGATTGCCGTCCGGCATGTAGGCTTTCTGCCATTTCAGTAGCCGGAGGGAATGTCGCCCGCATTGTTGACGAGAATATCGATATCCCCGCAGGCCTGCGTCACCCGGCCGGCGGAACCGTCCTGCGCGAGATCGACGGCGATCGTGTCGACCTTTACGGGATAATGGCGCCGGATGGAATCCGCTGCGTCTTCGAGCACGGCGGGTGAGCGGGCCGCGAGATGAAGATGGCACCCCTCGGAAGCAAAACGCCACGCAATCGCCAACCCCAAACCTTTTGATCCGCCGGTGATCAGCACGCTTTTGCCGGTAAGATTGAGGTCCATGCACTCACCTTGGCCAAATTGGCGATAAGCCTGCCTTTATTGCCGCTCTCCGCGCACGCGACCTCAGTCGGCCATCGGAATGACCGGCAGCAGCAGATACGAGGGATGCGCCGCATCGTGATAGATGCTGTGCACCACCGTGCGGCTAGAGCACACATGGTAGGGGATGTATTCGACATTGGTGGCGCCGAGAACGCCGGTCGAAAGATCGAGACTGCTGATCTCGACGCAAATGCGGTGGCCCTTGCGGAACAGATTGGCCATGGCGAAGATTTCGATCGAATATTCCTCGACCTTGCCCGGCGTCACCTGTTGCCTCGCCTCGCGTGTGAGCTTGTGCCAAGGCTTCCACGGTTTTGAGCGCTTGGGGTCAAGCGCGCGGTGCGAGGCTTTGAGCCAGCCGCGGGTCAGCTCGCGTTCGGGAAGGTCGGTCGGGATTTCGCGCTCGCCTTCCCGCGCCGTGCGTACCGAAGCATCTGGCCCGACATCCTTGAGGATGATGATCCAGTTGGTGTCGTTCTGGTCGATCGCGGCGAAGAGATTGAGCACGCTTGGTCCGGCGACGAGAAGATCGTGCGGCAGCGGATCGGTGAGAAAGCGGAGCTTCTGGATGCGGTTGGTTCGTGTTGGCGGCATCTGCACGAAGACGTCGGGCGGAATGTAATTGTCGACGCTCGATCCGATATAGGGCGCCGCCGTAAGGCGCTCCCAGCTCGCCAGATAGAGCTTGGTCCACCGGGTCTCGGGCAGCGGCCAATCGGCGCCTCGTCGCCATTCATTGGCGCCCATCACCCAATAGGTGACCGGCGGCTCCTGCATGATTCCGCTATCGATGCCTTTGAGCCAAAAGTCGTACCAGCGCAGCATCTCGCCGCGCAGCGCCCGCAGCGGCCGGTCGGGATGCGCCGGGCCGGTCAGCAGCATTTTTTTCGGCGCCGAAATTTTGCTGAAATAGGTCTGCACGCCGGCAAGATGCGTCTTGTAGGTGTAGCCGTACCAGCCGGCGCCGGTGTAGGTCGGCACGGTGATCTTCGGAAATTCCGCCTCAGCCTCCGCAATGGTTTCTTCCCGATCGTACGGGTCGATCAGCACCTCGAAATAGCGCGGCATGTGCTGGCCCTTCTGCACCAGCACATTGTGCAGATGCGGATACATGCGGATGTCGGGGTCCGCGATCGCCTCGCGCCATTTTGCCTCCTTCTCCGCCGGCAGCTCGCCGGGTGCGCCGCGCGCCGTGTGTGCGGAAGAGAAATGATCCATGAGATAGCGGAAGGCGTGCAGCACGCCGCCCGGATATTCCTCGCGGAAGCCGCCGAATTTGCCGTAGGCGCCGCGCGGATCGTAGGGGAAGATCGCCTTGAGCAGCGGCGGCTGCTGGCGCGCCGCATGGAATTGCTCGGAGGCGAAGGCGCCGATGCCGATCATGCCGATATTGCCGTCGCACCAGGGCTGCCGCGCGATCCATTCGATGACGTCGTAACTGTCCCATTCGCGCGAGCCGCCATCTCCTGATTTGAGGAAGCCGCGCGGGGAGCCGATCACATGCACATAGCCGCGCGACACGAAGAACTCCGTATCGCCCGCTTCCGCGTGGCCGAGCCACAGCGTCGACCAGGAGGGCTGCGGCGGAAAATTCCGCGGATAGTCGCTCCCCTGCAGCTCCTTGGAATGCACGCCGAAGGCAAAGAGAACCGGAAACCTGCCCGGCGCATCCGGCCGATAGACGTCGAGCACCACATTGACGCCGTCGCGCATCGGCACCGCGATGTCCTTGTCGCAGACGATCCGCTCGTGTTGCGGCGGCCGCTGATAGCTGGACGGCGGTTCATTGCCGGACGGAAACAGCTCCTCGGCGGCGCGGTCGTCGTTTTCGTTCATCTTTGGTCTCGATTCAGGCTGAGGCGCTATTTGCCGCCGACCATGACGCACATCAGCAGCGCCGGCTCGCGTCCGGTATTGATCCAGGAATGATGGGTGGCGCGCTGCACGATTGCATCGAAGGGCTTCAGCTCGATCGCATTTCCCTCATCGAGAACGAGCGAAATCTCGCCGGACAGGAGCACGATGTAATCGACTGTCGGCGTCGTATGCATCATCGGATGGCGGCTGGTGTCGCCGCGCGCCTCGGGACTGCCGATCTCGTTGAAGAACCACTCCTGCATCGCCGCGATTTCGGCCGGCGTCAGCTTCGGATCGGCCGGCGGAATCGTGAACAGGCGGAACATCGTGCCGCCCGGCGCCGGGAAGAATTTCATCGGCGAGCGGCCGATCGAAAGATCATGCGGCGAATGGCCGGCCTCGGTCTGCCAGAAGTCGAAATTGCCCGGCCCGGTCACGGTGGCATGGGCTTCCTCGACCACGACCGATTTACCGGAATTGTTGTTGCCGGTGACGATAAGCCGATGCGACTCGACCACGCCATCCTCCTCAGCCATGCGCGCCCATCCTCCCTGGTGCGGCCGCCGGCAGGTTCTAGGCAAGCCGAGTATAGCATCGTATAGCCCATCCTATAGCGCGGCGGCCGCGCGTCGCAGAATGCCTGCCCACGGGAGGATGCATGGATTTCGAGTATTCGTCCGAGCAGAAGCTGCTGTGGGAAAGCGTCAGGAAGCTGATGCAGCGGGTCGCCACGCCCGATTATCTGCGGCGGCTCGATCGCGAGCGGCTCTATCCTTACGAGCTCTACGATGCCTGGGTGGAGGCCGGGCTGTTCGCTCTGCCTTTTGCCGAGGAATATGGCGGCCTCGGCGGCAGCGTTCTCGACCTCGCAATCGTCGCCGAGGAGATCGGCCGCTACAGCGCCGACGTGGCGATGGCCTTCGGCGGCAGTGTCTTTTGCAGCCTCAATGTCGCGCGCAAGGGCTCTGAGGAGCAAAAGCGCACCTGGCTGCCGAAGCTGATTTCCGGCGAGATCCGCATGTCGATCTCGATGTCCGAGCCGGATGCCGGTTCCGACGTCGGCGCCATGCGCACGCAGGCGCGGCGCGACGGCGATGAATACGTGATCAACGGCCAGAAGATTTGGGCGACCGCCGCCGGCGCCCGCAACAACGTCATCAACGTCTATGTGAAGACCGACCCCAAGGCGCATTACCGGCAGGGCATGTCGCTGTTCCTGGTCGACAACACCACGCCGGGTCTCGAAATCCGCAAGCTCGACATGCTCGGCCGCCGTTCGGTCGGCACCTACGAGCTTAACTTCAACGAGGCGCGCATTCCGCCCGACCGGCTGATCGGTGGCGAGAACAAGGGCTGGGACTGCATCCTTTCCGGCCTGCAGGCCGAGCGCGTGATCGCCGCCGCCTGCGATTGCGGCAGCGCCCGCGGCGTTCTCGACCTCGCGGTGAGCTACGCCAAGGAACGGCGCCAGTTCGGCCGGCCGATCGGCACTTTCCAGGCGATCGCCCATATGCTCGCCAATCTCGAGGCCGAAGTCGAAGCCGCTTGGGCGGTGACGCTGAAGGCCGCCTGGCGCGTCAGCCGCGGCCACGACGCGCTGAAGGAGATCACCATGGCCAAGCTCCTCGCCGCCGAAGCCTATGTGAAGGCGGCCAATGTCGGCATGCAGGTGATGGGCGGCTTCGGCTACAGCATGGAATTCGACATGCAGCGGCATTTCCGCGACGCCCGCGCCGCGACCATCGCCGCCGGCACCTCCGAATTGCAGCGCAACCTGATCGCCGGCCAAATGGGCCTCAAGGTGCAATAAGCGATGGCGAGCGCGGTGCCATGAGTGTCAGCCTGCCGCTCACCATTCCCAATGCCTTTGCGCGCGTCGCGCGCTGGTTCGCCGGCGGCGAAGCGGTGGTCGATTCGGCGACGCGGCTGACTTATGCCGAGCTCGACGCCCTGTCGCTCCGCGCCGCCGCTTTGTTCGTGGCGCTGGGCGCCAAGCCCGAAAAGCCGCTCGCGCTCTTGTGCCCGCCGAGCGCGATCTATCTGGTGGCGTGGCTTGGAGCGGTGCGCATGGGCGCGCTACCGATGGCGTTGCATACGCGCGAATCTGCCGCGACGCTCGCCGGCATCTGCCGCAAGATGGAGCCGAGCCTCCTCGTCTATGACGCTTCCATGGAAGGTTTGGCGGCCGGCATCGCCGCCGGTTATCCGGATTTTCGCGCGTTCGTCGAAGCATGTTCGGCGTTGCAACCGAACCGCAGCGGCGCCATGCAGCCTGCCGCTTCCATCCCCGTCGATCTGGACGGCACGCTTCCCGATGCGCCGCTCGCCCGACCGGCCGAGGACGACCCGGCGGTGATTGTGCTCTCGTCGGGTACGACATCGGTGCCGAAAGGCGTGGTGCATAGCCATCGCGGCTTCGTCGAGAACGCGCGCACCAACCTTTACCTTTATCAGGGGCTATTGCCGCGCGACCGCTCGCTGGTACCGCTGAGCACCGCGTTTATCGGCTGCTACAATGGTTGGTTCCCGTTCCTGAATGCCGGCGCCTGCACCATTTTCATGGAGCATTTCGATCTCGGCGAGCTGGTGCGGAAGGTGACCGCCGAGCGTGCCACCCACGTCTTCCTGACGCCGACGCTGTGGCGGCGGCTTCTCAACGCCAATGAGCCGGGCGCGGATTTCAGCTCCGTGCGGCTGATCGGCTTTGCCGCCGAGCCGATGGACGCCACGACGCTGATGCGCCTGCGCGAGCGGATCAGCCCGAACGTCGTGCACATGTACGGCTCGACCGAGACTGGTGCGGCCGGCAGCTGCATCACCGCCGAGGAGATGGTGGGCGAGCGGCTCCTCAGCGTCGGCCGCCCGATGCTCAACGGCGATCTCCGGGTCGTCGTGCCCGGCGGCAGCCCGCAGCAGGAAGTGGCGCCCGGCGAGACCGGCGAGATTTTGATCTCTAACCCCTCGCTCGCGGCCGGCATCTGGCGCGATCCCGACGCGACCGCGGCGACGTTCGTGACGGATGGCGACCGGCGCTGGTGGCGCTCCCGCGATCTCGGCCGCCTCGACGCCGACGGCTACCTCTATCTCGAAGGCCGCCATGACGATATGATCATCTCCGGCGGCATCAACATCATGCCGGCGCGGGTCGAGGGGGTGCTGCTGGCCCATCGCGGCGTCGCCGAATGCGCCGTGGTCGGCGTGCCGCATCCGGAATGGGGCGAAGAAGTGCAGGCTTTCATCGTCCGCGGCGATCCGACGCTCGACGCCGCGGCGTTGGAGCTTCACGTTCGCGCCAGCGACCTCTCGCCCTATCAGCGGCCGCGGGTCTACACTTTCGTCGCCGAACTGCCGCGCACCTCCACCAACAAGGTGCTCCGGCGCGTGCTGCGCGAAACTGCGCTGCGCGCCGCCAAGACCGACTTCGAACCATCTCAGCCCAGTCGACAGAAATAAACAGGAATAACAGGAAGAAAATGAGCGAGACCGAGCCGCTTTTGCTGATCGAGCGCCAGGGCGCCATCGCCATCGTCACTCTCAACCGTCCCGCCAAGCACAATGCGCTGAGCGAAGCGCTGTGGGGCCGGTTGAAGGAGACGTTCGAGAGCTTCGAACCGGACGTGCGCTGTGTCGTGCTCACCGGCGCCGGCAAGCATTTCTGCGCCGGCCTCGACCTCGCCGAACATCGCCATCGCGCGCCGTTCGAGAGCATTTTCATGTCGCGCTTCGCTCACGCCACGCTCGACGCCGTCCAGTTCGGCGGGCGGCCGGTGGTGGCGGCGATGCAGGGCGCGGTGATCGGCGGCGGGCTCGAGATCGCGACCGCGACCCATGTCCGCGTCGCCGATCCGACCACGTTCTACCAATTGCCGGAAGGCCGCCGCGGTTTTTACGTCGGCGGCGGCGCCAGCGTCCGCGTCGCCCGCATCATCGGCTCCGGCCGCATGGTCGAGATGATGCTGACCGGCCGCACGCTGGATGCGGCGACCGGCGAGCGGCTCGGCCTTTCGCATTATCTGGTCGAGCCGGGCAAGACGCTGGAAAAGGCCATCGAGCTCGCCCAAAACATCGCCAAGAACGCCCAAATCCCCAATTATCTGATCGTGCAGGCGATCCCGCGCATCGAGGACATGTCGGCTTCCGACGGGCTGTGGACCGAAAGCGTCGCCCAGGCGGTGAGCATGACCTCCGAAGACGCCCGCGCCGGCATCGATGCGTTCTTCAACAAGCGCAAGATCGAGTTTTAGGCGACCGTAGCCCGGGTTGAGCCAACGGGCCGGCGCGAAGCGCCGCCCGATGACAGGCTCCGCGAAACCCGGGAGCGGCGTCGGAGCTATTCCCGGATTTCGCTGCGCGCAACCCATCTACGCGTCGTCCTAGAGATTTGCCTCATCGAACGCACGCACCCACATGGCGCAAATGCCCGAGCGAACGATATCCTCGCGCGCGAATTCAACCACCGGCACCGACAGCATCTGCGACTTGATGAGGCGGAGGATGGTGCTCAGGCCGCTCTCCCGATCGAGATCGCACTGGCTGACGTCACCGTTGATGACCACCATGCAGTTCTCGCCGATCCGCGTCAGAAATGTCTTGATCTCCGCCGGCATACTGTTCTGCGCCTCGTCGAGCAGCACAAAAGCATTCTTCCATGACCGGCCGCGCATGACTTCGAATGGTACCAGTTCGATATCGCCTTTTTTGAGGGCGATCTCATAAGCTGCCTTGCCGATCCGCTCTTTGATCGCCTCCGCCACCGGTGCGGCCCAGGGCGCAAATTTGTCTTCCAGAGTGCCGGGAAAATATCCGAGCGACCGTCCGCACGGCACGTTTGGCCGAGTCAGAATAATTCGGTCTATGCATCTGTTCCGTAAAAGATCGGCGGCGTAGGTGGCGGCAATCCAGGTCTTGCCGGTGCCGGCGGGGCCGAGGACTATGACTTGCGGGTTGCTATGCAGGGCGTCGAGGTAAACAGCCTGCGTCGGGTTGAGCGGCGCGATCGGGGCAAGAACGCGTTCGCTCTCGAACTTGGAACCTCGAAATTCAATGATTTCAGCTGTTTCGAACGCGCGAGTGTTACGCCGGCGTTTTTTGTTGAAGTGCTTGTTGCTGAAGTGCTTACCCAAAGCCCGACTCCTTCTGCTGGACGATGAGGATTGGACGTGCGCACGCGCCCCGCAGGGTAGCGCGGGGTGATCGGATTTTGCTGATGGAAATCTTCGGCGGAAGCACGGCGGGTCGCGGCGAACGACAGCATCCATCTTCTGGATACGTCGATCTTCTCATGATTCGCCAACGTACAGCCGACATGTACGGGATAACATAATGGATTCGTGTGACAATTTGATGGACCCGTATTAGGCACCCCCAAGGTTTGGCGAAAGCCAAATTGGATTGCGGTGACAGCAAGCGTAGCTGCATTTCGCCGCGCTCAACGCCGCGCTATTTGACTTTGATCTGATCCGCGGACTTCAGGATGATCTCGGGCCTTCCTTTGTAGAGACGCACCGGGCCGGTGATATCCACGATTTTGCCGTCGAGCGAATCCACGTCTGGAAACTTGCTGGCGTCATCCGCGAAGATAACCACGGTGAAGATGCTGTCGGGGTAACGTCCACCCATGTCGATGAACGTCGTTCCCGACACAACGGTGTGGACGTCGCTGACGGTGCCTTCGACCGTCACCGTTTGACCGACATGCTTCTTCGCATCGCCCGGCGGGATCGTCTGCGCGAGGGCTGGCGTCGCCGTCAAGGCAATGCCGAAAGCCAGAATGAGCGCCTTCATTTTTTCCTCCCATGCGCTGCGCGCTGTCTCAAGCCTCTGCGGACGGACAGTCGCTCGCCGGAATAGAAGCCGTCGCTTCCAGCTCGATCTTGCCGGGGGCATCGAGAAGATCGACGACAAAGACCATGCTCATCGCCGGATAGTGCTTACCCATCCACCGTTGCCAGACGCGGCCCAGTTCCGGGCGCGCTGCCAGATAGGCCGGCTTGTCGGTGCAATAGCCGGTCATTCGGCAGATATGATGCGGCGCCCCACCGGCTTCGGCAAGCACGGCAAGTACGTTCTTGAGCGCCTGCTCAAATTGTGTGATGAGGTCTTCGCTGCGGAAGACCTGCTGGGCGTCCCAACCGACCTGGCCGGCGATGAATACGATCTTGCCGGGCGTCGTTTCGATTCCATTGGCATAGCCAATGGGTGTCGCCCAGCCGGGCGGCAGCAAGGTGCGGGTGGACATCGGGTTGCTCCCTTCGCGAGCCGTCGCAAATCGCGCAGCCGCCGGCGACGTTGATCCGTCGGCTCACCGCCCGAACCTCGCGCTTAGAGCGGGATGACTTTTCTTCGAATCGTCATCCCCCTCTAACTGTTTGTTGGAGCATGTCCTTTTCGCAAAACCGGCTTCCACTTTTGCGGGACATGCTCTGGGGAATGGCGCCAAGCCCTCTATGGCGCCAAGCCCTCCTACGCCGCGGCGCCGCTCAATTTCCCGCGAAGGCTGGCTTTCCCTTCTTCACGAAGGCCTCATAGGCCCGCTCGAAGTCCTTGGTCTGCATGCAGATCGCCTGCGCCTGGGCTTCGGCTTCGATGGACTCGTCGACGCCCATGTTCCACTCCTGATGAATACAGCGCTTGGTCATGCTGTGGGCGAAGGTCGGACCATCGGCGAGCGATTTTGCCAACGCTTGCGCCTCAGCGAGCACGGCCTCGGGTTCGCAAAGCTTGTTGTAGAAGCCCCAGTGTTCGGCTTGGCTGCCGTCGATGGCCCGGCCGGTGTAAAGCAACTCGGCGGCGCGGCCGGATCCGATAATTCGCGGCAGTATGTTGCAAGCGCCCATATCGGCGCCGGCTAGTCCAACGCGCACGAACAGAAATGCGACCTTGCTTCGCGCCGTCCCGTAGCGCAGGTCCGACGCCATGGCCACAATCGCGCCGGCGCCCGCACAGATGCCGTCGACCGCCGCCACGATCGGCTGCGGGCACGCGCGCATGGCCTTGACCAGATCGCCGGTCATCCGCGTGAAGGCGATGAGGCCGAGCATGTCGCCCTTGCGTTGCATCTCCACCAGCGGTCCGATGATCTCGTGCACATCGCCGCCGGAGCAGAAATTGCCGCCGGCGCCGGTCACGACCACGGTCTTGACGCCGGCCGCATAGACGAGGTCGCGAAAGGTGTCGCGTAGCTCGGCGTAGGACTCCAAGGTCAGAGGGTTCTTGCGGTCCGGCCGGTTCAGCGTAATCGTCGCCACCTTGCCGTCGAGCTGCCACAGGAAATGCTGCGGCCGAAAGTTCGTGAAATCGACGTGGGACGGCCGAAATCGGCCGACGGTTTCGCCCGTAACCACGGGCCGCTCATCCGAATTCAACGTCCCTACTGCGCTGGTTGTAGACATCATTGCCTCCTTTATCCTGCTTTATCCTGGTTTATCCTGCGAAAGTCAGCCCGCCGCTGACGCTCAACACCTGTCCGGTGATGTAGTCAGACCGCGAGCTGGCGAAAAATAGAATTGCGTCGGCGATTTCTTGCGGCTTGGCAAACCGTCGGAACGGTATGGCGCGAACGAAAGCCTCCCTGAGTTTTTCCGGCCGCGACTGCAGCATAGGCGTATCGGTCGGCCCCGGGCAGATGCAATTGACGTTGATCGAATAACGCGCGACTTCACGCGCGAGCGACTTGGTAAAGGCGATCACGCCGCCTTTGGCCGCCGCATAGGTGGTTTCGCCGCTGGAGCCGACCCGCCCGGCATCGCTCGAAATGTTGACGATCTTGCCCTTGTTCGCCGCGATCATGGCCGGGAGCAGTGCTTGGGTGAGATGCAGCAGTCCGCCCAGATTGATCGCGAGCACGCGGTCCATGTAATCGGGCGTATTTTCCAGGAACGGCTGGATATTGTTCCAGCCGGCCGCATTGACCAAAATATCGACGCGGCCATGCCGCTCGAGCACCTCCGCGGCGCAGCGGCGGGCGCTAGCCGAATCCGCCAGATCAACCGCGACGAATTCGACGGAAAATTTGTCGGCCTCCTTCACCAGATCTGCGCCCTTCGTCGCATCGATGTCGGCGCAGATGACGCGCGCGCCGGACCGTGCGAATTCCATCACGGTCGCTTTGCCGATCCCGGAAGCGCCACCGGTGATCAAGGCCGTCTTGTCGATGAGATTCATCAATCCACTCCTCCATTGCGATCTGCCGAAATCATTGCAGCTTTCCTGCCATGAACGCTTTGACGCGCTCACGGGTCTCTGAATTCGTCAGCAGCAGGCGGGTCGCCTCGAGTTCTTCGAAATAGCCGGTGCGGCCCGGCTCGCACGCCGCGGCGATGCATAGCTTGCTCGCGGCAAGCGCGGCGGCCGGCAGCGCCGCGATCCGCCGGGCAATCGCGATGGCGCTCTCGGCGAGCTCGGCGCGTGGAACCGCCCAATGGACGATGCCGAGCGCACCGGCCGCCAAGCCGTCGATTTGCTCGGCGCCAAGAATAAGCCGGGCGGCCACGGGACGGCCGCACAGCCTGGTCAGGCGCTGCGTCCCGCCGGCGCCGGGTATCAGACCAAGCCGAGCCTCGGGCAGGCCGAGTTTCGCTTCGACGGCGCAAATGCGAAGGTCGCAAGCGAGCGCAAGCTCCAACCCGCCGCCCATCGCCGCCCCGCCGATCTCGGCGAGCGTCACCTGCGGAAGTTTTTCGATGCGGGCATAGAGGCGCTGCATTGCCGCGACGTATGAGAACGTGCGGTCGGGACCGTCGGCGGCGGCGATGCGGTCGCAGACCTGCTTCAAATCAGCGCCCGCGCAAAACACCTTCTGGTCCGAACGCAGATGCAGAACTCGCCAGTCCGACCGAACGGCGAGATCGTCCAACATCGCGTCGAACCGGGCGATCCACTCCTCGCTGATGGCATTCACCGGCGCATGGCTGAGCGTCAACGTGGCGATGGCGTGGCTGACGGTCATGCCGAACATGAAGACACCCTGCCGTCTCGGCTCTGTTCACCGCCCGGCGCTCGGCTCGAATCGCGGTCCCATTGCGCCGCGTGCGGCGTCAACCGGCGTCGCGCGCAGTCTCGCGCCGTCGCTCGCATTCTTTCGTGCTCCCCGGTGATGATCATCGATGTCCTATTCCGCCGCGAGCTGTCGCCTGCTGGCGCGCTCCTTGAGCAGCTCGCGGGAGATGATCACCTTCTGCACCTCGCTCGCGCCTTCATAGATGCGCAACGCGCGAACCTCGCGATAGAGCGCCTCGACCTTGACGCCGACGCGCACGCCGTGACCGCCGAAAATCTGCACGGCGCGGTCGATCACGCGCTGCGCCATTTCGGTCGCAAACAGCTTTGCGCTCGACGATTCGCGGGTGATGCGTGCGGTTCCGGTATCCTTGGCCCACGCCGCGCGATAGACCAAGAGCGCTGCGGCATCGACTTCGACCGCGCTGTCGGCAAGGGCGGATTGGGTCATCTGCAGATCGGCGAGCGGCGCGCCGGACACCTTGCGCGTTGCGGCCCGATCAACCGCCTCGTCGAGGGCGCGGCGCGCCAGGCCAAGCGCGGCCGCGGCGACCGTCGTTCGGAAAATCTCCAGCGTCGCCATCGCGACTTTAAATCCCTCGCCGGGCGCACCGAGGCGGTTCGCCACCGGCACCCGGCATTCGACGAAGCGAAGCGTTGCCAGCGGATGCGGGGCAATGACCTCGATTTCGCCGGCGACGGACAGCCCCGGCGTGCCGGCATCGACGAGGAAGGCCGACAGGCCTTTGGCGCCCGGTTGTTCGCCGGTTCGCGCGAACACGACAAAGTGGTCGGCGATGCCGCCGTTCGAGATCCAGGTCTTGACCCCGTCGAGCCGCACATGGCGGGGGCCATCGGCCGTCGCCGTCGTTGCGAGCGCGCGGACGTCCGATCCTGCCTCCGGCTCGGACAGGGCAAAGGCCGCGATATGACGGCCATCGCGCA
The DNA here is from genome assembly GCA_049522435.1 of Xanthobacteraceae bacterium. Taxonomy (GTDB): domain Bacteria; phylum Pseudomonadota; class Alphaproteobacteria; order Rhizobiales; family Xanthobacteraceae; genus BOG-931. The sequence goes on from JBEKNW010000074.1 coordinate 15,368, forward strand.
CCGGCGGCAGATATTTCGCTTTCAACTCCTCCGACCCGAACAGCGAGATCGAGCCGGTGCCAAGACCCTGCATGGCGAATGCGAAATCGGCGAGGCTGTCGTGCCAGGCGAGGATTTCCCGCGCCAGGCAGAGGGTGCGCACGTCAAGGCGGTCAGATAATCCGCCATATGCGGCAGGCACCACGGCCTTCAGCCAACCGGCGTCACCGAGCGCTCGAACCAGCTTGCGGCAGGAGAGATTGACGTTGGTATGATCGATAAGTGCGGCAACCTCATGCTGCGCCCAGGCCGCGAGGCTCTCGGCGAAGCGCCGGTGCGTTTCATTGAAGAACGGCCACGCCAAATGTGTCAGATCGTGCATGCTTCAAGGTCCCGTCTGCATCCCGCCCCCGTTCCGCGGAGGCCAATTGTCCCGCAGCTTGAAGCGCTGGATCTTGCCGGTCGCGGTCTTGGGCAGACTGTCGACGAACTCGATCCAGCGCGGATATTTCCAAGGACCGATGGTGCGTTTCACATGCACCTTGATGTCCTCGTAGAGGGCTCGGTTTGAGCCGCCGTCGGGCTTTCCCACGAGCACGACGAAGGCCTTCGGCTTGATCAAGCCATTGCCGTCCTCGGCAGGCACCACGGCTGCCTCGAGGACGCGCGGATGGGCGACCAGCGCTGCTTCGACCTCAAAGGGCGACACCCAGATGCCGCTGACTTTGAACATCTCGTCGGAACGGCCGCAGAAGAGGTAAACTCCGTCGGCGCGGCGCAGGTATTTATCGCCCGTACGGGTCCACTCGCCCTCGAAGGTGTGGCGCGATTTCTCGCGTTGATTCCAATACCCGGCCGCCGCCGAAGCGCCGCGCACCAGCATCTCACCGATCGTTCCGTCGGCGACATCGCGTCCGGCCTCGTCGACAAGCCTGATGTCGTAGCCTTGCACCGGAACGCCGGCGGTGCCGTACTCGACGGCATCCGGGACATTGGTAATGAACAGGTGCCCGATCTCGGTCGAGCCGACGCCATTGACGATGTCGAGGCCGAAGCGCTCCTTCCAAGCTTGGCCGATGTGCGGCGGCAACGGCTCTCCGGCCGAGAAACAGAGCCGCAGCCGGCTTGAGCCGCGCTCTGGAGTGCATTCGAGATCCGCGAGAATCGCGGCGTAAAGCGTCGGAACCGCATAGAACATCGTCGGCTGGTAGCCTCGCAGCATTTCAAACACGGTCTGCGACGTCGGCCGCTCGGGGTAGAATACCGAGGCTGCGCCGACCGCCATCGGGCAGATGATCGCATTGCCGAGGCCGTAGGCGAAAAACAGCTTGGCCGCGGAAAAAATCAGGTCGTCCTCACGGACCCCGATGCGGTCCTGCCCGGCTTGTCGGGCGATGAACATCGGGCTCGAATGCACGTGCATGACGCCTTTCGGCATGCCCGTGGTGCCAGAGGAGTAAAGCCAGTAGGCGACCTCGTCAGCGCAGGTTTTGGCCGGTGCGGGCCGCTCGTTCACGGCAGCCAGAAGCGCGGCCAATCGCGGCACTCCATCCGGACCGCCGCCGACCACGACGATCGCCTTCAATGCCGGCAAGCCGTTCGCCGCTTCCTGCACAACCGGCAGGAGCGCGGTCGAAACAAAGACCACCTTGGCCCGCGAGTCTTCGAAAAGCTGACGATATTGATCGGCGTTCAGGCGAGTGTTCAACAGAACCGGAATGATGCCGGCGCGGATTGCGCCCCAAAACAGCACCGGGAAATCGACCGAATCGAGCATGACCAGCGCGACACGGTTTTCCCGCTCGACGCCCAGGCGTGCCAGCATCGGCCCGACGCGCGCGGCCTCGTCAAAGAGCTGTGCATAGGTGATGTTTCGCGACGGGTCGATGCAGGCAGTGTTGTCGCCGCGGCCTTCGAGCACGTGCCGGTCCACGAAATCCGCGGCGGCGTTATAATCCCGCTCAGTGCCCATGCCAAAATAATCCCGCTCAGTGCCCATGCCAAAGCGCGCTTCTAAAAAGGAAACTCAGAAATCATTGACAGCGCAAGCGCCGGCCAATGTCTTTGACCTAGGTCAAGGCGCAAACGCAATAGCGAGGTCGGGGCGAAGCCACAGTTCCGACGTTGAGATGGTAACGCGCCAGCTCTTGCCATGTTCAGTTACGGCGCGGGTTGCCAGGGTACTGATGTCCCCCACCGACACCACGCAATTCCACAATGCGGGAGAGCCGTCCGCCAAGAGGATTTTTTGATCTTTATCAATGTCGGCAGAACGGCGGGCGGTCTATCAAAAACCCGCATTTCCCGGATGGCGTGGCCAGCGTGCGCAGGAAATCAAGGGTAACTTCGGTTTAATCGCATCAGATCCTGACCGGGAGTCATATGGCGCAACACGTTTCAGCATTGAGCGCATTCTTCAATCCCAAAAGCGTTGCCGTGGTGGGCGCGTCCTCGGATCCGAGGAAGCCCGGGAATGCCGCGCTGCGCAACATGATTTCTTTTGGCTACAAGGGAAAATTGTATCCGGTCAATCCGCGCGAGGAGACGGTACTCGGGCTGCCGTGCTACAAGAGCGTGCGCGACATCCCGGAACCGGTCGAGCTTTGCGTGCTGCTGGTTGCGGCCGAGCTGACCGTCCAGGTCGCGAAAGAGCTGGCAGAGAGAAAAAGCCGCCGCAACGACATCGCCGCCGTGGTGTGCATATCGGCGGGCTTTGGCGAGCTCCACACCCCCGAGGCGTCGCAGCGGGAGAAGGATCTGGTTGCGATCCTGCGTTCCGCCTCCATACGCCTGATCGGCCCGAATTGCCTCGGCGTCATGGACACCGTGAGCGGGATCAACACCAACTTCGACATTCCATCCTACCCGCGCGGCGGCGTGAGCGTCCTCACCCAGAGCGGCGCCTTCGGCAACTCGTTTTTGATTTCGTCCGGCACCACCGGTCGCCTGGGCCTGAACAAATACGTCTCCATCGGCAACATGGCCGATGTGCAGATGGCCGAGCTGCTGACGTTCCTCAAGAACGACGAGTCGACGCGGGTCATCGGCATCTATCTGGAAGGCCTCGCCGATCCGCGCGGCTTTTTCGCAGCCGCCGGCGAAGTCGCCTTGGCGAAGCCGGTGGTGGTGCTCAAAAGCGGCCGCAGCGAATTGGGGTCGACCGCCGCGCTCTCCCATACCGGAGCCATCGCCGGCGCCGATGCGATCTATGACGGGGCCTTCAGGCAGTTCCGGCTGATGCGCGCCCACGGCGTCGCCGAGTTCTACGACACGGTGCGGGCGTTTTCCAAGCTGCCGATCCCGCGGGGAAACCGCGTCGCCGTGCTCACCCACATGGGCGGGGCGGGAACCATGTGCATCGACGGGATTTCCGCGCTCTCCGGCATCAAGATGGCGTCGTTCACCAACGAAACGCAGGCGGCGCTGAAAAGGATCCTGTCTCCCGCCGCCAACATCGGCCACCCGCCGGGCTACATCGACACCACGGCGGCGCATTACGAGAATCTGCACAATCAGGCCCTCACGCTTCTGTTCAAGGACCCGAACGTGGACGCGGTCATCCAGATACTGGCGCCGAGCGCGTTCCTCGATCAGCCGCTGCTCATCAAGGAGGTTGTGAGCGCTTACCAATCCCAGGGCAGCGCGAAGAAGCCGCTGCTCAACGTGGTCACGTTCGGCGATTTCGCCAACGAGTTGCAGCAGGGCCTGGAGGACGCAGGCCTGCCGACGTTCGACTATCCGGACACGGTCGCCCGCGTCGCGGCAAATCTTTCAAGCTACGGGGCGCTGCGGGCAACGGGGGCAATGGCGGCGCCGGCACCCGCCAAGAGCACCAAGAGCCAATCGGGCCGCGCCGAAGGGCCTGCCGCGCGGCTGATCGCCGCCGCGGCCAAGGAGGGTCGCGTCAGCCTGCTCGAGCCGGAAGCCTATGCGGTGTGCAAGCAATACGACATCCGCGTGCCGCCGTTCAAATTGGTGGAATCGCTCCAAGCCGCCGTCGATGCCGCCAACCAGATCGGCTATCCGGTCGTGCTCAAAGTGGTGTCGGCGCAGATCCTGCACAAATCGGATATCGGCGGCGTGATGCTCGGCGTCAGCTCCGATGGCGTTCTGCAGCAATCGTACGCGCGGCTGGTCGACAACGTCGGGAAAGCGGCGCCCGGCATTGGCAACCCGAGCGTGCTCGTGCAGAAGATGATGCCGTCGGCGACCGAGCTGGTTTTGGGAGCGATCCGCGACAAGCTGTTCGGCCCGGTGGTGATGTTCGGCCTCGGCGGAATCTACGTCGAAGTGCTCAAGCGCGTTGGCTTCCGGCTGGCGCCGTTCGGGCTCGAACAAGCGCGCGAGCTGATTGCCGACACGCTCCCCCCGCAGCTGATCGCCGGCGCCCGCGGCAGGAGCAAATTAAACGTCGACGCCATTGCCGAAACACTCGTTGCGCTCGGCCGCCTGCTGGAGGAACAGCCGCAGATCGACCAGGTGGACCTGAACCCCTGCCTGGCGCTCGACGATGGCTGCATGGCCGTCGACGCCAGGATCATCCTGTCGCAGCAGTAGGCGCCGGGCTTCGCCGGTCGGCGAGGCACGCCGATACGTGGCGCGCCCGCCGCGGATTTTTTCGCGCGCCTTCGCGGCTGAAAGCATCGTCCAGCGGTGCGGCGATAATCGGTTTCTCGCCCCATCGAGCGGCGAGGTAATCGAGTCCTTGCGCATGCAGCCACCGGCGGCTATTTTCTGGTCATGACCACCACCATATCGATCAAAGATGCAAAGGACAGGCTGACGGCGCTGGCTCGCATTGTCGAGCGCGGTGAGACGGTGGTGGTTACGCGCAACGGAAAGCCGATATTGGACCTCGTCCCGCATCGGGAGAAGGCCGGACTGAGGCTGGAAGCGATCGGAGAATTCAAGCGCAAGTACGCGATCGACGAGATTTTCAGTTCTGTCGCTGACGACTTCGATGAACCGCTTGCGGAGGATTTCCTGCTGAGACCGCTCCGTTGATCGATGCGGCTGCTGCTCGACACCAGCGTGTTGATTGCGTTGGTCGAGGGGCGGCTCGACGCCCGCGTGCGGGAAGCGCTTGCGAGTCCGGACGCCGCAGTGCACGCCAGTGTGGCGAGCCTCTGGGAAATCGCAATCAAGTTCCGCCTCGGCAAGCTTGCGCTCAAGGCGCCGCTGGCGCGGCTGCCGGAACTCGTTGAAAACTTGGGTCTTGTATTGTTGGCGATTGAAGCCTCTCACGTACTTGCAGCTGTTGACCCCGAGCCGACGACCCGCGATCCTTTCGACCGCCTGTTGCTCGCTCAATGCGCCGTGGAAAGCTTGCATCTTGTGACGATCGATCGCCACCTGACAGCGCATCCGCTCGCGTGGCGCCCGGCGTGATGCGCTCGACGCGTAGCGGGTGTAGATCCTATGGGGCGGCGGCGAGGGTGTGGCACCATCGCTGCGATTGGCAACAGCAACCGATGGAGCGTCCCATGGAACGGAACGATTTGAGCCGAGCCCTCGTCGCCTTTGATCAGAAT
>JBEKNW010000075.1:0-24878 GCA_049522435.1 Xanthobacteraceae bacterium
CCCGCAGTTTCCCCTGCAGCACCTTGTAGCGATACTTGGTAATCCAGACGATGTGATAGCGGTGGTAAAAAACCGTGTGACTGCCGGTGCTGTAGGACATACTCTTCTCTCCAAAAAAGGGCTTGCACACCCCATGGGTGCGCGCCCTTTTTTGGAGAGAAGAGTGTGAAACTAGGGCTCAAGCCAGTCTCCGTCTGAAGACGGAGGTTTGAAACCCAAGAGCGGAAAATGAAGTGTTGTGACGCCGGTCACTTCCGCAGCGAGCGGCCGGCAGTAGCGTGCCGTTCCTGGTTGGAGCATCATCGCTAGAAGGAGCACGCCAATGACCGCCGCACTGGAATATCTGAGCCGAATGACCGAACACTTCTTCGAGTCGCAAATGCGTCGCGCCGCCCGACGGATCCGGCGACAGCAGCCCTTTCCCCGTCACGCGGCCTGAGACGAGCCATGTCGGACCTGGAACGATGGGAGACGCGGTTTGGCGCCCCCGGCTATCTATTCGGCAAGGAACCGAACGCGTTCCTCAAGAGCCAAGCGCATCGGCTGCGCGCTGGTCAAACCGCACTGACGGTGGCGGACGGCGAAGGCCGCAACGGCGTTTGGCTCGCCGAACAGGGGCTCGACGTGCTCGCCATCGATTTTTCTCCGACGGCGCTCGCCAAGGCGCGCGTGCTCGCGCAACAACGCGGCGTGCGGCTCGCCACCGAAGTGGCCGACGTCACCAGCTGGCGCTGGCCCAAAAGCGCGTTCGATGTGATCGCGGCGATCTTCATCCACCTCGCCCCCGCCGAGCGGACCGCATTTTTCTTAAATTTTAAAGCTGCTCTCAAGCCGGGCGGGCTCCTGCTCATGCAGAGCTACCGCCCCGAGCAGCTCAATTATCGGACCGGCGGACCGGCGGACGCGGAGCGCACCTGCACGCGCGCCATCCTCGAAGCGGCCTTCGGCGACCTGTCGGAACTCGACATTCGCGAGCATGACAGCGTGCTCAATGAAGGCACGGCGCATGTCGGCATGTCGGCGCTGATCGACCTCGTCGGGAAGAAATAGTCGGCAGGCTCGCTCGGCAGGCTATTTCATGTCCTTACATGGCAAGGGGAGCCATGAAGTCTGGCACAGAGGAATCCATGCCGAAAAAATCGTCATCGCCCCGATCACGCAAACCTCGGTCGCCATTGCCTCGCCTGCCCGCGCTCGCCGCGGCGCGCCTCACCGGCGAGCAGCAGGCGCTCGTCGAGGCGATCACATCCGGCCCGCGCGGCCGGTTCAGCATGGACGGTCCGTTCGCAGTCTATCTGCATGCGCCCGGCTTCGGCCAGTTGGCGCAGCAGCTCGGCGCCTATGTGCGCTTCGGCACGCGCGTGCCGCCGCGGCTCTCGGAGTTCGCCATCCTGTTCACCGCCCAATATTGGAAGGCACAGTACGAATGGGCGGCGCACGCGGTGATCGCCGAGCGGAAAGGCGTGAAGGAAGCGACGATCCGCGATCTTCAGGCGGGGCGCGTACCCAAATCGGCGCTGCGGGACGAGATGGCGATCTACGCCTTCGTCAAGGAACTCTACGCGACGCGGCGCGTGAGCAATGCCACCTTCGCCCGCGTGCATAAGCTGCTCGGCGATGCCGGCACGGTCGAGCTTGTCGGCATCCTCGGCTACTACGCCATGGTAGCGATGACGCTCAACGTGTTCCGCATGCCGGTCGCCGCGGGCACGCCGGCGCCGTTCCGCGAGCCGGCGAACAAATAAAGCTCAGGCGACGCGGCCGACGGTCTTGTTGCCCGATGGATCGGGGGCCCTGGCGGCGGCCGCGCGCGGCTTGTTCATGCGCTGGCGCAACAGTTCGAGGAAGCGTTCCTTCGGCATCGGCGGCGCGATCAGCACCCCCTGCCCGAAGTCGCAACCCATCACCATCAAGGCTTGCAGGTCGGCCGTGCTCTCCACCCCTTCGGCCACCGCGGCACTGCCGAAGCGGTGCGCCAGGTCGATGGCGGTCTGGCAGATGGCGGCGTTGGTCGCATCGGTCGCGCAGCCCATCACGAAAGAGTGGTCGATCTTGAGCTCCGCGAACGGCAGATCGCGCAGGCTCGAAAAAGATGAATAGCCGGCCCCGAAATCGTCGATCGCGATGGTGATGCCGCTCACGCGCAATTGGGTGGCGATCTCGTTGGCGAGCGCGATGTCGCGAACGATCTGGTCCTCGGTCACTTCGAGGATGAGCCCGGGCCAGCGCGGGGATTTCGGCCGATATTCGGCGACCAGCCGCGGGATCGGCAGCTTGAACAGCACGCTGACCGGCACATTGATGGCGAGATGAAGATTAAAGCCCGCTTCCTCGAACATCGTCCAGTCGCAGAGCGTCGCCAACAGCGCATGCTGGGTGAGTTCCGCAATGCTGTCCTCGTCGACGTCGGGAAGAAAACTGCCGGGCAGCAAAACGCCAAGCTGCGGGTGGCGAATGCGCGCCAGCGCCTCGGCGCCGGCGAGGCATTTGCGCTTGAGATCGATCTTGGGCTGGTACCAGATCTCGAACCAATTGTTGCGCAGCGCCTCCGCGACCGCGATCCGCGGCCGCGGCGCGGCGCTCATCGAATCGACCAGCGACCGGCGCTCGTCCTCGGCCAGGTTCTTGATCGGCCCGGACCAATTGCGGACGTCTTTTGAATCGGAATCGTTCATGCTCATGAACCGCGCAATGACGTCACAATGATACGTCGACTAGTCTTAACCAATCGTAAGGTGCGAATTTTAATTCCATTCGGCCGGCGAGACGCCTGTTCGCCCCGCCGGCCGTCAGTTCGACGGGTTGGTCGACGGTCGCCGTCAATGCTTGTCCATTGGCATCATGCCGCCATGGCCTTCCATCATGCCGCCGCCCGCCGGAACGCCAGGCGCGGCAGCCCCGATGGCCATGATGGGGTACTCGACCTCGACCGTACCGGCCTTCTCGAATTTGAGCGTCGCCTTGACCATGTTGCCCTGTTCCAGAGGGTGCTTGAGGTCGACGAACATCACGTGGAAGCCCGACGGCTTGAGCGTGACGGTCTCGCCCGGCTTGATTTCGAGGCCGCCTTCCATTGGCCGCATCTTCATCACGCCGCCTTCCATGGTCATGGAGTGGATTTGGCATTGCGCGGCGGCGTCGCTCGCGACGCAGGTGAGGCGATCCGCCGCCGTGCCATTGTTGGTGACCGTCATGTAGCCGGCGGCCGAATTTGCGCCCTTCGGGGTCGCGCGCGCCCAGGGTTGGGCGATGTGGATCGGGCCGACATTGTAGTCGGCAGCTTGGGCATAGGCCGCCGAAAGCTGCACCGCCGCCAGCGCAAAAATAGCGGCGAGGCCGTGACCGATGTATTTGCAAGCAAGATGAGTCATTGAATTGCTCCGGTTGGATACCTGCCCAAGGGGCAGAGGGATTGCCGCATGCTCATTGCCGGGATTTTAGGACAGATCGCGGCCGGCTGGAATGGCGGCAGGAGCGGCGTCATTGCGCGGTCGAGCAAGGCGGCGTTGAACTTGGCGACGTCCTTCGCTATACGGGCAGCCACGACCGGAAGGGCCCGCAGCGATCGGGCTTGTTCGGCGCCGTCCCTGCGGCCGGCGCCATTCATGCGGCCAGCAAATGAGCATGCCCGATGTCCAGTACGTTCGATAAGGTTGCTGATATCATTGCGGAAACCTGCGACATTCCGCGCGAGAACATCAAGCTGGAAAGCCACGCCATCAACGATCTCGAGATCGACAGTCTCGACTTCCTGGACATCGCCTTCGCCATCGACAAGACGTTCGGCATCAAGCTGCCGCTCGAGCAATGGACCGAGGAAGTCAATGACGGAAAGGCCACGACGGACCAGTACTTCGTGCTGAAGAATCTGAGCGAGCAAATCGACAAGCTGATCGCGGCGAAGGGCGCCTGAGGCGCCACCTATGCGTTTTGAATATTTCCACATGATCGACCGCATCGTCGCGCTCGACGTCGACGAGCGCCGCGTTCGATCGGTCAGCACCGTGCCGAGAGAGAGCACGGTGTTCGAGGGTCACTTTCCGACCTATCCGCTGATGCCGGGCGTGCTGCTGATCGAATGCATGGCGCAGACGACCGGATGGCTGGTGATGGCGCTCTGTGGTTTCACCGCCATGCCGTTCCTGGTCAGCGTCAAGGAAGCCAAATTCCGCACGGCGGTGTTTCCCGGCGACGAACTCGAATTCGCCGGCCGGGTCGTGCATGAGGGCTCGGGCTTCGCCGTCAGCGAGTGTCAGGGATGGCGGCAGAAGAAGATCGTGTGCGATACCCAGATCACCTATCGCATCATGCCCTTTCCGAGTCCGGAATTCCGCCAGGCATTATTGCACTTGGCGGAGCGGCTCGACGTCCCGGTCAAGGAGTTCATCAAGTGACTGAACGCCGCGAGGTGTGGATCACCGGCGTCGGTCTACTCACGTGCCTTGGCGAAGGGCTCGAAGCGACCTGGAACCACCTCGAGCGGGGCGATCCGCCGCCTTACGACGACAAAAGCTTTGCGCCCTACATCGTGCATCGGCTCGGGCCGATCAATTTTGACAAGCAGATTCCGAAGAAGAGCGATCAGCGGCAGATGGAGATGTGGCAGCGTGTCGGGGTTTACGCGGCCGGGCTCGCGCTCAGCGATGCCGGCATTGCCGGCAAGCCCGATCTGCTCGACCGTACCGACATGATCGTCGCCGCCGGTGGCGGCGAGCGTGATGTCGCTGTCGACACCGCGATCCTCGCTGGTGTGGGCAAAGTAGGCGAACCCGGCGCCTTCCTCAACGAGCGCCTGATGAATGATCTGCGCCCGACCTTGTTTTTGGCGCAGCTCCCCAACCTGCTCGCCGGCAATATCTCGCTCGTCCACGGCGTCGTCGGGTCCTCGCGCACGTTTCTCGGCGAGGAGGCCGCGGGCGTCGATGCCGTGCGCGTCGCGCAGGCGCGCGTTGCCGCCGGACAGAGTGAGTTGACGCTGGTCGGCGGCGCTGCTCACGGGGCACGCTGGGATCTCCTGCTCGTCTTCGAGCTCGGCGCTGCGGCATTGAAGGGCAAGTTCGCGGCGGTCTGGGATCGTGGCCCGAAGGGTGGCCTCGCGCTTGCGACGCTCGGAGCCTTCCTCGTACTTGAAAGCCGCGATCATGCGCAAGCGCGCGGCGCACGGCCACGGGCGCGGATTTTTCCGATTTGTTCCGACCGCAATCTGCGTCGAGAGGGGGAAATCGAGGCAACGCTGCGCCGCCAATGGGACGCGATCGCAGCGCAGGTCGACCGCGCGCGCGCCGCCGTCATTTCCGGCGCCGCCGGGCTCGAACCGGCGACGTCGGCGGAACGCCAGGTGCTCAGGGAAATTGGCCTTCCCGTGCGCAATACCGGAACGTATATCGGGCATGGGATCGACGCCCAGTTCATGGCCAATCTGGGGATCGCCTGCACGGTGCTTGAGCACGGCAAGCTGTTTCCGCCGACGGGGACAGGAGATATCGGCGAAAGTCCGTCCGCGCTTTGCCAAATCGTCGTCACCAGCGTGGGCAGTTGGCGCGGCGAGGGGCTCGCGCTCATCGAACGGGTCAATTGAAGGGGAACTTCATGGCAGGCGTAACGGCAGGCGCTGCAAGACGGGACAAGGCAGGTCGTCCCATCGTTGCCGTCACTGGGATGGGCCTGGTGACCTCGCTTGGCGTCGGCAAATCCGACAATTGGGCGAAATTGACGCGCGGCCTCTCCGGCATCCGGCGCATTTCACGCTTTCCGACCGACGGTCTGCGAACCACGATCGCCGGCACCGTCGACGATGTGTACCGGGACTATATGTCGCCGGCGCAGCTCTCCGAACGCATCGCGCTCATCGCCGGCGAAGAGGCGATCGCCGAATCCAGCATCGGCGCGAAGGGCCGTTTCCCCGGGCCGTTGTGTCTGGCGCCGCCGCCGCTCGAAGTCGAATGGCCCTGCCGGTTCAAATTGGCCGAAATGGCGGCGGCCAATACGGATGCCGGATACCCTGACCTCCTGCGCGTCGCCCGCGAATTCGCGACCAACTACGGGGCATTCAGATTTGGCATCGTCGGCGAGCACCTCGCCGACCATTTCGGCACCGAGGGATCGCCGATCTCGCTCAACACCGCGTGCGCGTCTGGCGGGACCGCTATCCAGCTCGGCTTGGAGGCAATAAGGCGCGGGGAGTGCCAAGCCGTGCTGGTGATTGGCGCCGACGGTTCAGTGACGCCGGAACAGCTGATACGCTTTTCGCTCCTCTCCGCGCTCTCGACGCAAAATGACCCGCCGGAGCAGGCCTCCAAGCCGTTCTCCAAGAACCGCGACGGCTTCGTGCTTGCAGAAGGCGGCGCCGCCCTCGTGCTCGAGGATTTGGATCATGCCCGCGCCCGCGGCGCGCGCGTGCTCGGCATAATCGAAGGATGCGGGGAAAAATCCGATTCGTTCCACCGCACCCGGTCAAGCCCCGACGGCAAGCCGATCATCGCCTGCATGCGCAATGCGCTTGCCGATGCCGGCGTCGGGCCGGAGGACGTCGACTACATCAACGCCCACGGCACCTCTACGCCCGAGAACGACAAAATGGAGTATCTCGGGGTCTCGACCGTGTTCGGCGAGCGCATCCGCGGCATTCCGATCTCGTCCAACAAATCGATGATCGGTCACACCTTGACTGCCGCCGGCGCGGTCGAAGCGGCGTTCACGCTCCTCACGCTCGAACACCAACGCATCCCGCCGACGATCAACCATGCCGTTCCAGATCCCGCGATCCCGCTCGATGTCGTGCCAAATGTGGCGCGCGACGCGACGCTTCATCGCGCTATTTCCAATTCGTTCGGCTTCGGCGGCCAGAATGTCTGCCTCGTCATGGCGCGGGAGCCGTTGTGAGCCTCCTTGTGGGCACGATCCCAGGCGGCGAGCACCCCGCCCCCACCCTTCCCTCCCCCGCAAGCGGGGGAGGGAAGGGTGTGGGCTCCATGCGCGCGCTCACGCTCGTCGCCGATCGCAAGATCGAGCTTCGCGATGTCGCGATCCCGCCGGCGCCTGCGGCGGGCGAGGTGCAGATCGGCATCAAGGCGATCGGCCTCAATCACATCGACGTTTGGGGCTGGCGCGGCATGGCGTTCGCCAAGCGCAAGCTGCCCCTCATTGTCGGCGTGGAAGCAGCGGGCGAAGTCCTCGCCGTCGGCCCCGACGTGGCAGCTTTGCAGGTGGGCGACCGCGTCGTCGCCTACGGCGCACTGACCTGTGGGATATGCAAGGCCTGCCGCGAGGGTCGCGACAATCTCTGCGAAAATGTCGGCGGCATCATGGGCTTCCATGTCGACGGCTTTGCCCGCGATCTGATCAACATGCCGGCGCGGCTGGTGATCCCGGTCCCGGCGGGGGTGAGCTTCCGCGATGCCGCCTGTGCGCCGGTTGCCTTCTCGACCGTGCAGCACATGCTGTTCGACAACGCCAAGCTCGAACCGGGCGAGACTATTTTGGTGCAAGCCGGCGGTTCCGGTATCGGCACGGTTGCCATCAAAATGGCCAAGGCGATCGGCTGCACCGTCATCACCACCGTCGGCGACGACGAGAAAGCGGCGAAGGCCAAGGCGCTCGGCGCCGACCACGTCATCAACTACCGGACCGAGCGGTTCGAAGGCGTGGTGCGCAAGCTCACCACCAAGAAAGGCGTCGATGTCGCCTTCGAGCATGTCGGCCCCGATACCTTCAACAGCTCGCTCCTGTGCCTCAAGCGTGGCGGGCGGCTGGTCACCTGCGGATCGACCTCCGGCCAGTCGACGACCATCAATCTGTTCCAGCTCTTCCTGCAGCAATATCGCATCTTCGGCTCGTTCGGCGCCTCCATGCGCAACATCCGCGAGAGCCTGGCCAAGATGGCGTCCGGTCTCCTGCCGGTGATCGACACCGAGATCGCGCTCGCCGACTTCGAGCACGGTCTCGCGCGGCTCGAAAGCCGGCAGGTTTTCGGCAAGATCATCGTCACGTTCTAGAACGCGAATCGCGTTCTATTTTTTGGTGGAGCATGATCTTTTCGGAAAACCGGTTTCCACCCCGGATCAGGTCCGGGACAAGCTTTTTCCGGATCATGCTCTGATGGCGGAACGGCGCTTCAAGCTGTTGCTCGATGCGATCATCGGCGCGCTCGCGGTTGGACTGCTGAGCGCGATCAAGCGCATGGATCGCAAGCGCACGGCGAACTTCGCCGGCGCGCTGATGCGCAAGGCCGGCCCGCTGTTTCCGGAGCACCGTATCGGCCGCGACAATTTGCGCGCCGCGTTTCCGGAAAAATCCGCCGCCGAGATCGAACAAATCCTCGGCGGCGTGTGGGACAATCTCGGCCGGATTGCCGTGGAGTTCGCGCACCTCGATGAATTCTGCGTCGAGGGCTTCGGCTCGCTTACGCGCGACCTCATCACCTACCCGCCGGAAGCGAAGGAACGCTACGAGCGCATCGTGAAAAGTGGCAAGCCGATTCTCGGCTTTACCGCCCATCTCGCCAATTGGGAACTTCCCGGCGTCGTCGCAAAATTGCTCGGCGCCCCCACTGCCATCCTCTATCGGCGGCCGAATATCGCCGCCATCAGCGACGTCATCGTCAAGCTGCGGGCGCCGCTGATGGGCGAACTGATCCCGGCCGGCCTCGCCGCGCCGGTGAAGCTGGCGCGGCTTTTGCAGTCCGGCGCCCATGTCGGCATGCTCGCCGACCAACATTACGGTAAAGGCGTTGAGGTGACCTTTTTCGGCCGACGGTGCCTTGCCAATCCGCTGATCGCGCTCTTGGCCCGGCAGACCGAATGTCCGATTCATGGAATGCGCGTGGTGCGGCTGCCCGACGGCAACAGTTTTTGGGCGGAGATCACCGACCCGGTCGAGCCAGCGCGCGACGCCGACGGCCGCATCGACATTAAGGGGACCATGCAGGCGATCACCGCGGTGACCGAGGACTGGGTGCGCGAGCATCCCGAGCAATGGCTCTGGCTGCACCGGAGATGGAGGTGAGGCACCACGTGGCGAAATTCGGATTTATTCTCGTGGAGACCACTGGGCTTATTCGAGCTTGTCGACAACCCCGTCGGGCACCACAACGGAACGCAAGCGCCCGGAGCGCTTCACATCGCGAGATTCGAGCCTGTCAGCTCCAACCGCGCGCGTGGTTCCACGACAGCCGGCTCGAGTGCGGCAATCATGGTCTCGAGATGAGCGATCACTTCGCGCGAGAACGGCCCGACGTGCAGGTAAAGTGCCATCTGCACCACAATCCAGCGGGTCGAAGCCGGATTGCTTGAAATGCACTCGGTCAACGTGCGACGGAAGAGGTCGCGCGGTTCGGGCAGATTTGTAATGACACGGTGCAGCACTTCGAGATTGCCAAGCCCGCGCCGCGAATGCTGCGCGCCCGTCCGCTGCTTGCGGCTGGAATGGTCGAGCATTTTCGCCAGACGCCGGAGACGGCCCGCATAGGCGACCGGATCATAGATGCGCTCGAGAATACGCACGTAGTCGGCGAGGACCTCCTGCCGTGGCCGCCGCGTCTCGAAGTTAAGGCCCATCGTGCACTGATCCGCACTCTTCAGATTCTCGCGTTCGGGATGCGGATGCAGACGGCCTTCCTTTTCGAGTCGGCGCGTGAGCTGCGTGTTAGGCAGCGCGTAAAGCAGGCCCACCATGCACACCGGGATCGCCGCTTCCTCGATCAGATCGACCATCGCATCCGCCACCGACTGCGTCTCGCTGTCGAAACCGACAATGAACCCGGCGATCACAAAAAGACCGGCTGCGTAGAGCTTGTGGATGCTCTGTGCAATATTGCGGCGCGTGTTCTGCTTCTTTCGCATCGCAATCAGCGTCGCTGTGTCGGGGCTTTCGATACCGACAAAAACCCCGACGAAATTGGCCTGGTTCATCAGCATCAGGAGTTCGTGATCATCGGCGAGATTGATCGATGCTTCGGTCGTGAACTCGAACGGATAGTCGCGCGCTTCGAGCCACTTTGCGAGCTCCGGAAGGAATGCCTTGACGGCCTTCTTGTTGCCGATGAGGTTATCGTCCACGAAGTCGACATGGCCGCGATAGCCCAGGCGATAGAGTTCGTCGAGTTCCGCTAGCATCTGGGCGCTGGATTTGGCGCGCGGCATGCGCCCGTAGAGTTCGATGATGTCGCAGAACTCGCAGGTGAACGGACAGCCGCGAGAGAACTGCACGCCGATCTGGAGGTAGTCATCGAATTTCAGGAGATCGAAGCGGGGGATCGGCGTCTTGGTCACGTCGACCTGAAATTTCTCCGCCTCGAACACCCCTTCGCGCGTGCCCGCCTCCCAGGCTTCGACGAATTTGTCGATGACCCCTTCGGCTTCACCGAGGACGCGAAAATTCGCCGTCTGATAGAGATGGGGAGACGACGTGACGCCAGGCCCGCCCACGGCAACGGACTTTCCCCGCGCACGGCAGAGATCGACGACATCAAGCGTGTCGCTCTGCTGCGGCAGCATGCCGCCGGTGAAGATCAGATCGGCCCAGTCAAGGTCGTCGTCGCTCAATTCCTCGGTGTTGCGGTTGGCCAGGCGGATCGGCCAGGAACGCGGCAGCAGCGCCGCGACGGTGATCAAGCCCAGCGGCGCCGCTGGATATTTGGCGCCGAATACTTCGGAGGTTTTCTTGAAATTCCAGAACGTATCCGCGTCGAAGCGAGGATAGATCATAAGCACGTTGCAGGCTTGTGCATCCAACATACGCTCTCCTCGCCGCCCGCCGCTGGCGGCGCAGGCACCACAGACTAGGTCGAATCGGTGCGCAAGTCCATTGTTGGGGGTTCTAAAACGTCCCGCTTTCGATAGATGTGCCGAGTGATCGGGCGTCTACAACGCCGCGGTCCCCGCGCGCTACCTCGCGGAACACCTTCTTGCCATATCTTGTCGGGATTGTCCGGCTGGCAGACCTTGCAGGTTGGCGCTGGGAAGTCGGGACTTAGCCTGACCCGGCCTCACCTCCCCGTCTTGATCCGCGTCCACAGCCGGTTGATCAGCCGCTGCGTCTTCTGGTCGTGCGCGATGATGGTGTAGAGCTTCGCCATGGTCGCGGCATCGGGATAGATGGTGCGGTCGTCGAGGATCGATTTGTCGATGAATTGCTGGCTCGCCAGGTTGCCGTTGGCGTAGGAAATGAAATTGCTGTTCTTCGCCGCCACTTCGGGCTTGAGCAGATCGTTGATGAGCTCGTGCGCCTCGGCGACATCAGGCGCGTCCTTGGGGATGGCGAGGTTGTCGAACCACAATTGCGCGCCCTCCTTGGGGATCGCATAGCCGATCGCGAACGCGCTCTTCGCCTCAGCCGCGCGTTTTTGCGCCTGCTTGATGTCGCCGGAGAAGCCGACGACGAAGCAGATTTCGCCGGTCGCGAGTGCGTTGAGATATTCCGAGGAATGAAACTTGCGGACGTAGGGCCTGATCTTGACCAGGAGATCCGCAGCCCTTTGCAAATCGCCCGGCTCGCTCGAATTCGGATCGAGATGAAGATAATGGAGCGCGGCCGGCATGATGTCGTCTGAGGAATCGAGCAGGTGGATGCCGCAATCCTTGAACCTGGCGATCTTTTCCGGGTCGAACACATCGTCCCAAGAGTCGATCGCAGTGTCGATCGCCGCGTTCGCCCCGAGGATTTCCCTGGCCTCCTTCACGTTGTAGCCGATCCCGGTCGTGCCCCACATATAATTAACGGCATACTGATTGCCGGGATCGTAAATCGCCAGCCGGTTCGCGATTTCGGACCAGGCATTGACGAGGTTCGGCAGCTTGCTCTTGTCGAGCTTCTGGAAAATGCCGGCCGTGATCTGGCGGGCGAGAAAATAACCGGTGGGTACCACGACATCATAGCCGGATTTGCCGGCCAAAAGTTTCGCCTCCAGCGTGTCGTTGGAGTCGAACGTGTCGTAGCGGACCTTTATGCCGGTTTTTTTGGTGAAATCGTCAAGGACAGTTGGATCGATATAGTCCGACCAGTTGTAGAAATTGACGACGCGTTCCTTCTGCGCCGTCGCCGGCAACATGCCGCCCAACAAGGCGCCGGCCACTGCAACCACGATCGCGAAAATGATTCCGCTCGTCCCCGCGCAAGCGGGGACCCAGCTCTTACGCGCCGTCCGCCCCCTTCCCTCTCCCGCTTGCGGGGGAGGGGAAGGGAGGGGGCCGCTTGCGCGGGAATGAGCGGAAAGTGTTCCGAAGCCATCAGCAGCAATCACGTCTCGGTCGGCAGTCCGGCGGCCTTCCACGCCAGAATTCCGCCGGCGAGATGGGAATCGTAGGCGAAGCCTTGCTCCCGCGCCGCGAGCGAGGCGGTCGCCGAGCGGCGCCCGGAGCGGCAGGCAAACACCACTTCGCATCCCGGCGGCGCCGGGATTGCGGCCGGATCGAACCCGGAGAGCGGCAGCAGAACGGCGCCGGGGAAGCGCTCGAGCGCCGTCTCGTTCGATTCACGCACGTCGACCAGTACGACGCGGCATTGCTTGAGCCCATGCGCGACTTCTTGCGGCGTCAGATCGCGCACGCCGCGCCCTCCTATCGGTTGATCCGACATCGTCCATCTCCTGAACAAGCTTCGTCAGCCGACAGCTTGCGTCAACCGCGCGCGGAATCAAGCGGCTTTTTGGCAGCTCGGATGGTAGGTTTAGGGCTTCAAATCCGGCGGAACCGGGGGCGCCTCGCGCATCAAGGTGATGGTCACGCGGCGATTGGCCGCGATAAACGGGTCATCGGGGAACAACGGGTCGGTATCGGCCTTGCCGGCCACGGCATAAAAATTCGCCGAGGGAAGGCCTTCCTCTTCCAGGATCTGGCGCACCGCATTGGCGCGGTCCACCGATAGGTTCCACGCCCCGTAATCGGGCCGCGGCGGCGTCTTCGAGGCGGAGGTGTGGCCGGTGATCGAGAGGCGATAGGGCGTCGCCTTGAGCGGTCCGGCGAGCTTCTCGATAATGCGGCGGGTGCGCTCGTTTGGCTCCTTGGAGCCCTCCGCGAACATCGAGCGGCCCTCCTGGTCGACGATCTCGATGTTCAAGCCTTCTTTGGTCTCCTCGACCATGATGTGTTTGGAGGCTTCCGTGAGCTCCGGCATTTCCTGCAAAGCCTGGCGCAGCGACGCCGTAGCCAGCGCGAAGACCTGGTCACTCTTGAGCTTGGCGCCGTACTCGCGATTGCGGTCGTTTTCGTCGGGCGTCGGCGTCGCGGACGCATCCTCGGGCTGGATGTGCGCCGCGTTCTTGAGCTTCGCCCGGGTGGGCAGGCCGTTGACTTCGATGACGCCCGAATAGCGCACGTTGTTCTGCACGCCGAAGGCGTCGCGCATCGAGCCGGCCACTATCTGCAGCTTCTGCTGGTCCTGGTTGGAAAAGGCAACCAGCATGACGAAGAAGCTCACCAAGAGGCCCATGAGATCGGCGAAGGTCACGAACCAGCCGTGGCCGGCGTGCTGCGCTTCCTTACGCCGCGCCATTGCTCATGTCCTTGGCTTACATCCTCGCGGCGCGCCGTCAGGCCGGCACCGGTTCCGGCTCTTCGTAGCGGTGCTTCTCCGGCAAATACGCGATCAGCATCTCGCGCACGAGCGCCGGGCTCTTGGCCTCTCGGATCATGAGGATGCCGTCGATGATCAGCGTGCGGTTGACCTCCTCGTCGACCAGCTTGAGGTGCAGCTTATCGGCGAGCGGCAGACAGAAAACATTCGCCAGCACCGCGCCGTACAGCGTTGCCAGGAGTGCCGTCGCCATATAGGGGCCTAGTTTGGACGGATCGGTCATGTTGGCGAACATCTGCACCATGCCGATCAAGGTGCCGACCATGCCGAAAGCCGGCGCGCAATCGCCGACCGCGCGGTAGATTTTCTGGCCTTCGTCGAGATGGGTGAGGAAATTGTCGCGGTCGCGTTCGAGATTGTCACGGATAAAGTCGGCGTCATAGCCGTCGGCGACGAAGCGAATTCCCTTGGCCAGGAACGGGTCCTCGATTTCGACCTTCTCGAGCCCGAGCGGCCCTAGCTTGCGCGCGACCTCGGCAAGACCGGCGATCTCGTCAACAAGTTCGCGCTGTGTGGTCTGGCGCATCGTGAAGGCAAATTTGGCTCCCAACGGCAGCCCATGGAAGATCGCGGTCAGCGGAAAGCGGATCAATGTCGCGGCAAACGAGCCACCAAAAATGACGATGATCGCGTGATCGCTGACGAACATTCGCATATCGCCGCCCATGAACATCATGGTCACGACGACGACCGCCCCGGCGACCAAGCCAAGGCCTGTCGAAATATCCATAAACCGCTCCCACCGCGCGACAGCTGGCCCAACGGACCGCACCACCATACGGTACCGTCATTGCGCTTAAGGGACGGTTACCTCTGCTATCCGATTGCCCGGGGGGAGGCCTGGAGCAGGGCCTGTCGCTGCCGTTGACGCGCATCGGGGCGTTGCCGAGAAGGAGCAATTAGCTCTCGTCCTCTGGCGCGTTGTATTGACAACATCAATACAAGGATGTGATGTTCCCCTACCCTGAAGGTTAAGTGCGCCATGCCCACATCCACGCGACGCAAGGACGATGTGATCCAAATCCGTGCTTCCGCGGAGGCGAAAGCTCTACTCAATCGCGCGGCGGCCTTGCGCGGCCAGAAGCTGTCGGAATTCATGCTGGAGAGCGCCCGCCGTCAGGCGGAGGACACGATCCTCGACCAGCGCACGTTCTTCCTCGACGACGACGCGCATGCGCGCTTTCTGGCTTTGCTCGATGCGCCGCCGAAAAAATCCGCCAAGGCCCGCGCCCGGTTGAACCGGAAGCCGCCGTGGGAGGCGTGAGCGCCGCCTCGCTGCAGCTTCGCGCTCCGGAGCCCCTCGGCGCTCGGCACGATATTTCCCGGTTCGCCAACGGCGCCCATCCATCGCTCGATCAGTGGCTGCGCGAACGGGCGCGCGCGAGCGAGGGACTTTCCGCGCGGACCTACGTCGTTTGCCCCGCGGCGGAGCCGGATTGCGTTGTCGGCTATTTCTCCGTCTCAGCTGCCGTCGAGCAGCGCAACGCGCTTGCTTCCGCGAAACTCCGGCGCGGCATGCCGGAGCAAATGCCGCTCCTTTTGATCGGCCGCCTTGCCGACGATGCACAATGGCAAGGCCGAGGTTTGGGATCGGCGTTATTGGCCGACGCACTGAGGCGGTGCCTGGCAGCATCCGAGATTGCGGGAGTTCGCGGCGTCGTCGCCCATGCCATCGACGAAGCAGCTGTCGGCTTTTATGAGCGCCACGGTTTCATTCGCTCGCCGCTCGGCGAGCGCGTCATGCTGATGCCGATTGAGACGGTTCGGTCGCTCGTTGGCAAATAAAAGCGGATGCAATGCGGCCCCTGACCCCCCGTGACCGTTGCGGAAAAAAGCGGCACAATGGCAAAAGCGAGACGGCCGCGGCGCCGTTCATTGTCCAGGGAGAAAGCCCATGCGCGAGATCGGCCACTTCGTCGGCGGCAAAGAGGTGAAGGGGACATCGGGGCGTTTCGGCGACGTTTTTGATCCCAACACCGGCGAGGTGCAGGCCACGGTCGCCTTCGCCAAGCATTCCGAGGTCGAGCACGCCATCGCGGTCGCCGAGATGGCGCAGCCGGCCTGGGCGGCCACCAACCCGCAGCGGCGGGCGCGCGTGCTGATGAAATTTCTCGAATTGGCGCAGGGGGAATCCGACAGCTTGGCAAAACTTCTCTCCTCCGAACACGGCAAGACCTTCGCCGACGCCAAGGGCGACGTGCAGCGCGGCCTGGAAGTGGTCGAGTTCGCCTGCGGGATTCCGCACCTCCTCAAGGGCGAATACACCGAGGGCGCCGGTCCCGGCATCGACCTCTACTCCATGCACCAGCCGCTCGGTGTCGTCGCCGGCATCACGCCGTTCAACTTTCCCGCCATGATCCCGTTGTGGAAATTTGCCCCGGCGCTCGCCTGCGGCAATGCCTTCATCCTCAAGCCCTCGGAGCGCGATCCGTCGGTGCCGATGCGGCTCGCCGAGCTTTTGCTCGAGGCCGGGCTGCCGGCGGGCGTCCTCAACGTCGTCAACGGCGACAAGGAAGCGGTCGATACCCTCCTCACCGACCCGCGCATCAAAGCGATCGGCTTCGTCGGCTCGTCCGCCATCGCCGAATACGTCTACACGACGGCCTGCGCCAACAACAAACGCGCGCAATGTTTCGGCGGCGCCAAGAACCACATGATCGTGATGCCGGACGCCGACATGGATCAGGCCGTCGATGCGCTGATCGGCGCCGGCTACGGCTCGGCCGGCGAGCGCTGCATGGCGATCTCGGTGGCGGTGCCGGTCGGCAAGAAGACGGCGGACATTCTCTTGGAGAAACTCGTGCCGCGGGTCGAGAGCTTGAAGATCGGGCCGTCGACCGACACCCAGGCCGATTACGGTCCGATGATCACCAAGGCGCATCTCGAAAAGGTCAAAAGCTACGTCGACCTCGGCATCAAGGAAGGCGCCAAGCTCGTCGTCGACGGCCGCGGTTTCAAGCTCCAGGGCTATGAGCGCGGGAACTTCATGGGCGGCTGCTTGTTCGACCACGTGACGCCCGAGATGCGCATCTACAAAGAGGAGATTTTCGGCCCGGTGCTTTCCGTCGTGCGCGCCAAAGACTACGAAGAGGCGGTGCGGCTGCCGTCCGAGCACGATTACGGCAATGGCGTCGCCATCTTCACCCGCGACGGCGATGCTGCCCGCGATTTCGTCAGCCGCGTCGAGGTGGGCATGGTGGGCGTGAATTTCGCCATTCCCGTGCCGCTCGCCTATTACACGTTCGGCGGCTGGAAGCGTTCCGGCTTCGGCGACCTCAACCAGCACGGCCCCGATGCGGTCCGCTTTTATACCAAGACCAAGACCGTGACCGCGCGCTGGCCCTCGGGCGTCAAGGAAGGCGCGGAGTTCGTCATTCCGACGATGAAGTAACGACGCGGCGCCGAATACGATCCGTAATCCTGAGGCGGCCGCCAACGGGTCCGGCCTACGGCCGGCCCGATGACAGGCTCCGCGGCCCTCGAAGGGTCGTGGCCGGGGCGCTCACCGAAATCGGGTTTACCGATTTCGGAAGCCGATCTGTCGAGTTTGACGAGTCGCGCGGAGGAATTTCACCTCCGCGCGCTCCCAAAACCGTGCATGAACCTCTCGACTCACACGGCTCCCGATGTTCGGCCGTTCCCATGACATAGCCGCCAGTGGGCGAAGAGCGTCGGATTTGCGCGGCGAAGCCGATCAAACCAATCTCTCGCGCCCTTGGTCTTGCGACGCAGCCGCTTGAATTTGCGGCGCGCCCAGCGGATGACATAGAGATCAATCCTCTTTAGGGTCGGACGCAATTTCGTCCGGTAGAAGTTGCCGTAGTAGTTGATCCAGCCTTGAATGTACGGGTTGTACGTCTCGGCAAGGTTTTGCAGAGATTTGTCACTGTGATGATGAAGGGTCCAGCGCCGGATCGACCGGCTGATGGACGCCAACGCCTTTGGGCTGGCCGCAGGCATGAAGCCGTGCGCGGGGTGCTTCCTTGCCACATCGTCTTCCTCGCTCGAAACATGAAACCGAGAAAGTCGAACGATTGATTTGGGAAGTCACCGCGCCGGTTCGCATCCTTGCAATCGACGATCTTCGTCTTCTCAGGATGCAGCACCAGTTTGCAGGCCGCAAGACGGTCGGCCAGCGCGCTCCATAACACCTGCGCCTCCTCGGCGCTCTTGCAGTGACAAATGGCGTCATCCGCGTAGCGCTCGAACGGGATGTGAGGATAGGTTCTCTTCATCCACATATCGAACGCATAATGCAGAAACAGATTCGCCAAGATGGGACTTACAACTCCGCCCTGAGGAGTTCCTGATGTCCGCAGCACGACGCTGCCATCTTCCAACTGAACCGGAGCCTTCAGCCAGCGCTCGATGTAGAGCAGAACCCACGGACAGTTCGTATGATGACGAACTGCCTTGAGCATCAGCTCCCAATCCATGCTGTCGAAATAGGCTTTTACGTCGAGGTCGAGCACCCAGTCATACCGCCAGCAACGCTGACGAGCTTGGCGCACAGCATCGATCGCCGATCTGCCGGGCCTGTAGCCATAGGAGCCGGCATGGAACACCGGCTCCAGACGCGGCTCCAGGTAGCGACGGGCAACTTCCTGGGCGACACGGTCAGCAACAGTTGGAATGCCCAACGGGCGCGTCCCGCCATCCACCTTCGGAATATCCACGCGTCGCACCGGCGGCAGGAAAGTAGCTCCCTGACGACATCCGATTCCAGAGCTCGTAGAGGTTGTTCGAAAGATCAGCCTCAAAGTCCGCAATCGTCTGTCCGTCTACTCCGGCCGCTCCCTGGTTGGCCTTCACTTTCTTGAAGGCTTCCCAGACTTCCCGTTTGGGGATGTCGAACGGCTTTACCTCGTCCACGGGCTCCTCCTGTTGCCAGTTGGCTTCAGTTGGCCGGTGGTCTCGGCTGAACAACGCAGCCCCTTCGGTCCAGCTCCATTACAGAGCCTTCATCCCTAATACGAGCTGCTCCGTCCCTGTGCTCCGCATCGGTACTCTGATCCTCGCGGTTTTAGCCGCTTGTGACTTCTCCATTTGCATCAAAGCACAGGTTCTCACGTTCCGTACCAGAGCCTGGTTGAGCTTCGCGCCATCTACATGCCGGATGCCGCTCGGACAGATTTCAGGATTCCCCCGAGCTGATCTCGGAGGCAGGGTCAGCCCCCGATTTTGGCATCGTCTAATCCGCTTTCGACACTTCATCGACGGTTCGCTTGCGCTCGCCTCTCTCAACCTTGCCTGCCGAGATCGTGTCCCGACTTTTCCGCAACGCTCACCACCATCGCTTTTGACAACAGCAGCTTGCGGTGGCTTGAGATCAACACCTGATTGCCGACCTCGAAGGGCCCTCCTTCATCTCTCGTACAATTGCATATCGCCGTGTGGACCGGCGATACTCGTGACACACGACCCAAGGCGGGCATTGCGGGACCGCGTAAGGCCCCTGGCGTCCGGCAAACTTGAGTGCGATAATTCCCCGAGCGGTCTTGCTAAACAGGCGAAAAAATTGACCGCCGCGATGCTCGTGGAGAACTGGGAGGAAAAAGATGGCTAATCGGATCCTGACGACCCATGTGGGCAGCCTGCCGCGCCCGCCGAAGCTGCTCGAATTCAGCCAAAAGCGCACCCTTGGCGAGACGTTCGACGAGGCCGCTTTCGAGCAAGAGCTCAAGAGCGCGGTGACCGATGTCGTCCGCCACCAGAAAGAAGTGGGCGTCGACCTCATCAATGACGGCGAGCTCGGCCACACCATGGGCTGGGCCTACGATTACGGCTCGTGGTGGTCGTATGTGGTCCGGCGCCTGGCCGGCGTGGAGGCCGTCAAAACCGGGCTCTGGATGACGACGCTATCGGCGCACACCAAAACCCCGATGGCGCCCAAGGATTTCGTGGTGGGGGATTGGCACGATCGCAGGGACATGACCAAGTTCCAAGAGGCCTACATGGACCCCGGCTCCGGCTGCGGGTTGCCCGAGCAGTTTATGACCAACCATAGCCCCGTGGCCAAAGGCCCAATCAAGTACACGGGGCAAGAAGCGATTCAGCGCGACATTGCCAACCTCAAGGCCGGCCTCAAAGCGGCGGGGATCGGAACCGAAGACGCATGGATGAATTCGATCGCGCCGGCGAGCTGCGCGCGCATGCCGAACGAGTATTACAAGAGCGAAGAGGAGCTGTTGTACGCCTGCGCCGACGCGATGCACGAAGAGTACAAGGCGATCATCGACGCCGGCCTGACGGTCCAGCTCGACGATCCGGCGATCGGTGAGAACTGGGACCAGCAGAAAATCGAGCCGAGCGTCGAAGGCTACAGGCGTTATACAAAAATGTGCATCGACGCGCTCAACCACTCGATCAAGGGGCTGCCCGCCAACAAAATCCGCTTCCACCTGTGCTGGGGCAGCTGGCACGGCCCGCATACCACCGACATCCCGATGAAGCACCTGGTCGACCTGATGCTGGCGATCAACTGCGACTATTACTCCTTCGAGGCCGCCAACGCCCGCCACGAGCACGAGTGGAAGCTGTGGAAGAACATCAAGCTGCCCGCGGGCAAGAAAATCCTGCCCGGCATCGTCAGCCACTCGACCAACCTGATCGAAGACCCTGAGCTTGTCGCCGACCGGATCATCCGCTTCGCCGAGGCGGTCGGCCGCGACAACGTCATTGCCTCGACCGACTGCGGGCTCGGCGGCCGCGTCCATCCGCAGATTGCCTGGGCGAAGCTCAAGGCGCTCTCGGAGGGCGCGGCGCTGGCCAGCAAGCAGCTCTGGCAGCGCGCGGCGGCGTAACGCGGCCGTAATCGGTGCGGGCCGGCGCGTGCGCCGGCCCGGGCGACGTCCTCTTCCGCAATTGTGCCTGGCACTTTTGCCGCATTGGTCGGCTTTTCAATAAGCTGTGGCCAAGTTGCATCCGGCCCCTTCCAAAGACCTAGTACCCGGAATCACCAATCCGCGCAGGCAACGATGCGAACAAGTGTCTCATCCGACTCTCGAATTCACTGCCCGCGCGAATCACGTTTCTATGAAAGTGGGTACTAGTACCCGGATAGTACCCGGAATCACCAATCCGCGCAGGCAACGATGCGAACAAGTGTCTCATCCGACTCTCGAATTCACTGCCCGCGCGAATCACGTTTCTATGAAAGTGGGTACTAGATTGCGCCGGTATCGCGTTCGCGGAAACCTAATCGTCAAACGGTATCAGGATGTTACCCGAGTATCCCAGCGGTACTGCTTTGGCAGATTTTGGCCATTGATCGCCGTGAATCGATGCGCAAATCAGTGCCGCGCCTTGACCTTGATCAAATGTTCCAGTGGCCGGCGGCCGTAGTCTGCCGGCATGTCGGTCTCCTCACGCGCAGGCGTTGCCTCCCCCCTGCAATCGCTGCTGCAGAACGTGCCGAACCTGCTGCTGGCGCCGGTGCCGCTGGCCGTGCTGCAGCCGCTCTTCACCCGCATCGCGGCGCATGTGGCGCATTCGCGCCCCGAGCTGTTCGCGCGCCTGGGGCCCCATGTGCACAAACGGTTTCTTATCGATCCAATCGATTTGCCCTTCGTGCTGGTGCTGGTGCCCGACGCCGACCAGCCGCTTTTGCGGGCTTATCGCCGCTACGAAAAACCCATCCACGACGCCGGCATCGCCGGCACCTTCTTCAATCTGCTCGACATGATCGACGGCTCGCTTGACGGCGATGCATTGTTCTTTTCCCGCGATCTGCGGGTGAGCGGCGACACCGAAGCGGTGGTGGCGCTGCGCAATGCGCTCGACGATTTCGAGGGCAGCGCGCTCGACAGCGCGGTCAGCAGTTTCGGGCCGCTGTCAGCGCCGGCGGCGCTGGCGCTGTCGGCGGTTCGCAAGGTCCGAGGAACCCATCGCCATGACTGAAGAATGCGGCTACCGCCGTCCGGAATTGGTCTGCCCGGCCGGGACGCCGGCCGGCTTGCGCACCGCCGTCGATGCCGGCGCCGACGCTGTCTATTGCGGCCTGCAGAATGCGACCAATGCGCGGAATTTCCCGGGCCTCAATTTCACCCCGGCCGAGCTCGAGCAGTCGGTCGCTTACGCCCATGCGCGCCGGGCCAAGGTGCTGCTCGCGGTCAACACTTTTCCGCCGGCCGGCCGCTTCGAACTTTGGCGGGAAGCCGTCGATATTGCGGCGCGGCTTGGCGTCGATGCCATGATCGTCGGCGACATCGGCGTCGCCGACTATGCCGCGCGCAACCATCCGCAGCTGCGGCTGCATCTGTCGGTGCAGGCCGGCGCCTCCTCGCCCGAGGCGATCCGCTTTTATTGCCAGGAGTTCGGCGTCAAGCGCGTGGTGCTGCCGCGCATTTTGACGGTGCCCGAGATCGCCGACATCCATCGCCAGATCCCCTGCGAGATCGAAGCCTTCATCTTCGGCAATATCGGCATGATGGCGGAAGGGCGCTGCAGCCTGACCAATTACGCCACCGGCCTGTCCACCAACATGGACGGCGTCTGTTCGCCGGCGGCCGACGTGCGCTACGAGGAAGACGCCGAGCGCAACCTGACGATCAAGCTTGGACCTTTCACCATCGACCGCTTTGCCTGCGGCGAGAGCGCCGGCTATCCGACCATCTGCAAGGGCCGCTATCTGTGCGCCGCTCAGCCCGCCCCCTATTACGCCTTCGAAGAGCCGGTCAGCCTCAATCTGTCGGCGCTGCTGCCGGATCTCATGCGCGCCGGCGTGACCGCCTTGAAGATCGAGGGCCGCCAGCGCAGCCGCGCCTATGTCCGCGCGGTGGTCTCGGCCTTCCGCCGCGCCGTCGACGCCATCATGGCGGGTGGCGACCCCGGCCTCGCCGGCCTGTTGGCGCTGACCGAGGGGCACCGCGAGACCGAAGGCGCCTTCGGCGGCAAGACATGGCGATAAACAAGACATGGAGATAAAAGTGGGCGAGCAGCCGGGCGACATCACGCTGGGGCCGGTTCTATTCAACTGGAAGCCGGAGAGCTGGCGCGACTTTTATTTCCGCGTCGCCGACGAAGCCCAGGTGACCGCCGTTTATCTCGGCGAGACCGTGTGCTCGAAGCGCGCAGTGCTGTTCGAGCCCTACTACCGGGCCGTGGCCGAGCGGCTGGCGGCGGGCGGCAAGACGGTCGTGTTCTCCACGCTGTCCGAAGTTGTGCTCAAGCTCGATCGCAAACAGGTGGAGAGCACCTGCGCCAACACCGACGACCTGGTGGAGGCAAATGACGGCTCGGCGCTGCTGGCGCTGCGGGGCCGCCCGCACCATATCGGCCCGTTCATCAACGTCTACAACGAGCGCACGCTGGCTTTCCTCGCCGGCAAGGGCGCGCGCAATTTTTGCCTGCCGCCGGAAATGCCGGCGACCGCCATCGGCGCGTTATGCGCGGCGGCCGCGAGCCTCGACGTGAGCATCGAGGTGCAGGTGTTCGGCCGCGTGCCGCTGGCGCTGTCCGCACGCTGCTACCACGCGCGCGCGCACGGCCGCATCAAGGACAGCTGCCAGTTCGTCTGCGAGAACGATCCGGACGGATTGCAGCTGCGGATGCTCGACGGCCGGCCGTTCCTCGCCGTCAACGGCGTGCAAACGATGTCGAACGACTATCTCAATCTGGTCGGCGAGCTGGCGGAGCTGCGCGCCATGGGCGTGTCGCGCTTTCGCCTGTCGCCTCACAGCTGCGACATGATCGAGGTTGCCGCGATTTTCCGCGCCGCGCTCGACGCGCGCATTTCCCCGTCCGAGGCGGACGCGCGGCTGCAGGCCGTGCCGCTCGACGCGCCGTTCTCCAACGGCTTCTATTACGGCAAGCCCGGATTCAGCTGGACCGCAGCGGCCGCGCATTAGTGTCCCGATTCCGAAGTTCGCACGTCCTTGCGGCATAGACATTGACAATATATTCTCATAATCGTATATTCGCATTTATGAAAGTACAAAGCCGACGCTATGGAACGGAATTCGAAGGCCTGCGGCGTTGATGCGGAGGCACCGCCACTGACAAGGAGAAGAACAATGCACACCAATTGGCCAGGATTAACGGATCAACTTCGCCCGCATTTGAAAAATCTGCGCGGCGGTGCGCCCGAGGTCATGAAGGCATTTTCCGCGATCGCTCAAGCGGCACTGGCGCCCAAGGCGCTGGACACAAAGACCAAGGAACTGGTCGCGCTCGGTATCTCCGTGGCGATCCGCTGCGATGATTGCATCGCCTTCCATGTTAAGGCGGCACTCGACCAAGGCGCGACCCGCGACGAGGTGCTGGAGACCCTCGGAATGGCGATCTATCTTGGCGCTGGCCCGTCGGTCATGTATGCGAGCCACGCGCTCGCGGCGCTGACTCAATTTGAGGCCGCCAAGAGCGGCCAGGTCTCCTGACATGGGAAGGGCGCGTTCGATGCTGTCTCGATTATTGACCAGGCTTACGACCACCACCAGCGTTCCGGCCGTCACGCACGAGGAACTGGAGCAGGCCCATCTAAACGGCACCTGCACCGTCGTCGACGTTCGCGAGGCGCACGAATACGCCAGTGGACACATCCCTGGCGCCATCAATCATCCGCTCTCGCAATTTGATCCTGCGCGCATTCCGCACGGCAAGCCGGTCGTTCTGATCTGTCAGGCCGGGTCAAGGTCCACCGCCGCGCTGCGACGTGCGGTCGCCGCCGGGAGGCAGGACGTGCGCCATTATCCTGGCGGCATGGCGGGGTGGCGGGCGCGCAGGGGCCCCGTGGGGTGAAGCTCAACTATGAGAATACAAGCTAATGACATGTTTGCTGCAGCGGACGAGGCGAGTGGGCTGCTTAAGGCTCTCGCCAACCGGCATCGCCTGATCATCATCTGTCAGTTGATCGAGAAGGAGCGCTCAGTAGGCGAATTGGCCGCATTGCTGAAGATCCGTAACTCAACCGTGTCGCAGCATTTGGCGCTGCTGCGCAAGGATGGACTGGTCACGGCGCGGCGCGATGGACAGACCATCTGGTATTCGATCGGCAGCCCGCAAGCGCGTGCGCTCGTGCGCACGGTCTATCGGGTCTATTGCGCGCCTGCCTCCGCTCGCAGTCCGGCAGCGCGGCGCAAAACGGCGCGTCCGGCGCGCCGCTGGAGCCTTGCGTCAAATCAATAACCGGGTCCGCGGTCTGCGCCACACGTGAGAGGTCGAACTCCGAACAAAAAGGGAGAAAAGCGGCGACCTAGTCGCCCGAGTCACTCAAAATGAGGGGTAGAGCCTCTTGAGCTTGACGCGGGCATGATCTGTCGTGAATTGCCAATCGGCCTTGGCGTGATGCTTGTTTCGATGGTCCTGCCAAG
>JBEKNW010000076.1:0-20579 GCA_049522435.1 Xanthobacteraceae bacterium
GTGATGATGAGTGAGACCTTTGTGCCGGGGACCATCGTCGTGCGCACGAACGAGCGGCGTCTCTATTACGTGCTCGGCAGCGGACAGGCGATTCGCTATCCCGTCGGCGTCGGCAGGGCCGGCAAGCAATGGTCGGGAACATCGTACATCAACGGCAAGTACATCCGCCCGGCGTGGTCGCCGCCGGCGGTGGTCAGGCGCGACAAGCCTAACCTGCCGAATGTGATCGCGGGGGGCTCGCCGCATAATCCGATGGGCGTCGCGGCGATGAGCCTCGCCGGCGGCGAGTACGCCATTCACGGCACCAACCAGCCGGGCTCGATCGGCCATTTCGTTTCCTACGGCTGCATCCGCATGTTCAACGAAGACATCACCGACCTTTACAGCCGGGTCGACGTCGGCACGCGGGTGGTGGTTCAGTAGGCGGATGTCAGATGACGGATGACGGATGAAAGATGCCGCAATCTTCATCCGTCATCCGACCTCCGTCATCTGTCCTCCGGCTCAGCACCAACTGCCCCGCCGCCCGCCATCGTAGCTGCGCGCCCAGCCGCCAGTCAGCAACGCGGCGGAAACGTCCGCCGTGTCGCGGGTGGCAACGACGGCATCGACGCGCCCGCCATACTTGTCGATGCCGACCCGCGAAATCGTCACCCCGCCCGCCGCCAGGATCGTTTCCAGCGCCGCGCGCGCGGCTTGCGCTTTCGCAAGCTCGTCGGCGCAGCGGGCGTGCAGCTCCGGCGCGTCGATGTTGCGCAGCCGCACCTTGGTGTCGACGTCCAGCCCCGGCCACACCCGCACCCGCGCCTCGAACGTGTCGCCGTCGATGATGCGCACCACCTCGGCCGGATAAACGAGCTGCAGATCGAACCTCGGCGATTTCGCGCCGACGGGTGGCATCGGCTCGTCGTCGCGGGCGGCCGCGAGCGCCGTGTCGATCGACGTCGTTCGCGGCACTGGCAGCGAGGGCCTGACCGTCGCGCCGACCACGAAGCCAAGCGCAAAAATGACTCCCGCTGTGACAAGCGCACTGCCGTGTCGCTTGTGGGCGAAAGCTGCAAAGGACAGATGCGGCATGCTTCCACTCGCTACGAGTGCATCGCATGGAGAATCAATCTACGGGGGCGATTATATCTCTTGCAAACCACGCCGAGATGTAGTAGGCTGATTCTATTGGAGATCAGCCATGCTTACCCTGTCGAAACTCTCGAAAACGGCCTTCCATAGCGAACCGGCGGCCTTTGAATACCTAGAGGCTACCCTTTGGCCGTTTGGGGTCGTTTGCCCCCATTGCGGTGTCATCGGACACGCCACGAAGCTCCAGATCGGCCCGGCCAAGGAAGGTAAGAGGTCGGCTCGGACGGGTCTATGGAAATGCAACGAAAAAGAGTGCCGGAAGCAATTCACCGTCAAGGTCGGGACCGTTTTCGAGCATGGGCGCATTCCCCTCAATAAGATGCTCCAAGCCGTCTACCTGCTTTGTTGCTCGAAAAAGGGCTGCTCCTCGCACCAGCTACATCGCATCCTGGGAATCACCTACAAGGCGGCTTGGTTCCTCTCGCACCGCATTCGCGAGGCCATGCGGGACGGTTCGCTCGCCCCGATCGGCGGCAGCGGAAAGGTTGTCGAGGCGGACGAAACGTTCTTCGTGAACAAGAAGGGCTTCCCCAAACGTCCGGGTGTCGGTCACAAGATGGTCGTTGTGAGCCTTGTTGAGCGTGGCGGCTCCATCCGCTCAACCGTCATTGACTCTATAAGCCGGCCCGATGTTGAAAACATCGTGAAGCGGAACGTGCTTCGCGAAAGCGGGCTGATGACCGACGAAGCGGCGTACTACAAATGGGCCGGCAAGACGTTTGCCTCGCACGATTCAGTCGATCATTCGAGCGGCGAGTATGTCCGCACCGAATATCCGATCACTGGCGAGCCCGCCAAGTTGATCCACACAAACACGTTGGAAGGCTATTATTCGATTTTCAAGCGCGGCATGAAAGGCGTCTACCAGCACTGCGGCGAGAAGCACCTTCACCGCTACGTCGCCGAGTTCGATTTCAGATACAACAATCGTTCTGCGGTTGGGATCGAGGATGTCGCGCGGACGACCAAGGCATTACGCGGGATCAGCGGTAAGCGGCTTACCTACAGGGCGTGAATAAACACGCAACACCCGCAGCGCTGGCGGCAGCTTACTCTCCCCGGTTTTCCTTGGGGCCGGCGCCGTCGGCGGCGCTAGGCATGTCGCCTTCCGGCTGCGGCTCCTTATAATTTGTAAGCCGCATTTCCTGGATTTTTTGGTTGAGCAGGTATTGAGCCACATCCTTTTCTATGCGGCCCAAACCTGTATTTCGCACGAGCCATCCCAGATAGGCCCATTGCCGCTCTGATAGCTGCCAGCGGAACTCGCGCTTGGCCATTGGATACCCTCAGCGTGGAGGATTTTGGCAAATTCCTCCTTGCTGGGCGAGTCCGTTTGTGGGAGGATTCGACAGTGGCGAATCGTCTGCGCTACGCTGAAAAGGCGGAAGGCCCCCTCGGGCAAACGAAGGAGCCTTCCAGTGTAGGGGCGGTGGGATTCGAACCCACAAGGCCTTGCGAGCCGGCGGATTTGAAGTCCGCTGTGTCTACCGGGTTTCACCACGCCCCCATAAGCGAGCGCTCCACCCGAGAAATTGGATGGAGTGCTCCGCTTATGCGATTCACTAGATTCGAACAAGGGTTAGTGGTAGCGCATCCTCAACCCCACAAGCGTTCACACGGATATTCACAATGGATAGCGGGGATAAGTCGGACAAGCCAAAAAAGGCCGGCGGCGATCAGGTCAAAACCTTCCGCAAGGCCGCGCGCGAACTCGGCTGCGACGACAACGAGGAACGGTTCAAAGCAGCGTTGCGAACAGTTGCTAAGGCGAAACCGCATCCGCAGCCCAAAAAACGCGCGCAATCTTAGATTTGGTTATTTGTAATATCGCTTATCGATAATTTTGCCGCTCAACAGAATTACATCGCGCAGGCATGTGATCTTTCCTTTAGGAACATCGCGGGGAAGCAATATTACTAAATACTGCACACCAAATGGATCGTGATTACGTACTATACGACGTTCCTCATTATCATTTGGAATCAATATATTAGGGGCATCTTCTGCCTCGATAAATCTCGTCCCTGCGGTTATATCAAACAAGTTGCTGACAGCTATTCTTTTGTCGTCAAGCAAATCGACCGTTGATTGCACTATATTACAAGTTAGAGCCATTTTGTACTTATCCTTAAAGCTAATCAATACTGACGCATCAATGGTCGCGCCGCACAGATTAGGTGGGGTGCCTCCTATTTTGATTATGGGATTTGGAATGTCGTTGGCGGGTAGGCTTGCAATGATCGAGCCGTAAACAAACGCCATAAATGTACAAACCGCTACGAACCCCCACGTAGGGGCAGGGTGCGCCGTCTGGCTACGCTGAGAATACCGATAGTAAAGCCACAGAGCCCCGACGACTAAGCCCGCAATCCATCCCCAGCTGGTCCACCACTCGACCATGGTTTTGAATTTCTCGTCTTTAAGCGAGATGAGAAATTCGACGTGTTCGGCCCACGTCAACAACCTCGAAATAGGGGAACCAACCGTAAGAATTGCCGCTCCCCATGCGGCGTTGTCTTTCAAAACAGCCGTTCTGGGCGGTTGGTTGGTCATCTATCCCCGCATACCACCGGCGGTGGCTGGTTTGCAAGAGATATAATCGCCTCTACGGGCGTGGGATTATATTCAGTATACGGGGAATAAAGTCAAGAGCCGGGTGTCAGAACAACTCGATCAACGGAACGTTGATCTTGCCGCCGCAGTGTGTATATATACACACTAGGCGCAGCCGAGAGGGTTATCGCGGCCCTGATGGCGGCGGGCTGGCGCGAGGTAGCCCGAAAAGGAAGTCATGTTCAGTTCAAGCATCCGACCATACCGGGCCGCGTTACGGTTCCTCATCCGCAGCGCGACATCCCAAAGGCACGCTTCGCAGCATCGCGCGGCAATCAAACCTCAAACTGAGGTAAGCCATGCGTCAGTATATCGGTCTTATCCATAAGGAAGCAGACAGCGACTTCGGCGTGTCATTTCCCGACCTTCCGGGGCTGGCGACCGCCGGCACGTCTTTGGACGATGCTCGCGCCATGGCCGAAGAGGCTCTGGCTTTTCATATCGAGGGCCTGGTAGCGGACGGCGAAGCTATCCCCGAACCGTCCAGCCTCGAAGAAATCATGGCTGATCCTGACAACCGGGACGGCGTCGCTATCCTCATCGCCGTCAAAACAGAAGCCCCTAAAGCGGTCCGTGTGAACATCACGCTGCCCGAGGATGTGTTGGAAGAGATTGATCGTTTCGCCGCCGCCCACGGCTTTACGCGTTCCGGATTCATCGCGCAGGCCGCTAAAAAGGCTATGGAAGTGGAAGAGGCCGCCTAGCTCTGCCAACGGGTTTTGGCGGCCTTTCGCGCAATCTCTTTTCGCTTCCGCGCTGACAGACCGGCGGCGCGCGCCTTCCCGCCCAATCTGCCAAGGGCGACCGCTGCCGGGTTCTTGCCTTCCGATTCGGGCGTCGGACGCACGTCCTCGATCTCGCCAGTTGAAATCTTCGCGATCATGACGGCGCGGGCGTTTACGTCCGCGGGCCGTCTTTCGCCCTTTGGTCCTCGGGGCACAGTTCGCTCCGATTAATTGAAACTGGTGAGGCGTAAGAGAGCCAGATCAATCAACCGATCCTCGAAAAGCCTTTGCTTTCGCTCAGCAGATTCTGGGCCACCTGACCAATTCTTGAGGGCGGCTTTAACTGCATCACGTTCTGGCTGGACCTTATCATGCTGAATCAACCAATCGATTGTGGCGAGTAACTCCATACCAAGGGGCGATTCGAAGCCGTCGATGAGTTTCGACGTTTGTTCTAAGACAGGTGCGTATAGCTTAGCCTCTCCACTTCCAAGATACGCAGCAACTTTGTCGCGTTTTGAATCTTCAAACCAGATTACGTCAAGTGGGCTCGCGTCGCCCAATCGTTTCCCACAATGCAAATAACTACCGTCCAGGCCGTCAAGCAGATGAGCAAGCCTGGGGGCATAAGGGCCATACTTGTCGGCTTCAAAGCGAAGATCGAGCGGGTTCTGCAATCCCAACTTTTGGATGCTCCTTTCCAAGAAATACGCAAGCTTTTGTATTTCGAGTAACGAACATTCAATGCCAAGAATCCAGTACCGACGCACAAGTTCGGCCACCAGAGCGCGCGTAGGAGTTAACTTCTCTACTCCTGAACGTTTCGCTACGTTCTGATATTCATTGGTCGGTTCATACACGAGGACTCTAACGTCCAAAGAACCCAGCGCTTCCTCGATCTTCGATCGGACGTCATTCCAATCCAGGCCACCGTTACCACTACCGAGGGGTGGTATTGCGATCGAGCGAATGCCCTTCTCGGCAATCACTCGTTTCAGATCTTGGAGGCCAGCTTCGATCCACTCTATTTTCGAATCGCCACGCCAATGCTCCTTCGTCGGAAAATTAATTATCCATTTTGGACCGATAAAGTTTTCGCGTTCGGTCACGAACATATGTCCAATCTGCACTTCCTTGCGCTTACAGGCAGCCTCGTACTTTTTGAAGTTTTGCGGAAACGCTTCTTTGAACATCAAGGCAATGCCTTTCCCCATCACCCCAACTGTGTTGACGGTGTTCACAAGCGCCTCGGCCTCAGCCTCCAGTATGTTGCCTCGCGTAAATTCGATCATCAGAAATACCAATCCGTTTTTTTCACTACTTTGGATGTTAGCTTTCGTGTTGCAAGATTTTGACTGATCGTTCCGACTACAGCATCGCTGTAACAAGCAAAACCTGCCAATGCGTCAATGGGGGCATGCTTGTAAATAAGCGCTTCAGCTTGATAACGCTCTTTCTTTCCTGGATCGTCGGGATCATTTTTGAAGTCTCTCCGTTGCAGCATAGGCCAGTCGATCTGATCCAGCCGCGCTAAATCTGAATGGAACTGCGCGGCTGCAAGGTAGGCATGGCGGTCAGTAAAGAGGAACTGAATCCCTCTTTTCTTGATCTCGTGCAGCGACGAAACCATTATTACAATCTCGTCCTTGTTTCGCTTTCGGATGCCGCCCCATCCGGTTATGACGTTGTACAGCATCGGCGAAAACGGCGTGAAGTAGAACGGCACGTAATCGCTCAATGTCCCGCGTGGCGGCAGCGGGACCGGGTGGAGGCTCCGCTTGCTGATCAGGTCCGGATTCCCGATATCCACATAATTCGGGTCGGTGCATTGCGCGCTCCTACAATGCAATCCGTGATCCAGAATCCAGGGGATGTTGTCCCTATGTGTGATTCTGAAGATAAGAGCCTTCTGCGGCGTCAGGTCTTTCGACACAGGGGCGACTCACAACTCAGCCCCAATCCTGTAATGCTTAGCGCTAAGCTGAGCAACCGATACAGTGGATAAAACGCCTCGTCGGGGAACTCATCGCATCATAAGAACAGAATGTGAACAGTTTGTCAACGACCGCCGAAGTCAAACTGGAGGCACTACCTGCTAAACCGCAGGGGGAACGCCCGCGCCCTAAAAATCCGACGTCAAACCTTTGATCTCCCAGTCGCCGTAGCGGGTCGGCTCGGGGCCGTCGCGGCCGTGGACTTCCTTGGGGCGATCGGGCGCAGTGCGGTCACGTTCGGCGCGGCGCGCCGCCGCTTCGGCGAGCGCGCGTTGCGCCGCCGGGCTGAGCGGACGTTGCTCGGTTGCACGATCCTCCGCGACGTCGCTTGCGGCAGGCTGCGGCGGTGTCTCATCGTTCGGCATGGCTTTCTCTTGGCGCAGCCTCCGCCCGGCTGCAAGTGTCTCGCTCATCGCAGCCGATCCGTGCGAAGGAAGCCCGATGCAGGCCACGCGAAAGCCAACTTCTCGTCCCGGCAGCCACGCCGACGCGGTGCCCGGCCTGGCCGCCCGGCGCATCGCGGCCGAGATTCTCGACGGCGTGCTGCGCCGCGGCCGCCCGCTCGACGATGAGCTCGACAGCGCCGCTGTGCGCGCCGCATTGGCCGGCCTGCCGGAGCGCGACCGCGCGCTCACCCGCGCGCTGGTCGCTACCGTGCTGCGCCGGCTCGGCTCGCTGCGTCATCTCATCGGCCTTTTTCTCGAGCGCGGCCCGCCGGCGAAGGCGCCGCGCGTCGAGACCGCGCTGCTGATCGGCGCGGCGCAGATTCTTTTCCTCGACGTACCCGACCACGCCGCCGTCGATCTCGCGGTCCGGCTCACTCAGGCGGACCGGCAGGGGGCGCACTTTGCCGGTCTCGTCAACGCCGTCTTGCGGCGGCTCGCGCGCGAGGGCGCCGAGCGACTGGCCGGGCTCGACCCGGCCGTTCTCGACACGCCGGAATGGCTGCTGGCGCGCTGGATCGAGACTTACGGCGAGACGACCGCGCGTGCCATCGCCGTCGCCAACAGCCAGGAGCCGGCGCTCGACCTGACGGTGAAAAGCGATCCCGAACTTTGGGCGGCGCGGCTCGACGGGCGCGTGCTGCCGACCGGCACGGTGCGCACCATCGCGCATGGCGCCGTCACCTTGCTGCCGGGCTTTGCCGAGGGTGCGTGGTGGGTGCAGGATGCGGCAGCGGCGCTGCCCGCGCGCCTGTTCGGCGACGTGAGCGGGCTTCGCGTTGCCGATCTCTGTGCGGCGCCCGGCGGCAAGACCGCCCAGCTTGCGGCCGCCGGCGCTCGCGTCACCGCGGTCGATCGCGCCCCGGCGCGGCTCGACCGGCTGCAGCAGAATCTGACCCGGCTGTCGCTTGCGGCCGAGCTCGTCGGCGCCGACGTTGCGGAGTGGACGGCCGAACCGTTCGACGCCGTGCTCCTCGATGCGCCTTGCTCCTCGACTGGCTCCATCCGCCGCCATCCCGACGTGCCCTGGCTCAAGCGCCCCGCGGACATTGTTACGCTCGCCGCCTTGCAGCGCCGATTGATCGAACGCGCAATGGCCCTCACCCAGCCGGGCGGCAAGCTCGTCTACTGCACCTGTTCGCTCGAGCCCGAGGAAGGCGAGCACATCATCGCCGACCTTCTCGCGCACGAGCCCGGCGTGCGGCGAGCGCCGATCGCCGCCTCCGAGGTTTTCGGCCGCGATGAGTTCATCACCAATGACGGGGACCTGCGCACCTTGCCCTGCCATTTCCCCGATCCTGATTCGCGGCTCGCGGGTCTCGACGGCTTCTACGCGGCGCGGCTCGAAAAACGCTAGCGTTTTTGGCGAAAAAGCCGCCCGTTGGCCGTCGCTCCGCCATTCCGTTATGGTGGGAATCGGCGGGACGCTGTCGCTTCCGCCGAGGAGGGGCGAGCGCAGCGATGGCGCGCGTTTCAGTCGCGAACCATGCGAAGCTGTCCTGGCTATTGCTGCGCGGCGGGCTGCGGCAGTTCGCCGGACGGCTCAACGGCCATCCGCTGCTGCGCTGGCCGCTCCCCCCGCTCAAGGCCGACCGGCTGTTGATCGCGCCGCAGGACCTGCGCACCGCCGACGCCACCCGCGCGACCGAAATCTATTCCGGCCGCTTCGCCTTCGCCGGCAAAGTCGTGGTCTGCGATAGCCGGTCGGTTTTCGAGATGGAGCCGCCATCCGAGGAATGGGCGACGGAACTGTTGGGCTTCGGTTGGTTGCGCCACCTGCGCGCGGCCGAATCCGGCATCACCCGCGCCAATGCGCGCGCCTTGATCGATGAATGGATCACATTGCAGGGCTCGTGGCATCCGCTCGCCTGGCGCCCGGACGTGCTGTCGCGGCGCATCATCTCCTGGCTCAGCCAGGCGGCGCTGGTTTTGCAAGACGCTGATGTACGCTTCTACCGGCGCTTCCTGCGCAGCCTGGTCCGACAAGTGCGCTATCTGCGCCACACCGCCGGTGATGCCCGCCGCGGCGTCGCCAGCATGCAGGCCACCATCGCACTCACCTATGCCGCGCTCTGCATCGCCGGCCAAGCGCGCCACATCAAGTCCGCGACCGAGCGCCTGAACAGCGAAATCGAGCGGCAGATCCTTCCCGACGGCGGCCATGCCAGCCGCAATCCCGAAGCGGTCATCGAAATATTGCTCGAGCTGTTGCCGCTGCGCCAGGCCTTCGCCTCGCGCAACATTGCGCCGCCGCAGGCGCTGCTCAACGCCATCGACCGGATGATGCCGATGCTGCGCTTCTTCCGCCATTCCGAGGGCACGTTTGCGCATTTCAACGGCATGGGGGCGACGCCGGTCGAGCTGTTGCTGACGCTGCTCGCCTATGACGAGACGCGCGGCGCCCCGCTGTCGAACGCGCCTTATTCCGCTTATCAACGCCTCGAAGCCGGCGGCGGCGTGCTGATCATGGATACCGGCCGCGCGCCGCCGATCGAAATGAGTCTTGAAGCGCATGCCGGCTGCCTCTCGTTCGAATTCTCTTCCCCGAAGCAAAACCTCATCGTCGTCAATTGCGGCATGCCGGCCACCGGGCGCGAGGAGTGGAAGCCGCTGGCGCGGGCAACCGCGGCGCATTCGACGGTCACGTTCAACGATGCTTCCTCGGCCCAATTCGTCGAAACGCCGGCATTCCGGCGGGTGCTGGGCGGCGCGCCGATGCTGGGCGGACCAAGCCACGTCTCCGTGTCGCGCGAGGAGCGACCCGATTCGATCGTGTTGCGCGCGGCCCACGACGGATACGCCGACCGTTACGGCGTCGTGCACGAGCGCACACTGGTGCTGGCGGCCGACGGCACGCGGTTCGAGGGCGAGGATTTGTTCCTTGCCGCCGACGGCGGCCCGCAAGTGCGCACCAGTCAAGACCGGTTCACGGTTCGCTTCCACCTGCACCCTTCGATCAAGGCGACGCGGCTCACCGACGGCCACGGCGTCCTCCTGATGACGCCGAACAAGGAAGTGTGGACGTTCAGCGCCGACGAGGGTCGCGTGGAGCTCGAAGAAAGTGTCTATCTTGCCGGCAACGACGGCCCGCGCCGCGCCGCACAAATGGTCATCAACGGACACGCGCGATCGACGCCGCGCGTGGTCTGGAGCTTCCAGCAGGCCAATCCCGCTGCGCTCGCGACCGCCGGCACCACGCGCCGCCCGCGCGACGAGGAACCAAGGCTGCCATTGTGAGAGTATATCCTCCCCCGCTTCGCTTGCGCTACGCGGTGGAGGATGAAACAAACACACCATGACCGAGCATCTGCGCCGCGCCGCGCGCGCCCTCATCTCCGTCTCCGACAAGTCCGGGATCATCGAATTCGCCCGCGAGCTCGCCGGCTACGGCATCGAGCTCGTTTCGACCGGCGGCACGCGCAAGACGCTGAGCGACGCCGGCCTGAAAGTGCTCGATGTCAGCGATCTCACGGGATTCCCGGAGATGATGGATGGCCGCGTCAAGACCCTGCATCCGGCCGTGCATGGCGGCCTGCTCGCCATCCGGGGAAATCCCGCGCACGCCGAAGCGATGCGCGCGCACCATATCGGTCCCATCGATCTTCTGGTCGTCAATCTCTACCCGTTCGAGGAAACCGCCGCGCGCGGCGCCGGGTTCGACGCCTGCATCGAGAATATCGATATCGGCGGCCCGGCCATGATCCGCGCCGCCGCCAAGAACCACGCCGACGTCGCCGTCGTCGTCGAGTCGAGCGACTATGCCGCGGTGCTCGAGGAGTTCGCTCTGCACGGCGGGATGACGACGCTGAAACTGCGCCGGCGGCTCGCCGCCAAGGCTTTTGCGCGCACCGCCGCCTACGATGCGGCGATTGCCAACTGGTTCGCCAACGAGCTTGGGGAGCTTGCGCCCGACTACCGCGCCTTCGGCGGCCGGCTGATCGAAAAATTGCGTTATGGCGAGAACCCGCACCAGTCGGCGGCCTTCTATCGCACGCCGGATCAACGATACGGTGTCGCGACCGCGCGGCAGGCGCAGGGCAAGCAGCTGTCCTACAACAACATCAACGACACCGACGCAGCTTACGAATGCGTCGCCGAGTTCGATCCGGCCCGCACCGCCGCCTGCGCCATCATCAAGCACGCCAATCCGTGCGGCGTTGCCGAGGGCGATGACCTGCTCGATGCCTACCGCAAGGCTTTGGCCTGCGATCCGGTCTCGGCGTTCGGCGGCATTGTCGCGCTCAATCGCACGCTCGACGCGGCCGCGGCGCGCGCCATCACTGAAATCTTTACCGAGGTGATCATCGCGCCGGACGCGACGGAAGAGGCCGTGACCATCGTCGGCGCCAAGAAGAATTTGCGGCTGCTGCTAGCCGGCGGCCTGCCCGATCCGCGCGCACCAGGCCTCACTGCGAAAACCGTCGCCGGCGGGCTTTTAGTGCAATCGCGCGACAACGCCGTCGTCGATGACATGGAGCTCAAGCCGGTCACCCAGCGCGTGCCGAGCAATGCCGAATTGCGCGACCTGCGCTTCGCCTTCCGCGTCGCCAAGCACGTCAAGTCGAATACGATCGTCTACGCCAAGGATTCCGCGACCGTCGGTATCGGTGCCGGGCAGATGAGCCGCGTCGATTCCGCGCGCATCGCCGCACGCAAGGCGGTAGACGCCGCGAAGGAAGCCGGCCTCACGGAGCCGGCGACCAAGGGATCGGTGGTCGCCTCCGACGCATTCTTCCCGTTCGCCGACGGCCTTCTCGTCGCCATCGAGGCCGGCGCAACCGCGGTGATCCAGCCCGGCGGATCGGTGCGCGACGAGGAGGTGATCAAGGCCGCCGACGAGCATGGCATCGCCATGGTCTTTACCGGCACGCGGCATTTTCGGCATTGACGCCAAACCGCTCATTCCCGCGAAAGCGGGAATCCAGAAAAGCGCGTCGTTGTTGCGGTAGAAAGACTGGGTCCCCGCTTCCGCGGGGACGAGCGGACCGGCCTCACACCGAACCGGTGATCCACTGCTCCAACTTCTGCCTGGGTGCAGCGCCGACCTGACGGGAGGCGAGTTGGCCGTCCTTGAACAGCATCAGCGTCGGGATCGACATGATGCCGAACTTCGCCGCCGTGCCCGGGTTCTCGTCGACGTTGAGCTTGACGATCTTCACCTTGCCGTTGAGCGATTTGGAAATCTCCTCAAGCGCGGGGGCGATCATCCGGCACGGACCGCACCACTCCGCCCAGAAGTCAACCACGACCGGGCCGCTCGCCTTGAGCACGTCCTCATCGAACGTTGCGTCCGTCACCTTGTCGACCATGGAATACCTCGCTTTTTTGAAGATTTGAAGAATCGGCAGCCCGCGGGCCTTGAACCTATGAACGGCCCCCGGAGGCGTCAAGACAGCTTCACTGCAGCGTGACCTGCTCCCAGCGCTTGGCTCACAAGGCTTGGCTCATGATTGCGG
Organism: Xanthobacteraceae bacterium; assembly: GCA_049522435.1. Lineage (GTDB taxonomy): Bacteria > Pseudomonadota > Alphaproteobacteria > Rhizobiales > Xanthobacteraceae > BOG-931. The sequence goes on from JBEKNW010000076.1 coordinate 12,369, forward strand.
CCAGCGCCGCGTCCATCGCTGCGCCGGGGACTTCCATGACGTTCGGCCCTTCGGTGAAGACCAAGGCGGCGCGAACGGTTTTTTCCGGGTAAATGCGCGCCAGCAGGGCGCGGTAAAGCGCGAGCTGGGCGACATAGCCCCCCGGCACCTCGGCGAGCCGGCGCGGCGCGGCCCGATCGGTCTTGTAGTCGGCGATGAGGACGGCCTCGGGCGTCACCGCCAATCGGTCCACCTGTCCCGACACGGCGAGCGCAGCGGCGCCGGCGCGGGCGATGCGGCCGACGATCGGCACTTCGGCGCGGCTGCCCGGCGCAAACACTTCGGCAAAGATCAAATCGTTGAGGATGGTGAGCACTTGTTGCGCGATCTCGGCCTGCTCGGCAGGGCTGAAATCCGCGGCCGCACCCTTGAGATACCGCGCGACGGCGTCATTGCGGCCGGCCTGCGGGATGTCGGGCAGCGACTGCATCAGCCGGTGGACGATGCGCCCCCGAGCCAGCGCCTTGCGGCGTTCGGCGGCGGAGGCCGTCGCGGGCGCAAAACCGCGGCCGATCTCCTCGTCGAACGCCAAGGAAGGCGAGAGCCGCACCGGGCGCGGCGCTTCGCTGGGAGCCGGCTGCCGCAGCCATAACGGAAGTTCGCCAGGATCGGCCTTCGCCGCTGCTGCCGGCGGCGGCGCGCCCTCAGCGACTTGGCCTTGCATCGGCTGGCGATAGCGGAAAACCTTTTCCCCGCCGGCTTCTTCCGCAACGAGAAGCGGCTGCAGCGGCTCGAATACGAGGTCGTACCAGCAGCCCTTCGGCCGGGCGCGTTCGCCGTCGGCGCCGCAGACGATCAGCCGGTCGGCGGCCCGCGTCATGGCGACGTAGAGGAGCCGGCGATATTCATCCTCGGCTTCGAGGAGCGCCGCCGTGCGGGCCACCGCGACCGGCGGCACGTCGTCGTCCTTGCGTCCCGCCCAGATCACGGCGCCGCCGGGAAGCTCGAGGAGCCGCGGCGGCCGCGGGCCGGAGGGCGGCGTCATTGTGTCGGCGAGGATCACGATCGGCGCTTCGAGGCCCTTGGCGCCGTGCACCGTCATGACCCGCACTTCGTCGCGCGCAATCTCCATGTCGCGCTTGATTTCCGCGCGCGCCGCCCGCAGCCAGGCCGTAAACCCTTGCAGCGAGGGCGTCTCCCGCCGCTCATAGTCGAGCGCGAAGTTGAGGAATTCGTCGAGCGCATCGTTCGCCTCGGCGCCGAGCCGCGCCAAGAAGCGCCGCCGGCCGCCGCCGGCGCCGAGAACGAGCGCGAAGAAGGCAAACGGCGTCTGCCGCCGTGCAGCTTGGGCAAGCTCGTCGAGGCGCGCGGCGGCCGTGGCGAATTTTTCCCGCTCGGCCGACTTGCGCGCCAGCGCCGCGCGCAGCGAAGAGCGGCCGCGGTCCCACGCGATCGCGAACAAATCTTCATCTGAGAAGCCGAACAGCGGGCTGCGCAGCACGGTCGCGAGCGCCAGATCGTCCTCGCGCAACAGCAGCGCGTCGGCGAGCGCGATCAGGTCCATCACCGCGATATGCTCGGTGAGCACCAGACGGTCGGCGCCGGCAACCTCGACATTCTCGTTCTTCAGCGCGCGGATGATCGCCTCGAACAGCGGCCCGCGCTGGCGTACCAGAATGAGCACATCGCCGTAACGCGCGGCGCGGCCCTCGATACCGACCGGCGTGCGCTGATCGACAAGTCCGCGCACGGTGCGCGCGATCCGTTGCGCGAGTTTTACCCGCGGGCTCAACTCGTTCACCGTATCGAACGGCGCGTCCCAGCCTTCGATCTCGCTGCGTTCGTCGGGTTTTTCCGGCTCCCAGATCTCGACGAGGCCGGGCGGCGAATCCGGCAAGGCGATATGCGGCGGAAAGCCGTCGGTATCCGTGGTGACGCTCAGCGCGATGTGGCTTAGCTTGAACACTTCGTCCACGGCGCCAAGCACGCTCTCGCCGGAACGGAACGAGTGCTTGAACTCGCGGAAGACGAAGTCCAGTCCGCTGTCCTTGTGCGCGCGCTCGAAACGGCGCCGCATCAATGCGAATTCCTTGGGCGCGGCATCCTGAAAGGAAAAGATCGACTGCTTTTCGTCGCCGACGGCGAATATCGTGCGCTTCAGATCGCGCGCTCCCTTCCCGGCGGTGAATTCCGCGACCAGGCGGCGGATGATCTCCCACTGCTTGTTGCTGGTATCCTGCGCCTCGTCGATCAGCACGTGATCGATGCCGAGATCGAGCTTGTAATGGACCCAGGCCGCATCGACGTTATCGAGAAGCGCCAGCGTCTTGTCGATCAGGTCGTCGTAATCGAGGAGGCCGCGGCGCGCCTTCTCGACGCCATAGCGCGCCAGCACGGCCGCCGCGACGGTGAGGAGCGCGGCGCTGCGGTCGCGACAGATGACGGCATTGCGCCGTTCGAGAACGGCGCAGACGCGCTGCTGCTCCGCGCCCAGACGTTCGACCAGGCCCGCATCCTTGATCGCCCTGGTCACGATGGATTTGCGCGGGCTGCCCTCGTCCGTGCAGAATATTTCGAGATACGTCTCCAGCCGATTGGAACCGGACAGCGCCGTGAGCGTGGTGAATCGCTGCGCTTGCTCGCAGTCGGTCTTGCCGCCCTGCGCCAGCGCCGCGGCAATCGCCGGCCAGTCCGCGGCCGCGATCAAGGAACCGGTAAAAAACTCGGCTTCGATGCTTTCGAGATGCTCTCGCGGCTCGACGCCGAGCGCGCGCGACAGAGCGGCAATTGCTTCGTCCACGCTGCCCGCGCTCATGAGCCAGCGGCTGATCGCGTCGCGCCGGCTGATCGCTTCGCGCACCACATCGCGAAACGTCTGATCGGCGCCCGCGGTCATGGCGGCGCCGAGCGCGCGGCCGAGCGGGCTGTCGGGAGCGGAAGCGCCTTCGAGCAGCGCCGCCAGCGTCAATTGCTCCAAGAGCTGCGCTTGCGCGGTCTCATCGAGCACGCTGAAGCGGGCGGCGACGTTCGCCTCGAACGGAAACCGGTGCAGAAGCTGAGTACAGAAGGCGTGGATGGTCTGCATCTTGAGACCGCCCGGCGTCTCCAGCGCGCGCGCAAAAAGCCGCCGTGCCAACGTCCGCCGGGCCTCGGGCACCCGGCCCGACCGCTCGCCAATGGCGGCATCGAGCGCGTCGTCGTCGAGCGTCGTCCAGCGCCCGAGCGTGTCGAACACGCGCTTGGCCATATTGGCGGCGGCCGCCTTGGTGAAGGTGAGGCAGAGGATTTTTTCCGGCTCTACGCCGGCGAGCAAGAGATTGATCACGCGCTGCGCCAGCACATGCGTCTTGCCCGATCCGGCATTGGCGGCGACCCACGCCGAAACGTCGGGATCGGAGACCTCGCCCTGCAATTGCAGCACGTCGGGCGGAATGAGGCTCGGCGATCTCATGGGCTACTCACGATATCGTCTTCGACGCCGCCAGTAGCCGACCATTCCTTGACGCGCGCGAGGTGGTCGTAATCGCCGTAACGCGCCTTCCACATGGGGTGCACCAGCGAGCGATAGGGCTCGTTGTCGTCGTCGAAGCGCCGCACCAGCGCCGCGAGTTTTTCCAGCGCCCGATCGGCTTGGCTGTCCGGGGTGCCCTCCTTGAACGTGATCGGCTTGAATTCGCCGGCACGCGCGCCGCCTTTGAGCATCACGTAAGCGAGCGCGGCGACCGAGCTGCCGGCCGGGACCGCCTTGAATCCGCCCTGGCGCAACATCGCCGCTTCCAGCGTAAGCTGCGGCGCCAGCCCGGTCCGCACCTGCTTTTCGGTGCGCACCGATCCGGTCTTGTAATCGAGGATGACATAGCGGCCGTCGGCCTGGCGCTCGATGCGGTCGGCGATACCGCGCAGCTTGAACGCGCCCTCGGCGAGTGGAATTTCGCCGCGGATCTCGGCGGCGATGACGGTGATATTCGCGCGTCGTCCGGCCTCCCAGCTACCGAACCAGCGCGCAATGCGCTGGAATCGCGGCCACCAAAAAGCGCGCGCTTCCGGAAAGTCTTCGAGCGCGGCGAAGTGCACCCTGCCCAGCGCGATGAGTTCGCCCGTCGAGTCGGGCGGTAACCCGTTTGCAAAACGCTGGGTGAATTCGCCGAGGATGGCGTGAATGATGGTGCCGCGCTCGGCGGCGCCGGGCGCGGTATCAACGGCATCGAGCGGTGTCAAGCGCAGTACGTTTTTGGCATAAATCGTATAGGGGTCGCGCAGCCAGTGCTCGATCTCGGTGACCGACAGGCTGGTCGGCCGCGCCGCGCGCGGCGGCTTCGGCGCCGGCCGTGGCGCCGGCGCGACGCTCTCGGCCCGGTCGAGCGCGCGCCCCCAGGCGAGATAGACGTTGCCGCGATCGACCACCGCCTGCCACCGCTCGCCGGCGATTGCGGCGAGCCGCTGGATGAAACGCGAGGGAGAAGTCGGGGCGCCGGCAATCTTTGCGGCGCGCGTGAATATCACTTCGCGCGCGCCGAGCATCTGAGCGAAATCGTGGGCGGAAAGGCCGATCCTGCGCTCCGGCAGATCGAGCCCGAGCCTTTGGCGCATCGGGCGGCTGAGCCAAGCATCGGTTTGACTTTCCGGCGGCCAAACTCCCTCGACAAGCCCGCCGAGCACCACGCGGTCGCTTTCGGTGAGCCGCGCTTCGAGCGGGCCCAAGATGCGCACGCGCGCGCCGGGCCGTGGCGGCCGGCGCACCACCTGGTCGGCAAGAGCGGCGGCAAAGAGCTCGACATAATCGGATGGCGCAATAATCAGCCCGCCGGCGGCTGCACTCGCCGCCAGTTCATCGAGCGCGTCGGCGAGTTTTGCGCCGTCGGGACCGGCGAAAGCGCGCTCGCGCTCACCATCCCACGCCAGCGCCGCCAGCACCTCGCGATGACGCGCGGCGATATCGCTGAGCGAGCGCGGTTGTTTGCCGATGCTTTCGAGCGGCACCAGCGCGCCCGCGAGCCGGCCAACGAGATCGGCGGCGGCGGCAAGATCGGTGTCGGTCAGAGCGATGCGCGGGTCGGAAGGGTGTAAATCAGCCGGCTCCTTGCGCCGGAATTTTCCCAATTGTCCGCAGAAGGCGTCGAGCGCGCGGGAAAGTCCGGCGGTGCCCGAGCGCGGACGCGGCCCGCGCAAGATCGCGCGCTCGAGCGTGGCGACGGCGCTCTGCGTATCGCACGAACCGAACCGCAGCAGCGGATGCTTGAGCAAGGCGAGCAACGTCACCGGCGCGAGGTCGCCGAGCGCCGCGTCGGCCGCGAGCCGGGCAAATATTCCGGCCGGCGTATCGGTGAGTGCATCGCCGCCGGTATCCTCCGCGTCGATGTTCCAACGTTGGAGCGCGGCGTTAACGCGTCGCGCCAGCGCGCGGTCCGGCGTGACCAGTGCGGCGGTCTTGCCCTCCTCCACCGCTTCGCGCAACGCCACCGCGATCGCGAGCGACTCGTCTTCGGCATGAGCCGCTTCGATCATTGCGATCGTGCGCAGCGCCGCATCCGCGTCCGCCGCGAACACCGGATCGGCGGCGCAACGCCGCCACAAATCGGTCGCCGCCGCCGGCCGCAGCGCCTCCGAGATCAGCCGCTCGCGACCTTTTGGCTGCGCCAGGCGTTCTACGGCGTCGCGCGCGATCCCGATGCGGGTGAGCAGTGCCTGCATCGCGAATTGCGGATGTCCCGGGACGGGCGCAATATCGCTGGACGCATCGCCCGCGATCATGCGCCAGGATTCCTCGTCGAGATCGGTATCGAGGCCCGGCAGTACCACGGCGCCATGGGGCAAGTGCGCGATCGTCGCGATCAGTTCGGCCGTCGCCGGGATCGAGCCGGTCGAACCTGCAGCGATCACCGGCGCGTCGGTCCGGCGCGCCAGCCGCGCGGCCTCGGCCTTGATCAGCGCGTCGCGCCGCACGGCAGGTTCGATCCAGCCGCGCTCGTGCAGCAGCGCCGGCCATGCCTCGCGCGCGATCTGCAAGAACTTCAGCGTGAGCTGCCAATAGGGATCGAGGAAGTCGGGCACCAGGCCGTCGAGCTGGTTCCACGGCACGCCGCGCGTCGTCATATCGTCGATGAGCCGCGCCAGGTCATCGGCCAACGCGCACGCCGCAGCCGGCGTCTGCGCGACGAGCGGAATGCCGCTGACGCCGCGAACTGCGGGCGCCGCGGCCCATTTGCTGACCATCTGCGTGAGCAGCAGACGCCGTTCGAGGCCGCCGAGCGCCGGCGGCAAAGCGAGCGCGTCCGCCGCGATGGCGCCTGATGCGGCCTCGGCGAACGCAATCTCGTCCTCGTCGATATCGCCGATGGCGACGATGCGAGGCAGAATCGCCGCGTCAGTCTTCAACACATCGAGAAAAACATCGCGCGCGAGCCGGCAGGCCCGCCGTGTCGGCAGATAAAGGGTGGCCGCGGCGAGCGCGAGCGGATCGTGAGCGGCGCCAAAGCCGAGCTGGCCGCCGGTCAACGCGCCAATCAGCGTCGGCAGAAACGGCGCCGATGGCGGAATGGTAAAGACGCGAGGGGGCATAGCTTGACCGATACTCCGTCACCCTGAGGTGCGAGCGACGCGAGCCTCGAAGGGCGACGGCCCGGGCGCCTCGGCCGTATCCTTCGAGGCCCGCGCTGCGCGCGGGCACCTCAGGATGACGGTCAACATCCGCCTTATCTGATTCTAATACGTGGCGGCGAGCGCCGCCTCCGCGGCCGCGACCGCCTCCGGCGTGCCCACATGCATCCAGACGCCTTCGAGGCGCAACCCGAACAGGCGGCCCTTGTCGCCGGCGCGATCGAACAGGAGCGTGAGCGGAAAGGCGCCGGAAGGCGCGTCGGAAAATAGCGCGGGGGCGAGTATCGCCGCGCCGGCATAGACGAACGGCACCACCTCGCGCTCGGCACGCCGCCGCAAGCGACCGTCAGGCAGCATGGCGAAGTCGCCGCGGCCCACATAGCCGATGCTGCAGGCCGTCGGCGCCATCAGCAAGAGGGCATCCATCGCTTCGGGATCGAAGGCGGCGGCGAGCCGGGTGAAATTGGGCTTGACGCCGTCGAGCCACAGCGTGTCGGAATTGACCAGAAAGAACGGCGCGTCGCCCAGCTCCGGCAGTGCTTTGGCGATGCCGCCGCCGGTGCCGAGCAACCCCGCGCGCTCGTCCGAGATGACGATTTGCGGGCGCTGGCGCGACGCCAGATGGCGTTCCACCGCGTCGGCGAGATGATGCACGTTGACCACGGCGCGCTCGACGCCGACATTGGCCAGACGGTCGAGCGGGTAATCAATCAGCGACTTGCCGCCGATCTCCACCAACGGCTTCGGGATGTGGCCGTTGTACGGCCGCATCCGCGTGCCAAGGCCCGCCGCCAACACGATCGCGCGGTTCGGCATCATGATGTTCCCCGCCCACCCTTCGATATCCCCGATTTGCACCATCATAGCCCATCTCTCGATGCGTCTCTTGGCGGCAAATTGGCGGCATACCAGGCCTTGAGCGGTCCGAGCGCGGGATGCGCCAGCGACCGCCGCAGATAGGTCAATAGGCGGGGGACATGACGCAGGTATTGCGGCTTGCCGTCGCGGCGGTCGAGCCGGGCAAAGATGCCGAGAATCTTGGTCGCCCGTTGCGCCGCGAGCGTTGCGTAAAGCCTGGTGAACGAGGCGGCGTCGAAACGCTGATCGTGGCCGCGGCGAGCGCGGGCATAGCGGCTGAGCAGCGCCACTTCCAGCGCTTCCTGGACGTCGACGCGCGCGTCCTGTAACAGCGAGGCCACGTCGTAGGCCGCGGGACCGATCAGCGCATCCTGGAAATCGAGCACCCCGATCCGGGCAATGTCTTCGCGGTCGGGCAGCCACAACAGATTGGGCGAATGATAGTCGCGCAGCACCCAGGTGGCGGGTGCGTTGATCGCCGGCTCGAGCGCTTCGCGCCACAATGCAATGAACTCTTCGCGCGCAACGTCGGTCGGCGGTGCATCAGCGCTCACCAGATACCAGTCGAGCATGAGCTCGGCCTCGATCAAAAATGCCTCCATGTCGTAGCGCGGCAGGCTATAGTCGAGCTGCGGCGCCACCGGCAGTTTTTCCGGCAATTTGCGGCGGTGCAACGACACCAAGAGATCGATGGCGACTTCGTAGCGCGCCGCGATCGGCGCCGGCGGATCGCCGCCGACGATGCGCTCGTCGCCGAGATCCTCCATCATGATGAGC
>JBEKNW010000077.1:0-19993 GCA_049522435.1 Xanthobacteraceae bacterium
CCAAAGTCCGCTTATCAATGCGCCAATTGCAGAACGACCCGGAGAAAATCCGATCGTTCTACCAAAAGCCATCCCTCAAATATGCCGCGTGATGGTGAACTTACTTATGGTCTGATTAATACCTGGCAACGGGGCGCATGTCTTGGATTGTTAACACGCACTTGCCTGCGCCGATCGCGCGGCGCTGTCGCAGTCTTATGTGCGTGGCGCCGGCCGGTGAAACGCCACGGCCGCGTCCGCTTCATCAATCCCATCGCCCGGCATGACGGCGGACATCAAGCCTGACTCGCAAGACCAGGGGCTCTACGTCCTGACGACGCTGTTGCGCTTGCACGACGTCGGCGCCGACCCGGAGCAAATCCGGCATCGGTTCGGCGGCGTGCCGATCGGCATCCCCGAAATGCTGCGTTGCGCGCGCGACTTCGGGCTCAAGGCGCGCGAGCGCTTCATCAATTGGGATCGGCTTGCGACCACACCATTGCCGGCGATTGCCGCCCGGCGTGACGGCGGTTTCCTCGTGCTCGGCAAGGCGGGCGACGGCAAGGTTTTGGTCCAATTGCCCTATGCGTCGCGTCCGGCATTGATGACACGAGCGGAGCTGGAGGCCGTCTGGGACGGCTGCGTCGTGCTGATGACGCGGCGCGCCGGGCTGGCCGACCTTTCGCGCCGCTTCGACGTCACCTGGTTTCTCGGCGCCATTCACAAATATCGGCGTCAGTTGGGCGACGTCGTCCTTGCCTCGTTCTTTCTGCAGCTCTTCGCTCTCGTCTCGCCGCTGTTCTTCCAGGTGGTGATCGACAAGGTGCTCGTGCACCGCAGCATGAGCACGCTCGATGTGCTGGTCATCGGGCTTGTCGCCATCTCGGTGTTCGAGACCATCCTCGGCATATTGCGCACCTATCTGTTCGCGCATACCACGAACCGCATCGATGTCGAGCTCGGCGCCCGCCTATTCCATCATCTGCTGGCGCTGCCGATCGCTTATTTTCAGGCCCGCCGCGTCGGCGATTCCGTTGCGCGCGTGCGCGAGCTGGAAAACATCAGAAATTTCCTGACCAGCTCGGCGCTCACCCTGGTCATCGATCTGTTCTTCACCTTCGTGTTTCTGGCGGTGATGTTTCTGTACTCGCCGCTCCTGACCTTCATCGTTTTGGCGTCGTTCCCGTTCTATATCGGCATTTCCGCCGGCGCGACGCCGCTGTTCCGCCGGCGACTCGACGAGAAATTCCGGCGCGGCGCCGAGAACCAGGCCTTCCTGGTGGAAAGCGTCACCGGTGTGGAAACGCTCAAAGCCATGGCAGTCGAGCCGCAGATGCAGCGCCGCTGGGAAGAGCAGCTCGCCGGCTACGTGGCAGCGAGCTTTCGCGTGCTGCGCCTCGGCAACACGGCGAGCCAGACCGTGCAGCTCGTCAGCAAGCTGGTCACCGCAGGCGTCCTCTATTTCGGGGCCAAGCTCGTCATCGAGGGGGAACTTACGGTCGGCGAGCTGGTGGCGTTCAATATTTTGGCCGGCCGCGTCAGCGCGCCGGTTTTGCGGCTTGCGCAAGTCTGGCAGGATTTCCATCAGGCGCGGCTGTCGGTCGAGCGCCTCGGCGACATCCTCAACACTACGGCCGAACCGACCTTCAACCCGGCACGCGCGGTACTGCCGGCCATTCGCGGCGAAGTCACCTTTGAGCACTTGACGTTCCGCTACCGCGTCGACGGTCCGGAGATCCTGCATGATATCAATTTCAAGATCGTACCCGGCCAACTCGTTGGCATCGTCGGCCCCTCCGGCTCGGGCAAGAGCACGCTCGCCAAGCTGATCCAGCGGCTCTACGTGGCGGAGAGCGGCCGCGTGCTTGTCGACGGTGTCGACCTCGCCATGGTGGATATCGCTTGGCTGCGACGGCAGATTGGTATCGTTTTGCAGGAGAACATGTTGTTCAATCGCTCGATACGCGACAACATCGCGCTTGCCGACCCCGCCATGCCAATCGAGCGGGTCATCGCGGCGGCAACGCTTGCCGGTGCGCACGATTTTATTCTGGAGCTTCCCGAAGTATATGATACCGCGGTTGGGGAGCGCGGGAGCAGCCTGTCGGGCGGCCAGCGGCAGCGCATTGCCATCGCCCGCGCCCTGATCACCGAACCGCGCATCCTGATCTTCGACGAGGCGACCAGCGCGCTCGACTATGAGAGCGAGCGTATCATCCAGGAGAATATGAATCAGATTGCCAAAGGTCGGACGGTCTTCATCATCGCGCACCGTCTTTCCGCCGTGCGGCGCGCCGACCGAATCATCACAATCGTTCGGGGCCGACTGGTCGAGGACGGCACCCATGAGCAGCTGATGAATAACAATGGGTGGTATGCGATGGCCCACCAATTGCAAGCGGGCGATCCATGACGTTCGTTGAGAAAATCGGCGCCGTCCTTCGGAAGAGGAAGAGCGGCTTGGACCGGGACGATCTCGACTTCCTGCCGGCGGCACTCGAGATCGTAGAGGCGCCGCCCTCGCCCATCGGTCGCGCGATCGCCTACACTATTGTTGCACTCTTCAGTCTGGCGATCGCGTGGGCATGCCTCGGTAAGGTCGACATCGTCGCCTCGGCGACAGGAAGGGTCATCCCAAGCGGACGCACCAAAGTGATCCAGCCGTTCGAGACTGGTGTCGTGGGTGCGATCCACGTTCACGATGGCCAGATCGTCAAGGCCGGCGAGGTCTTGATCGAACTTGATCCGACCATGAACGAGGCGGAAAGCAAGCACCTTCAGAGCGATCTCGTCGCTGCTCAGCTCGATGTTGCCCGGCTGGAAGCGGCATTGGCCGATGGCGATCCGATCGAAAACTTCAAACCTCCGGAGCAGGCGCCTCCGAACCTGGTCGCAATGCAGCGAAAATTTCTCATCGACCAGACGGGAGAGCAACAAGCCAAGCTTGCGGTCCTTGATCAACAACGGGCGCAAAAGCTGGCTGAATTGCAAACGATTTCCGCCACCGTAAGCAAGCTCGAAGCTTCCCTTCCGGTCTTTCAGGAGCGGCTCGATATTCGCAAAACGCTGTACGATCACTCCACGGGCTCGAAGGCCAATTACCTGGAGATGCTTCAGTCTTTCGTGGAAGAGCAGCACGAACTCGACGTGCAGAAGAGCAAGCACAACGAGGCGGAGGCGGCGCTGGCCGTAATCACTAAGTCGCGTGCGCAAGCTGAGGCTGAGTATCGGCGAACTCGATTCGGTGAACTCGCCGAGGCGGAACGTAAGGTGGGCGACCTCAGTCAAGATCTCGTCAAAGCCCAGCGACGCACCAATTTGCAGCTCCTCACGGCGCCAGAGGACGGCACGGTCCAGCAATTGGCGGTGCATACTGTCGGCGGCGTCGTGACCCCCGCACAGACTTTGCTCGTCGTGGTACCGCTTGATAGCAAACTCGAGATCGAGGCCATGGTGCTAAACCGCGATATCGGCTTCGTGCAAGCCGGGCAAGATGCGGAGATAAAGGTCGATACTTTCAATTTTAGTAGGTATGGTCTGCTTCACGGCACGGTGTTGAACGTGTCGCAGGACGCGATTGCGCGCGACAAGCCCTCAGATGTATCGAACGCCAACGGAGCAGCCAAAGAGAAAGATACCAGCGAACCGACGGGCCAAGAATTGGTCTATTCCACCCGCGTGTCGCTCGAACACTCGCAGATGCAAGTGGAAGATAGGCTTGTCAATCTCTCGCCCGGGATGGCTGTTACCGTCGAAATCAAGACTGGGTCACGCCGCATCATCAGCTATCTGCTGTCGCCTCTTCTCAAGTACAAGCAGGAGAGCTTGCGCGAGAGGTAGTCGCACTTCCGTCGTCTATCCTTGGCCCTTGGCCGCATTCGCGCTATGGAGAGGACAGTGTTTTTGGCGGCCAGACATGGCCGCGTCGGGAGGAAAATCCATGAAACGCCTTGCCATCGCGCTTGCCGCCATACTCGCTATCGCGCTCGGGGGGCCTGCGCTCGCGGACGAACCGATCGTCATCAAATTCAGCCACGTCGTGGCGCCCGACGCGCCCAAGGGCAAGGCCGCAATATTCTTCAAGGAGTTGGCCGAGCGATATACCAACGGCAGGGTGAAGGTCGAGATCTATCCGAACTCGTCGCTCTACAAGGACAAGGAAGAGCTGGAGGCCTTGCAGCTGGGCTCGGTCCAGTTGCTGGCGCCCTCGATCTCCAAATTCGGTCCGCTCGGGGTCAAGGAGTTCGACATTTTCGATCTGTCGTTCCTGATGAGCGATGACGCGCATGCGCGCCAAATGATGGCGAGCCCGATGATGGGCGAACTCAACCAGAAGCTCGAGGCCAAGGGCGTCTCGCCGCTCGCCTATTGGGATAATGGCGCCATCGTGTACACCGCAAACAGGGCGCTGATCTGGCCGGAAGACTTCCGCGGCCTGAAGATGCGCATCCAGGGCGGCAAGGTGTACGACGCGGTGGCGCGCGAGCTCGGCGCGCTGCCTCAGATCATCGCCTTCTCGCAACTCTACCAGGCGCTACAGACCGGCGTCGTCGACGGCGAGGACAACGCGCCGTCGAACGTCCTGACGCAGAGATTCTACGAAGTGCAGAAATACCTGACCGTCTCGTTCCACGGGCGCATCACCTATGCGCTCATCACCAACAAGACGTTCTGGAATTCGCTGCCGGCGGACGTGCGGACGGCGCTCGACCGTGCCGTAACGGAGACGACCGAGTTCTTCAACGCGACGGCGGCGAAGGACAATGCCGACGCGCTGGAGAAGATCAAGGCCACGGGGAAGACCGAGGTGCATGTCTTGACCGACGCCGAAAAGAAGGCCTGGATCGCCAAGCTGATGCCGGTCCACACCGAAATGCAGAGCCGCTTCGGCAAGGACTTCATCGAACGAATTTACAAGGCCTCGGGTTTCACGCCGCCGCAGTCCTAAAGCCGATCAGTCCTTCTCGGGCGAGTGAGGGTTTCAGCTTGCGGGGACAGCCGGTGCTCGACCGCATCCTCGATCGGCTCGAAGAATGGATCATCGTCTCGCTGATCGGTGCGGCGACGATCCTCACCTTCGTGACGGTCGTCCACCGCTATGGGGCGAGCAATTCGGCGGTCCTGGCCAGGTGGGCCGGCGTGCACGGGCTCGTCCTTCTCCACGACGCAGCCGATTGGGTCTACACCACGCTCGCCGCGATCGATCTCTCCTGGGCGCAGGAGCTTGCCACCTACATGTTCGTGTGGATGGCGAAGTTCGGCGCCGCGCTCGGCGTGCGTACCGGAATCCACGTCGGCGTCGATGTCTTTGTCAAGCAACTCACCCCGGCGACGCGCAAGCCGGTGATCGTATTCGCGCTGCTGTGCGGCGCGCTGTTCACCGGCGTCATCGGCACGCTCGGCGCCATCTATGTCTACGAGCTTGACCCGGACCAGGTCTCGCCGGAACTCGAATGGCCGAGCTGGATCATCTATCTGTGCATTCCGCTCGGCTCCTATCTGATGTGCTTCCGCTTCCTGCAGGTCATGTGGCGATACCTGCGCACCGGAATGGTACCGCACCAGGGATACGGCCTTGACTACGAGGCGCCGCACGATGCGCCGGCGCCGCTTGGCGAGGCGGCGCGATGACCGTCCTCTCCCATGCCTCAAAACCTACCGCGCCACGGCCGCTCGGTGCCTCGATCACGGCCGCGCTGATCGTCATTATCCCGATTGCGCTCGCGCTGATCTGCTTCGCCGCCCGGCTGCACATCATCGAGCTGTCGCACACGGTGCGGGCCGAGCTGTTGTTCGCGCTGCTGCTCGCCTTGATGGCGACTGGCATGCCGGTCTCGATTGCGCTCGGCCTCTCGGTTCTCACCTATTTGTTCATCCTCTCCGATGTCGATCCGAAGATGGTTGGCCTGAAACTGTTCACCAGCCTCGACCGCTTCGAGATCATGGCGATCCCGTTCTTCATCCTGGCCGGGAATTTTCTCACCACCGGCGGCGTCGCCCGCCGCATGATCGATTTCGCCGCCTCGCTGATCGGGCATTGGTATGGCGGTCTCGGATTGGCCGGCGTCGTTGCCTGCGCCTTATTTGCCGCGATCTCCGGCTCCTCGGTCGCGACCGTCGTCGGCATCGGCTCGATCATCCTGCCGGCGCTGCTGCAGAAGGGCTATCCGCCCCACTTCGGCGGCGGCGTGATCACGACATCCGGCGCGCTCGGCATTTTGTTTCCGCCTTCGATCAATCTCGTCATTTACGCGGTGGCGACCAGCGGCATGCAGCCGCGCGGGCCGAATGGCGCCGTCGTCGATTCCGCCTCGGTCGGTCAGCTGTTCATGGCCGCGCTCGTGCCCGGACTGATCCTCGCCACGATGCTCGGCGCCACGACCTGGTATCGCGCCTGGCGCAATGATTATCCGCGCATGGTGCGGGCCAGTTGGGGCGAATGCTGGCGCGCCTTCCGCGAAAGTATTTGGGGGCTGTTGCTGATCCTCCTGGTGCTCGGCGGCATCTATTCGGGCTTGTTCACGCCGACTGAAGCCGCCGCGGTGGCGGCCGTCTACGCGTTCATCATCGCGGTCTTCGTCTACAAGGGATTGAAGTTCATCGAGGTGCCGGCGGTGCTGCTCAAGGCGGCGTCGATGAGCGCGATGATCCTCTACATCATCACCAACGCCGCGGTGTTCTCCTGGCTGCTGACCTCGGAACAGATTCCCCAGTCCATGGCCGAATGGATGACCGCGCAAGGGTTCGGCACAGTGGGATTCCTCCTGGTCACCAACATCGTGCTCTTGGCCGCCGGTAACTTCATGGATCCGGCCGCAATCGTCCTGATCATGGCGCCGATCCTGTTTCCGATGGCGGCCGCGCTCGGCGTCAACGCGGTTCACCTGGGCATCCTCATGGTGGTCAACATGGAGGTCGGCCTTTGCCATCCGCCCGTCGGGCTGAACCTCTATGTCGCCTCCGGCATCACCGGGATGGGCATCAGCGAACTCACATTGGCGGTGCTGCCGTGGCTCGCCACCATGCTGATCTTCCTGGTGATGGTGACCTACATCCCGGCAATCTCGCTGTGGCTGCCGCACCTGTTGGGGATGCTTTAGGCCGGGGCAGCCATGCGCAATACCTTCAAGCTCCTCGCCGACGGCATCGACCGCATCAATGCCGCGGTCGGCCGCGCGGCGACGTGGTGCTGCCTGTTCATCGTGCTTGTCGAGTTCGCCGTGGTGGTGATGCGCTACGCGCTCGGCATCGGCTCGATCGCCGTGCAGGAATCGGTTCTCTACGCGCAGGCGGCTCTGTTCATGCTCGCCGCCGCCTGGACGCTGCAGATCGGCGGGCACGTGCGCGTCGACATTTTCTACGCGCGGGCGAAACCGCGTACGCGGGCTCTGGTCGATCTCTTCGGCGCGCTCGTTTTCCTGCTGTCCTTCGCGGTGGTGCTGGCGATTGTCTCAATTCCCTATTTCGCGCGCTCGTGGACCATCCTCGAACGCTCGCGCGAGGCGAGCGGGCTGCCGTTTGTCTATCTGCTCAAGACGCTCATTCCGGTGTTTGCCTTGCTCATCGGCCTGCAGGGTATCGCGCAAGCGATCCGCGCCGCGCTCGCTCTGATCGGGCCGCCCCCACCCTCGCGGGGGAGGGTAGGGAGGGGGCGCTGAGCCATGGCCGAGACGCTCGCCGTCGCGATGGTGGTCGCGGTCTGCGCGGCGCTGCTCGTCGGCTACCCGGTGGCGCTGACGCTGGCCGGCGTGTCGCTTGTCTTCGCCGCCGCCGGCGCGGCGGCGGGGGTGATGGACCTCGCGCTCCTCGGCGCGCTGCCGCAACGCATCTTCGGCATCATGAATAACGACGTGCTGCTGGCAATCCCGCTCTTCATCTTCATGGGCGTGATGCTGGAGCGCTCGCGCATCGCCGAGGAGCTGTTGGAAACCATGGGCCGCCTGTTCGGCGCTTTGCCGGGCGGCCTCGGCATCGCGGTCATCATCGTCGGCGTGCTGCTCGCGGCGGCAAAGGGTGTCGTCGGCGCCACCACGGTGACGATGGGACTGATCGTGCTGCCGACCATGCTGCGCCACGGCTATGACAAGGCGCTGGCGGCGGGGACGGTCGCGGCAACCGCCACGCTCGCCCAGATTTTCCCGCCGGCGATCGTGCTGATCCTCCTTGGCGATCAGCTCAGCAATTCCTATCAGGCCGCGCAATTGGCGCAGGGAAATTTCGCGCCGCAAACGGTTTCGGTGGCCGATCTGTTCGCCGGCGCGATCATCCCCGGCTTCGTCCTGGTCCTCGCCTACATGCTTTATCTGATCGGCATGGCGATGCTTTTTCCGAAAACTTCGCCGGCGATCGCGCCCGATCCGGCCGCCCCGCGTGGCTTGGCGCTGGCGCGCCGGCTCGGCGCCGTTCTCGTTGCGCCGCTCGCCCTCATCCTTGCCGTGCTCGGCTCCATTCTCGGCGGCGTGGCGACGCCGACCGAGGCGGCTTCGGTCGGAGCCGTCGGCTCGATCCTGCTGGCCGCGAGCAGGGCAGGAGTCGCCGGCTTGCTCATCCCGGTGATGACGCGCACGACGCAAATCACCAGCATGATCTTTCTGATCCTGATCGGCGCGACGCTGTTCAGCCTGGTGTTCCGCGGCCTCGGCGGCGACGTTTTGGTGGAGCGGGCGCTCACCGATCTGCCCGGCGGGGTCGCCGGGGCGACGCTGGCGGTCATGGTCGCTCTGTTCCTGCTCGGCTTCGTAATGGACGCCTTCGAGATCATCTTCGTGGTGGTGCCGATCGTGGCGCCGGTGCTGCTCAAAATGCCGGGCGTCGACCCGGTCTGGCTCGGCATCATGATGGCGGTCAACCTGCAGACCTCCTACATGCACCCGCCGCTCGGGCCGACCTTGTTCTATCTGCGCGCCGTCGCGCCGCCGGAGATCACGACCCGGCACATTTATCTCGGCATCATTCCGTTCGTGGTGATCCAGCTGGCAATGCTCGTTGCGCTTTGGTTCCTGCCGGGGCTTGCGACCTGGCTGCCGCATAAGCTTTATGGGCCGTGATTTTCTCGCTCTTGGACGCGGGGATAGCTCTTGGGAGAATGGCGCATGACCGCGGCACAAATCTTCGACCTCGCCAGCAAGACGGCGCTGGTGACCGGAGCCTCGAGCGGGCTCGGCGTGCGTTTCGCCGAGGTTTTAGCCGAGAACGGCGCGGCGGTCGCGCTGGTGGCGCGGCGCGCCGATCGGCTGGCGACGGTGAAGGCGCGGATCGAAGCAGCGGGCGGCCGCGCGGTCGCGATCGAGGCCGACGTTCGCGATCGCACGGCGATGCAGCGCGCGTTCGATGCCGCGGAAAAGGCTTTCGGCACCGTCACGATCCTGGTCAACAATGCCGGCGTGGCGCATGCCGGGCGCGCCGTCGAGCTTGCGGAGGAGGATTGGCGGCGCGTGATCTCGACCAATCTCGACGCCGTGTTCTTTTGGGCACAGGAAGCGGCGCGCCGCATGCTCGCTGCCGGCAAAGGCGGCGCTATCGTCAACATCGCCTCGGTGCTCGGCTTCGGCGTCAACAAGGGCGTCATCGCCTACGCCACGGCCAAGGCCGGCGTCATTCAGCTCACCAAGGCGCTGGCGCTCGAACTCGCCTTCAAGGGCATCCGCGTCAACGCCATCGCGCCGGGTTGGATCGTCACCGAAATCACTGCCGATTATCTTTCGAGCGAGCAAGGCGCGGCGATGAAGCGCCAGATCCCGATGGGCCGCTTCGGCGAGGAGCGCGATCTCGACGGACCGCTGCTGCTGCTCGTTTCCGACGCCGGGCGTTACATGACCGGCGCGACCATCGTCGCCGACGGCGGTCAGCTGGTGGGGCTGCGCGTGTGAGTTATCCGTCCTTGGCGCTCGCGGGCGCGAGAGCGCGCTCGGCCGGTGCCGCGTCGCGCACCTCCCAGAGATGATACGCGAGCATGCCAACCGCCATGGCGACGACAAAGACGATCACCGGCGACGACAGCGTCGCCAGGTTCGCGATCGCCGGTCCCGGACACAGTCCCACCAAGCCCCAGCCGATGCCGAAGAGGACCGCGCCGGCGACGAGCGTCCGATCGATCACCGTCTGCGTCGGCCATTGGGTTTCTGATTCGAGAAGCGGGGCGCGCCGTCGCGCCAGCGCATAGCCGAGGCCGGTCACGGCGAGCGCGGCCGTCATCACTACGGCAAGGCTCGGGTCCCAATTCCCGCTCGGAATGGCGAACACGTCGAGGAGGCCCAAAACCTTGTCCGGCCGGATCATGCCGGAGATGAAAAGTCCGCAGCCGAAGATGAAGCCGCAGATGAGACTTGCGAGTGCGCGCATGGCTCAGCCTCCGATGATGATGTGCCGCGTCAGGGCGACGACGATGATGGCGGCGGTCATGAAGATCGCCGTCGCGACGATCGAGCGGGGCGACAGCCGCGCAATGCCGCATATGCCGTGGCCGGACGTGCAACCGTTGCTGAGCCTGGTGCCGAAGCCGACCAGGAGGCCGGCGGCCGCAATGGTGATGGTGCTTGTCGGCATCTGTGGAATCGGGACCGTGTAGCCGATGAGCGCAGCGGAGAGCGGCGCGGCGACGAGGCCGACGACAAAGGCCGCGCGCCAGGCGCCATCGTTGCCTTGCGGCTCGATCAAGCCGGCAAAAATTCCGGTCACTCCGGCGATGCGGCCGTTGAGCAGCATCAGCAATGCCGCGGAGAGTCCGATCAGCGCGCCGCCGATTGCGGCGGAGATCGGAGTGAAATTGGCCATGGGCTTGCCTCGTGGCGAATGTGGATAATGGGGCGATGTATTTGTCGCGATCGTGCGATAAACTAAACAATAGGTCGTCGTATTGTATGCCGCAATAACAGGGCTCGGCATGGCGCGCGAGGTCGAAGAATTAGATGTGCGCACACGTGGCTGCATCGAGTACAAATCTGCTACCGCTCGAGGCCGATCCGGAAAATTATTCCGAGCACGAAAATATTTCGTTGGAGCGGCTCGCTCCGGTGCAGGAGAAGGCCAAAAAAACGGCCTGAAGGCCGCGATTTCTGGAGCCGGAGCGCGGGGAATAGGGTGTAATGGAATTCGTCTCCTCCGCTGCGGGGAATAAGTATCGTCGAAATCCGAGCACGAGGGATTGGCCACATGAAATTCTACGATTGCGCGACCGCCCCGAGCCCGCGGCGGGTCCGTATTTTTCTCGCCGAGAAAGGCATCAGCGTGCCGACCGTGCAGGTGAACCTGCGCACCGGCGAGCACTTCACGCCGGAGTTTCGCGCCATCAATCCAGACGCCACGGTGCCCGTGCTCGAACTTGATGACGGCACGCGCATCGCCGATGCGATCGGCATCTGCGTCTATTTCGAGGCGATCCATCCGCAGCCGCCGCTCATGGGCGAGAGCGCCAAGGAGAAGGCCGTCGTCACCGAATGGCAGCGCGTCGCCGAGCGCAACGGCTTTTACGCGGTGATGGAAGCGTTCCGCAATGCGGCGCCCGGCCTCAAGGACCGGGCGCTGCCCGGACCGCACGACTACGAACAGATCCCGGCGCTGGCCGAGCGTGGGCGCGCTCGCGTCATGCACTTTTTCCAAAAGATGGATGTGCGTCTCGCGCAAACCGAGTTCGTCGCCGGCGGCCGCTATAGCATTGCCGACATCACGGCCTTGGTGACGGTCGATTTCGCGGGCCGGGCCAGGCTGCCGGTCCCGGAAGAGTGCCGGCATTTGCGCCGATGGCATGCGCAGGTCTCCGCCCGCGCCAGCGCCAAGGCGTGAGCGCCGCCGGATGCGACACTGGACTGCGCAGACGCCTGTTCCGCCACCTTGAGGCGCAGCGCGCAACGCGGGCGGAGGATTCCGTCAGCTTCTCGGCGCAATCTCCGTCATTGCGAAGCGATCAAGCTCGCGGAGGTCTTTGCGGCTTCCGCCTCGGCGTCGGAGCGCCGCTCAGCGAGGACGTAAGCCGGCCCATCAAGAGCCGCAGCTCGAACTCGCGAAACTGAGTAAAGATCTGGCCGATCCATTCATGGATTTCGGTCGGCCCGCCGGGCTGCTTGGTCATATAGGCGGCGAACGAGAAGTTCGGCCGGTCGATCACGCCGCGCACGATCGGGGAAAGGCGCGGGATGCGGATCACGCCGCATTCGGCGCGCGTAGGTGGAAAATCCTCCTTGGCGAACACGATCGATACCGATTCGTTGTGCACGGGCACGAAAGTCGCCGGCAATCGGCGCCGCAGCTCGCCATAGCTGCGGACGGTCGCCGCTGCCGGATCGGTCACGAACAGCACGATCGGCTCGATCAGCCGTCGCCGCGCCTCCTGCACGAAGTCGATGTCGCGCATCACCGCGAAGAACTGGTCGAACGGTCCGTATCCCAGATCGATGACCTGCGTGCTCGAATTGTCCGCGATCAGCCGGTCGAACAGCTCCATCTGGCCGCGCGTCTCGGCAATATCGACGGGCCAGACCAATTTGGGAAAACGGCCCGCCAGCGCCGGCTCGCGCGGATTGAGGTCGTAGCCCACCAGCGGCCGGCCGCTGGCGCGAAAGAATTCGATCAGGAGCCGCGCGATCAGCGTCTTACCCGTCCGCGGGCGCGGCGACGCGACGATGTAAAGAGGAGCCGGCTGCGTCATCACAGCCGCACGATTTTACGATCTGACGACCTGCACGCGCGGACCGCTCGGCGCGACGCCGCCGCTCGCCACGAGCTCGTTGAGTTTGATGCGGTCGTATTCCCCCCACACATTGCCGAGCCAGTGCCGGACATAGCCGCGCAGCACGAAGGAGTAGTTGGCCGGTTCGCCCTTTGGGCTCTTGTTGGCGACGAAGGTGAGAAAGGGGACGGAGGAAAGCTCCACCTGCTCATAGGCCATCTCGTTGAGCTTCGGGATGGTGATCTCGGCGGCGTCCTTGAATTTCTTGAAATACGAGGAGTACGTAGGCTGGTCCCATTCGAAGAAACTGGTGTTGTTGATGAAGTTCTTGACCAAAAAATATTTGCCGTCGGCCGCGATCGCGGAGGTGTCCTCGATCTCGTTCAGCGAGGCGATGGATGAGCCGAGGATGTGGAACACGACGAAGGTGAGCTGTCCCTTCTTTACCGCGTCCAAAAAGCCGATGTCGCGCAGCGATCGCAGCGTCGGCGATAACAGCCCGGCGCGCACGTCGATGACCGTCACGCTGGCGTCGGTGCTCGACAGCGTGTCGAAGATCCGCATCTGGTCGGACACCGAGGTGACGTCGACGACGTCGCTGATGTCGGGATGAAAGCGCTTCAAGGTGCCTTTGGGCGATTCGGTGTCGAACGCGCGCATCGGTACGTGATGCGCCGTGAAATAATCGAGTAGCGTACGGGCGACCGTGGTCTTGCCGACGCCCCCCTTGTCCGCACCCACTACGACCACCGTTGGCTTTGCCATGGTCGATCCCTCACTGGCGCCGCGCCGCTGCAAGACCGGAGGTGTCCGGCTCTCCAATCCCATAGGATGAGTGCGGCCAAATCGAGCACGTCACGCGATTTTCCCCGGTAAACGATTCTACACACCCCGCTCCCGGTTTGGAAGCCTCAAGATGTGTCACGCACTTGCGAACGCGGTCTGCGGCGCTATTTGCAATCCGATATGGTTAATTGTGACGCCATTACGGCTAAGCGCTTGCGAACTGCGGATTCGGGACACTAACCGCCGGTGTGCGGACCCCAAGGGCCCGAGGATGGCTCCGAGGACGGCCCGGAGGGCTCGGGCGGCAGCGCCCCCGAGCCATTCTCGGCTGCCGAACCCCACGGGCCGCTTGCCGCTGATGAGCCCAACGGGCCGGCGGCCGCCGGGTCATCACCGGTTTCCTCGCCAGCCTCGCTCGCTTGCGGCGGCAACGCGATCGGGCCGGGATCGTGGCCGCCGGCAAACTTGACCAGCGCTGCGACCCGGCTCTCGACCGTCGGATGGGTATCGAACAGCTCGCCAAAACCTTCGCGCGGGTTATCGAGGCACATTTCCATGACCGCGGAGGTCGCGCCCGGCAATTCCCCGCGACCCTCGATCTTGCGCAGCGCCGAGATCATGGCATCGGGGTTTTTGGTGAGCTCCACCGAGCCGGCATCGGCGAGGAGTTCCCGCGAACGCGACAAAGCCAGGCGAATGAGGAACGACAGCAGGTAGGCGACGACGATGAGCGCGATGGCGATCAGGATGGCCAGGCCGGCGCCGCCGCCCCTGCGGTCGTCGGACGATCGCGAGCCGCGGAAACCGCCGTAGAACCAGAGCCGGAAGAACAATTCGGCGAAAAAGGAAATGGCGCCGGCAATGATGACGGCGATGACCATCATGCGGACATCGCCGTTGCGGATGTGGGTAAGCTCGTGGCCGAGCACCGATTCGACTTCGGCATCGTCGAGCCGGTTGAGCAGGGCCGATGTGATCGTGATCGAATATTGCTTGTCGCTCATGCCGGTGGCGAAGGCGTTGAGCGCGTCGCTCTCCATCACCTTGAGCTTGGGCATGGTGATGCCGCGCGAGATGCAGAGATTTTCCAGGAGGTTGTAGAGCCGAGGCTGTTCGCCGCGAGTGACCGCCCGCCCGCCGGTCACCGCGTCGATCATGTTCTGGTGGAAGAAATAGGCGATGACTACCCAGAGCGCCGTGCCCAGCGTCGCCAACGGCGCCGCACTGATGAGATCGCTCCAGGCTCGCTGCATCAGCGTGTTGAGGTCGGCATCGACCGACAGCGCCTCCGCGGTCAGCGCGCCGGCATAGACGAGCACGTAGACGAGAAAGAACAGGCCGACGAGGAGCGCCACCGAACGGCGCCGGTTCGACTGGATGTGGCTGTAGAGACCGTATGCGGCCATTTGGGAAACAACTACATTGCCGGATCGCTAATTTCCGACGAGATGAACTCAATACAAGCGGCGAACTCAGCCTGCTCCCTCCCCCCTTGTGGGGGAGGGAGGGGAGGGGGGTCAGGAGGCGACGCGCCTGCGTTGAGGATCGCGAAAGACCTCCCGACCCCCACCCCTAACCCCTCCCCACAAGGAGGAGGGGAACGTGCCGAGTGCGCCGCGCCGTTGTGCATCATCGTCTATCTAGAACTTGACCTGCGGCGCCTCGCCGACGGTCTTGCGCTCGTCGCCAAGATCGAAGAATTCCTTCGGCGCAAAGCCGAGCGCCGAGGCGAACAGGGCGGCCGGGAATCTCTGCATCCCGGTGTTGTATTCCTGCACCGCGTTGTTGAGGAAACGCCGCGCCGCCGCGATCTTGTTCTCGATATCGGTCAGCTCCGCCTGCAATTGCTGGAAATTGGCGCTGGCCTTGAGGTCGGGATAGGACTCGGCGAGAGCGAAGAGTTGCCGCAATGCGCCCGAGAGCATGTTCTCGGCCGCCGCCTGCTGCGCTGGGCCCTGTGCGGCCACCGCTGCATTGCGCGCTTTCACCACCTCGTCAAGCGTGCCGCGCTCGTGCGCGGCGTAGCCCTTCACCGTCTCGACCAGGTTGGGAATGAGGTCATGGCGCTGCTTGAGCTGCACGTCCACGTCGGCAAAAGCCTCGTTGACCCGCTGTCGCATGGAGACGAGGCCGTTGTAGATCGTGATCACCCACACAACCAAAACAACGATCACGGCAAGGACGATCAGTGTCGTACTCATCGGCGGAATCCTTCGGCAGGCGTTGACCGCGAAATTGGTTTTGCAGCCGCAATCAACAGCATAGCCACAATTCATGACAGTGGCGAGCGAAAGACCCCCGGGTACGGCCGGTCGGTCAAATGCCCGCTTCCATCCACAAATATAGGAAGGTTAACGGCCCCGTTAAGGTTAGCCTTTGATGAATATCGCGCGGCCTGCCGTTGTCGTCTAAAAATCCTCAAACGGCAATCAGGTGAGTGCCATGCCGATGCATGATCTCGGCTCGCTGCGGTCTCTCAGTTCGGACAGTAGCGTCGTCCCGCTCGAGGCTTGCGGTCTTGAGGCGGCGCGGCGGGGCGTCGAGGACGATATTGCAGGCGACGCCAGTGCGCTGGCGCGGACCGTTCGGGATCAACTCGCGCGCGACATCGCCGACATCGAGCGCGCGTCCGCCGCGTTGCGCAAGGCGGAGCCGGCCCTCGAATCCTGGATCAACACGCCGGTGACGACGGTCCTCAAGCCACGCCCTGTATGGTTGCTCATCGGGGTACTCTGGCTTTCGACGGCGCTCGTCACTCTCGGCGCGGTCGTCGCCATCTCCGCCCTCGTCGGCTAGGTCATATTGCCCGCTCATTCTCGCGCCAGCGGGGAATCCAGGCAAAGAATATCATTGTTGCGGCGGGACCTGCCGGGTCCCCGCTTTCCGCTTTCCGCCTTCGCGCTCCGCGCTCCCGCCTTCGCGAAGCCCGCTTCGGCGGGCGAAGCAAGGTCGGCGGACTTGAACCCGCCGTAGCTCCAAGCGAGCGTAGGCGGGTCGCGGGGACGAGCGGATGCAGAGACAGATTTTCAGTAGGCGTTCTGGTAGGCGGCGCGCGAAAGAACCGTGCGCGCGATGACCTTCAAGTCAAGCCAGAACGACCAATTGTCGATGTAGAACAGGTCGTGCTCGACGCGCTTGCGCATCTTCTCCTCGGTGTCGGTCTCGCCGCGAAGCCCATGAATCTGCGCCCAACCGGTAATGCCCGGCTTGACGTTGTGCCGGCGCGCATAGAGCGAGATGCGACGCTCGTATTCGCGATCGTGCGACAGCGCGTGCGGCCGCGGGCCCACGAGCGACATGTCGCCGGTGAGCACGTTGAAGAGCTGCGGAATCTCGTCGATGTTCCAGCGTCGCAGCCAGCGCCCGACCCCGGTCAATCGCGGATCGCCCGGCCGCGCCTGCGCAATCACCGCGCCGTCATCGAGCGTGCGCATGGTGCGAAACTTGATGATGCGGAACGGCTGTTGGTTGAAGCCGAAGCGGCGCTGCACGAAAAAGATCGGCCCCGGACTGTCGATCTTGATAAGGACGGCGACGAGGATGAGGAGCGGCGTTGCCAGAATAAGTGCCGCCGCCGCGAAGACGAGGTCGAAAAGCCGTTTCTGGATGACCTCGAGGCGCGACAGCGGCCGGCGCGTCAGCTGCAGACTCGCGACCGGGCCGAGCGTGGAGAGTTTGACTTCGTCGAATTTGTGCAGGACCTGCTCGGGGCCGAGATGAATCTCGACCGGAAGCGCGAGGAAGGTCTCGGCGCAGCGTTCGATGGTGGCGGTCGCGGACCAGGGCAGCAGCACGAAGATCGCGTCGGGCGCCAGGCTGCGGACGCTGGCGACTGCCTCGGCGAGGTCGCGATCGAGCATCGCGCGCCGCAGCTCGTCCGGTGCCGTGGCGACAACCGGCGTCAGAAAGCGGCAACCGACGATGTTGATGCCCAGCGTCCACGGCTCGTACCGGTTGACGAAGGCGCCGACATGCGCGCCGGTCCCGAGCAGAAAGATGCGCTGCGCCGAAAGCAGGCCGCTGGCGCGCGCGAGCGCGGTGATGCGGACGATGACGTAGCGCAGCACGATCAGCGCGGCGAGCGTGGCGACATAAAAGAGCACGATCCAGCCGCGCGAATATTCGACGCTGATCTGCGCCAAAAAACCGAGCATGAGCAGGCAAATCAGCGTCACGTTCCACAATTGGATCGTGCGCCGGCCGTGCGGTTTGAAGGCAAAGAAGTTCGGCAGCCGGTATTCGCGGCGGAACAAGTTGGAAATGGCAAAAATACTCGCCGCCAGAACGCCGACCCGGACGAAGGAAGAAATGTTGCCGGGATCGCCATAGGCGACGAGGTGATAGGCAATGCCGGTTAAGCACGACATCGCCACGATCAAGGCGACGTCGGTCAAGAAGATCGCGCCGGAAAATGTGCCGCGCGAGAGCACTGCCCACGCGCGCAGGACCCGGCTGGTCTGCGGCCGGGACGCCAGCGTGTAGCTTGAGTGGGTATTCATCAGCGCGCTTGCTTGGCTGTCGCTTTTTCTGCGAAATGCATCCCGCCGCCGCCCCGAAATGGGACAACGCGGGAGGTCACGTCGCTATCTCGCCAAAACCATGCCAGCAGGGACACGGGCGAATTCGCCGACAGATTCTGCGGCGAAACGCTGTGTTAAGATTAACCCGCCGGCCTGTCGCCGGCGGCCGCCAGAGGAAGGACCATGCAAGGCAAAATCGCACTCGAGGAACATGTCGCTATTGCGGAAACCGCAACCAATTTCGGCACCCCCTTTCCCGACAGCGTCTGGCAAGAGCTGAAGGGCCGCTTAACCGATGTGCAGGGTCGGCGGCTATCGCTCATGGATGAATACGGCATCGAGATGATGCTGTTGTCGCTCAATGCGCCGGCGATACAGGGGATTCCCGATCCGGCGCAGGCGAACGAGATTGCGCGCAAGGCCAACGATTTCCTCGCCGAACAGGTGCGCAAGCGGCCGGACCGCTTTCAGGCGCTTGCGGCGCTGCCGATGCAGGAGCCGGAGCGCGCGGCGCGCGAGCTGGAACGCTGCGTGAAAGAACTCGGTTTTCGCGGCGCGCTGGTCAACGGCTTTTCGCAAGTGCACGATGCGGAAACGGCCGTTTACTACGACCTGCCGCAATATCGGCCGTTCTGGGCGACGGTCGAACGCCTCGACGTGCCGTTTTATCTGCATCCGCGCAATCCGCTGCCGCGGGACGCGAAAATCTATGAGGGCCATTCTTGGCTGCTCGGCCCGGTTTGGGCTTTCGGTCAGGAAACGGCAGTACACGCGCTGCGGCTGATGAGCTCGGGCCTGTTCGACGCGCACCCGCGGCTGCAAATCATCCTTGGCCATCTCGGCGAGAACCTGCCCTATGCCATGTGGCGCATCGACAATGCCAATGGCTGGGTCGAGGAACGCAACAGTTACGCGGCCAAGAAACGCATGCGCGATTATTTCTGCGCCAATTTCCACATCACCACTTCGGGCAATTTCCACACCCCGGCGCTGCTCGACGCCATGCTGGTGCTCGGCGCCGACCGCATCATGTTTTCCACCGACTGGCCGTTCGAGAATATCGACCACGCCGCGCGCTGGTTCGATGCCAGCCCGATCAGCGAGCCTGATCGCCGCAAGATCGGCCGCACCAACGCGATGAAGCTGTTCAAATTGGAGAATGACTGAGCGGGCCGAGGCGCAGATTCACCAACTCGTAGTCGGAAGTCCGCTATTGGGAAGAAAGCGGACAACATCGGCGCCTTCTGCGTATTTCAGCTATTGTGCAGGTTTTCGGACGCCGGCATGCCGAGACTATCCACGCGCGCTGGCGGCCAGCGTCGGAAAAGCGCCAAGGCAGGAAATCGCGGTCGGTGTTGCGCTGGCGGTGCGGCGGGCACTATGGGGATTTGGCCGCGGCTTGTTGCTTGAGGAAGGTTGACTGAGTTGTCCGAGCTGCTCGCTCTATCTTAAAGCGCGGGTGCGCGCGCATATCTTAAAGCACGGGTGCGCGCGCAAGGGTGAAGGGGCGGATTGCATGTTGTGCGACGAGATTGGCGGCATGACTGCAATCCAATGTGGCGGTTGGATGCGAGCGTAGAGGCTGCCAGCGGAGAGCCAGCAAGAATGGCGAGCGTCGCTAACGCTGCTCGCATCGCTCAGTAAAAGCGGGGCCAAAGGCCCCGCTTGTTTGCACGCATTGCGATGACCGCGGCTACTTCATCGCCGCTTCGTACTTTTCGGCCACGTAGTCCCAATTGACGAGATGATCGAGGAACGCCTTGAGGTAGTCCGGTCGTCGGTTGCGATAATCGATGTAGTAGGAATGTTCCCATACGTCGCAGCCGAGGATGGGCTTGGCGCTGTGGACCAGCGGGTTCTCCCCGTTCGGCGTCTTCATAATGACGATCTTGCCGTCCTTGACCGCGAGCCAGCACCAGCCTGAGCCGAATTGGGTGACGCCAGCCTGGGTCAAGTCTTCTTTGACCTTTGCGAGCGGGCCGATGTCGGAGGTGATCTGCTTTTCGAGTTTGCCGGGCAGCTTGTCGCCGCCGCCGCCCTTTTT
>JBEKNW010000078.1:0-19903 GCA_049522435.1 Xanthobacteraceae bacterium
CGAGCGCCCGGTCGACGGCATTTTCATCGCCATCGGCCATACACCGGCGACTGCGCTGGTGGCCGGACAGGTGGAGATGAAGCCCTCGGGCTATATCAGGACGGCGCCGCATTCGACCGCGACCTCGGTGCCCGGTCTGTTCGCAGCCGGCGATGTGGCCGACGACGTCTACCGACAGGCTGTCACCGCCGCCGGCCTGGGCTGCATGGCTGCACTCGAGGCTGAACGCTTCCTCGCCGCGCACGCGAAGCACCGCGCCGCGGCGGAGTGAATAACAGAGGACAGAGGACCGACGACGGACGACAGAAAAGCAGGATCGCGATTCTTCCGCCGTCCGTCCTCTGTCATCCGTCATCCGACATCATGGATTGGGACAAGCTCAAGGTCTTTCACGCCGCCGCCGAAGCCGGCAGTTTCACCCATGCCGGTGAGCAGCTCGGACTCTCGCAATCGGCGGTGTCGCGCCAAGTGAGCGCGCTCGAACAGGAGCTGTCGGTCTCGCTGTTCCACCGCCACGCGCGTGGATTGATCCTGACCGAGCAGGGCGATTTGCTCTATCGCACTGCGCACGACGTATTCATGAAACTCGAAGCGGCGCGCGCCAAGCTGACCGACAGCCGGGAGCGGCCGAACGGCGACCTGCGTGTGACGACGACGCCGGGTATCGGCGTGCATTGGCTCACGCCGCGGCTCGGCGAGTTCATCGATCTTTATCCGGAAATCCACATTACGCTCTTGACCACGGAGGAGGAACTCGACCTCGCCATGCGCGAGGCCGACGTCGCCATCCGTCTGCGCCAGCCGACGCAGCCGGACCTGATCCAGCGCAAGCTGTTTTCGGTGCATTTCCACGTCTACGCCTCCCCCGAATATCTCAAGCGCTTCGGCACGCCGCGGACTTTCGACGATCTCGACAATCACCGCGTACTGGTGCTCGGCGGCAACGTGCCAATCCACCTGCAACGATCGCGCTGGCTCGTCGAGGTGGCGCGCGACGGCAAAGGGCCGCGCACGCCCCACCTCGTCATCAACAACATTCTCGGCATCCTGCGCGCCTGCCAGCGCGGCCTTGGTATCGCGATGCTGCCGGACTATCTGGTCGAGGGCGACGGCGGGCTCGTGCAACTCTTCTCCGACGCCGATCCGATCGCGCTCGACGCTTACTTCGTCTATCCGGAAGAACTCAAGGCGGTGGCGCGCGTGCAGGCCTTTCGCGACTTTCTTGTCGCCAACGCGCAGCGCTGGAATTTCTAGCTCCGGAGGATGGACGACGGACGACAGACGACGGAAGACCGGATGCGGGAGCGATAAGATGCATCCGTCCTCAGCATCGTTTCATCTGTCTTTTGTCATGCGGTATCCGTCATCTGTTGTCCGTCCTCCGTCCTCCGCTCCATTGACATATAGACATACACTCGATATGTCTTGACATATGATCGAGCGCACCACCGTCAGACTCCCTGCCGACCTGCTCAACCGCGCCAAACGTAAAGCGCTCGCCGAGCGCCGCACGCTTACATCCCTCATCGAGGAAGGGCTGCGGCTGGTGGTCGGCGCGACTAGAAAGACCGGCAAGCGCGAACGCCGCCCTCTTCCGCTCAGCACGGCAACCGGCGGTCCGCTTCCCGGCATCGACATCTCCGATTCCGCGGCGTTTCAGGAAATGGAAGACCTCGAATACGTCGAGCGGATGAAGCACTTCAAATGATCTTGCCGGACGTGAACGTCCTCATCTACGCGTTCCGCCCTGAGATGCCCGAGCACGAACGCTGCCGCCGATGGCTTCAGGCCGTGGTGGACGGCGATGCCCGCTTCGGCCTTTCGCCCCTGTCCTTGAGCGCAGTTGTCCGCGTCACCACGAATCGGCGCACTTGGAGCCTGCCGACGTCGATCGAAGATGCGTTCAGGTTCTGCGATTACCTGCTCGGCCAGCCGCATTGTCAGATCGTGGAGCCGCGCGAGCGGCATTGGGACATTTTCAAGCGTTTGTGCGTCGAGACCGATACGCGCGGCCCGCGCGTCACCGATGCCTGGTACGCCGCGCTCGCCATCGAATGGGGCTGCGAGTGGGTGACGCTCGACCGCGACTACGCGCGCTTTCCCGGCCTGCGCTGGCAGCCGCCGGAGCCACGCTGATCGGGATCTACGGCAGCCGGAAGATTTGCTGGTCTTCAGCTCTCTGATCCGTCATTGCGCCCATTGAACACTTCACTAAATGTTGCCGTGGTCGTTACCGCTC
Organism: Xanthobacteraceae bacterium; assembly: GCA_049522435.1. Classification (GTDB taxonomy): domain Bacteria; phylum Pseudomonadota; class Alphaproteobacteria; order Rhizobiales; family Xanthobacteraceae; genus BOG-931. The sequence goes on from JBEKNW010000078.1 coordinate 2,240, forward strand.
TTAAGCGTGACGACAGCCCCGGCCTCGTCTATATGCCGGCGTGGTGGTTTGAAGCTGGAGCATGATCTTTTCGGAAAACCGGTTTCCACCCTCGGATCAAGTCCAAGGGCAAGCTTTTCCGGATCATGCTCAGGAGGGACGACCCATGCTCACACGCAGACATGCCTTCTACGCTGGCGCTGCGGGACTGGCGGCGCTGGCTATCGGCCGCCTGACGCGGCCCTTTGCCGCCAAGGCGGCGACCAGCTACGAAGTCACCCACACCGACGCGGAATGGCGCCAGCTCCTGACCCCCGATGCGTATCAGGTGCTGCGGCACGAGGGGACCGAGCGGCCGTTCACCAGTCCGCTTCTGGATGAACATCGCGCGGGTACGTTCGCCTGCGCCGGCTGCGACCTGCCGCTGTATTCGTCGAAGACGAAATACGACAGCGGCACCGGCTGGCCGAGTTTTTGGGCGCCGCTCGACAACGCGGTCGAGGAAATAAAAGACCACTCGCTTGGCATGACGCGAACGGCCGTCGCCTGCCGGCGCTGCGGCGGCCACCTCGGCCATGTCTTCGACGACGGCCCCAAGCCGACCGGCTTGCGCTACTGCATGAACGGCGTCGCGCTGAAATTCGTCCCGGCTGCTGCCGGATCGAGCTAGACTAGTACCCGGAATCACCAATCCGCGCAGGCAACGATGCGAACAAGTGTCTCATCCGACTCTCGAATTCACTGCCCGCGCGAATCACGTTTCTATGAAAGTGGGTACTAGCGCTGGAAATAGCCGCGAACGCTTTTAGCTCCGGCAATGACGGCGCCGCGCAGCCGTTCCAGACGCCGGACGCGCGAAAACGGCGCCTGCGGCCGGAGCGCGACCAAGCGGTCGCCGAGCGCCAACCGCTCGCGCCAGAGGTGGTTGATCATCGGGTGGTTGGCGGTCGCGCAGGAATCAGTGCACACGATCGTAGAATCTTCGAGGAGTTCGTCGGTGAGCACCACAGTCAGCATGACGCCCGGCGAAAAGCGCGCAAAAGTTTCGTCATAGGCGATCTTCCAGAACCAGGCGCAGCGACCGCTGCGTAACATGATCGTGGCGGCAATCGCGCGTCCATCGACCAGGATGCGGTCGATCGAGGCCTTGCCTTCTGCAGCGAGCCCGCACACCGCCGTGCGGATGAAGCGGCGGAGATCGTTGTGATCGGCCGTAGCCGTGCCGGCTCTGCCTTTCCAGCCGCCCGCCTCCAGGGCGAAGAAATCCTCCATCGCCGCAGCGACGGCAGCAGGCTCCGTCGCGACGGTGAACAGCACGGCGCCGGTCTCGCTCAAGCGTCGCCAGTGCCGGCGTAATTCCTTGTGCTGGTGTTGGCCGATCGCATGCTCGACGTAAAGTGACCGGTCGCCGCTCGGCGCGAGCAGCGCCCGGCGCTGGCGATTGAAATCGGCCGCCGGCATCTGCGCGCGCCGGAGAATCGTGTCGAAGGCCGTTGCGAACGCGCCGTCCTCGGGCAGGAACGGCAACAGCATGAATCCCGGCAGCGCCGCGTCGCCGGCGAGATAGGCAAGCCAGGCGGCGATGACCGGCTCGGCCGCTTCGCGCTCGACCAGCGGCACGCCAAACGGGCCATAGCGATGCGTCAAGCCGACGAGGACCGGCAAGTTGAGGCCGTAACGGCGCTGTTCGATCCGCGCCGGGAAGAAGCCGAGAAGCCGGCGCGGTTGCATCCGCGACCAGACCAGCACCGCGCCGGCGTCACGCCCGAAGACCGGCGCCGCCGCCAGCGCGAAGGCGGGCTCGTAGAAGACGTTCGGCTCGAGTGCGCGTGCGGCTAGCTGGCGCCATTCGCCCGCGATCGGTTTGAGTTGCGCCAAGGCGCGCCATTCGACCGCGAACGAATTCGCCGCATAGCGATCGGCGAGCACGGCGCGGCGCGCACTGGCGATCGCCGACGCGGCGCCTTCAAGCGCGAAAGCCGGCGCCAAATCGGTCGATGCTTTGACCGTCACGATCGCGCCTCAGCTTTGCCTGGGGCCACCGAAAATGAAGCAGTGCAGCCCCAGGCGGTATTTCGCGACGAAGAACAGGCTGGCTGATTCAAATAGGAGCGCGAGCGAGCTCGCCGTCGCGGCGCCGGTGAGCCCCAGCCGCGGGATCAGCAGGATGCACAGGCCGATATTGATCGCGAACGAGCCGGCATAAACCAGCGCACAGGAGCGCCGCTCGCCGAGCATGTTGAGCAGCCGTTCGGCTGGGCCGACCGAGGCGCGCGCCAGAAGCCCGACGGCGATAATGAACATGAGATAGTAGCCGGAGACGAAGTCCCGGCCGAACAACCGCAGCAACGGCTCGCCCAGCGCCAGCAGAACGAGAATCGAGGCGAGCGAGGGCCAGAACGTCAGCCGGACCGAAAGCCGCAGAAATTCGGCGAGCCGCTTGCGGTCGCCGGTGACGTGATATTCGGCGAATTTGTGCGCGATGGTCTGCGCCACCGAGTAATAAATGAAGGCGACGAGTGCTAGCGTCTTGGCGGCGGCGTAATAGACCGCGACCTCGTCCGGCGGGCGGAACTGCTTGAGGACGATGACGTCGGAATAGGTGAGCAGGAGATAAAATCCTTCGACCACGAAGATCGGCACCGAGGTTGCGAACCAGGCGCGCACCGGATAGGCCTTCGGACCGTTCTTCCCGATCACAGTCGAGAGCTTGCGATTGAGCGTTACCAGCTGGCCGATGCTGACGCTCAATAGCGCAATGACGCCGGCGATCGTGCCGGTGATCGCGTCGGTCGGCAGGCCGAGCGCATAGACCAGAGCCATCAACCCCAGCAGCACCAGCTGGCGCTGCACGTAGTTGGGCGCAAGTCCAAGATTGACCCAGTTGTACGAGCGCGCGATGCCGCTCTGCACCTGCAAAAGGGCGAAACTCGGCAGCGCGGCACAAGAAAGATAAAGGGGAACGATGGTCTTGGAGTCGATATGCGGGGCGAGTACCGTCACGGCGCTGGCGCCGACGACCGCGATCGTGGTCGCGATGAGCAACGCCAGCCAGCGGCTGCCGCTGATAAATCCTCGCAGCAGAGCGAATTGCTTATGTTCGGTATATTCGGGGATGAAGCGCTGCGCGGCCGAGCCGAGACCAAGATCGACCATGCCGCCGATGAGCAGCACCCAGGTCCAGGCATAGACGTAAATGCCGAATTCGAAGCCGCCCATCCAGCGCGCCAGCAGAATCTGCGAGAGAAAGGCGATCGCCGCGCTGACGACTCGGATGATGAAGGCCGCACCGGCGAGACGCCGCACCAGCGCGGAATCGCTGCCGTCGGTAAAGAGCGCCCGTACCCGCGCGATCGCGCCGCCGAAATCCACGCCCCAGGAGCCAGGCCGCGACGGGCGCCAAGACGCACGCCAGGAAGTGCGCCAGGACGCGCGCCAGTGCGAATGCGGCGCGTGTTCGGAACCGATCGATGCCACAACGACCTCCGCGCCGCCGCAAGCGGGACGTGGGCGACGCGGCCATGGTTAGCAAGGAAGCGTTAATATTCGGTTGGAAAAAATTAACAATTGCCGAAGGAACACGGCGTACCGATTCCGGATGACCGATTCAGTTTCCGCTCGTCCCCGCGGAAGCGGGGACCGAGCCTTTTTGCCTGTGGTCGGTTTCTGGATTCCCACTTTCGCGGGAATGAGCGGAGAATGTCACGCCGCGGGCGCGCTTATGACACCAGCGCGTCGAGCAAGGTTTTGGCCTCTTTCAAATCGCGTGTGTCGAAGCCTTCGGTGAACCAGCCGTAAACTGGGGCGAGGAGATCGCGAGCCGCATCCCGCTTGCCCTGATCGCGCTTAAGCCGCGCCATACTCATCCCCGGACAGCGTGTTCCCAAGAGCGACGTCGTCCCGCGCTTCGTCCACGTAAGGCTTCGCCCAGGCCAGATCGTCGTCATGGAGAGCCCTCAGTTCGGCGACGGCGACAGCAAGCGCCTCGCCGACCGACGAAAAATGCCCGGCGGCGACTTCGGCCTCCAGCCACTTCAGCTGTTCCTTCGGCAGCGAAACGTTCATGCGCGAAATATACCCGCAAAATAGCGAACAAGAAATAACGAATAGGTTGCCCCTATTTCGCTGTTTGCTATTCGCTCGCTCAATAATCCTTCAACAGCCGCTCGATGTAATCGAGCTCCAGCTGCGGGCGTAGTACATCGCCGAAGCGGCGGCGCAATTCCTCGATGATGCGGCGGGCGCGTTGCACGTCGATCTCGCCCGGCACCTTCACGGTGAAGTCGTCGCCAAAGTCGCGCCCGCGCAGCGGACGGCCGAGCGGATCGGTGTCGCGTTGCCCGCGCGGCAGCCCGAGCCGGCCGGTCTGACCGGGCCCGGGACCTTGCCCCATTTGCTGCTGCATCGATTGCGCGAGGCCCTGCGCGCCCTTGCGCAACGCGTCGAGCGCGCGCCCTTGGGAGTCAACGGCGCTGTCGGCATTGCCCTCGCCGAGATCGCCCTCGGCTTCGCCCATGGCGTCGCCGGCTTGGCCGAGTTGGTCCATCCCATTCTGGCCCTGGCCTTGCTGGCCCTGCTTGCCTTGCTGGTTCTGGCCGAGGCCGCGGTTCTTCAGATCCTCAAGGAGCTTGTTGAGACGGTCGCGCAACGCCTGCTGGTTCTGCCGCAGCTCGCCCATGGCGTCGCCCTTCTGCTGGCCCTGCTGGCCCTGCTCGCCGCGCTGCCGGCGTTGATCCTGGCCCTGGCGGAACGTGCGATCGCGCAGGTCCTGCTGCTGGCGGATCATGTCGCCGAGCTCATCGAGCTCCGACATCATGTCGTCCAGATCGTCGCCGTTCATGTCCGGCGCCGCCATCTGCAGGTTCTCCATCATCTGCTGGAGCTGCTGCAGCAGCTGACGCGCGGCATCCTTGGCGCCGTTGCGCGCCAGATTCTCGAGCCGGTCGAGCATGCTCTTGAGGTCCTGCGAGCGCAGGACGCGCGAATTGCGGTCGAGCGGGCGGGCGAGCTGCTGGTTGTTCTTCAATTGCTCCTGCATCGATTGCATGAAGCGGTCCATAGCCGCGCGCAACTGGTCCATGAGCTGCTTGATTTCCTGGTCGCTGGCGCCGCGTTCGAGCGCCTGGCGCAGCGCCTCCTCGGCGTTGCGCAAGGCGGCCTGGGCGTCGGCAATGTCGCCGTCCTCGATGCCGACCGCCATCGACCACAGCCGCGCCGCAACGTCGCGCAAATCGTCGTCGGTCTTGGCGCTAATGAGCGACCAGAAGATCGAGCGCAGGCCGAGATAGATACCGGCCTCGGGCGTGAATTTTTCCGGCGCCATGGCCAATGCATCGAGTGCGGTGATGACGAGCGGGCGCGCGCCGGCATCGAGCGCGAGATTGCGCCTTTGTTCGACCAGCGCCCGTGCCAACGGCTTGGTGAAGACGCGCTCAGGCAGGCGGAACGCGAACGGCTCGCTTTTGCCCTCGTTGCCGCCCTCGTCGCGGGCAATCAGCGTCATCACCACGTCGGCGCCGGCCCAGGGATGGTCGGTCAGATCCTTGATGGTCTGGCCGACGCCGTTCTTGGTGCGCGCCTGCGGCAGGACCAGCGCGAAATCGGGAGGCCCGAACAGCGGATGGGCGCCGTCGCCCTTGGTCGCCGGCGCTTCTTTGCGCATAAACGTCGCTTGTGCCTCGGTTACCCCGTAATCGTCTTCGAGACGGTAGGACAACAGTAGCGAGCCGCGGTTTTGCTGCTCCGGGTCCTTGGCGAGCGCGATCGTCGGCGGCTTGTCGGGAATGGCATTAAACGCCCAAATCAGGTCGTCGCCGACGCCGCGCAGCGTCGCGGCGCCGGTGGCCGTGATCTTGAACCGATACTCTTGCGTGCCGGAGGGCGCATGCACGTCCTCCTTGGCGGGGATTACCCCGCCTTTTCCGGAAACGTCGAGATCGATTTTGCCGGTTGCACGCACCACGAGCGTGCTGCCGACCGGAACGGAAACCGGCTCGCCGGCCTCGCCCGCTTGCCGCGCGGTCTCGCCGGGATGCACGCCGGCAAGAATGATCGGCGGCCTGCCGGTATAGGCGGGCGGGGTGACCCAGGCGTCGACGCGGAAATTCGCCGGCAGCACCACGCCCTGCCAATCGAACGCCGCGGCAACCCGCTTCCAGTGTTCGCCGCCGGCGGCCATGAAGGTGGCGATGCAAGCGATGAGTACGAGGCCGCGCAGCGCAAAGGGATCGCGCGCCGCGATGCGCGGCGACGGCCAGCCCGCCTTGAATGCGCGCGCCGCGGCGAGCGTGCGCTCGACATGGGCTTTCCACAGCGCCAGCGAATACGGGTCTTGCGGGGTGACCGCGAGCTCATCGACGATCGCGGTCGCCGGGCGATGGCGAAGGCCGCTGCCGCGATCGAGCCGGCTTAAGCCATCAGCGGCAACGGGCATGCGCAAGAAGACGAACGGAAAGGCTGCTGCTACGGCGATGAGCGCAAACGCGACCAGTCCCGCCGCGCGGCCGAGCGGCGGCAGCCAGAACCACAATCCGAGCCAGGACACCGTGAGGAAAAGACCGATCACGGTCGCAAGCGTCGCCAAAGCGGGCCACAGCCGCTCCCAGAAAATCGACCAGCGCGCGCGGCGCAATGCCGTGCCGAGCTGAGATCGGGCAACCGTGTCTGTGCCCCGATGCGGAGGGGCAGGCTGGCTCGAAGAGGTTTCCGTCACCTCGGTCTCCGCGGAGAAAGCTCCGCCTAGCAACACTTTAGCATGAGGGCGGGTTCAAGGCACCGGCCCGCGCCGGTTGGTGATGCAAGATCAGAGCCAGGGCGGCAGGCGGTCGAGCGCGATCAGCTCCTCGGCCGATACGCGCGGCCGCACCAGCGCCCATTCGCCAGCTCTGACAAGGACTTCCGGGACGAGCGCGCGGGTATTGTAGGTGTTTGCCTGAACCGCGCCATAGGCGCCGGCGGTCATGACGGCGAGGAGATCGCCCGGCTGCGGCTCGATGAGCGAGCGATCCAACGCCAGGAAATCACCTGATTCGCAGACTGGGCCGACCACATCGGCGACGACCCGCTGCGCGCCGATCGCCGGCTCCAGGATCGGGCGGATGTCGTGGTAGGCCTCATAGAGGGTCGGGCGCACCAGATCGTTCATGCCGGCATCGACGATGACGAAAGTCTTCGCCTCGCCCCGCTTCACGTAGAGCACGCGCGTGACCAGGATGCCGGCGTTGCCGACGATGAGGCGGCCCGGCTCGAAGATCAGTTGGCAGCCGAGCCCGCGCGTCGCGCGCTTGACGATGGCCGCATAGGCCTCGGGATCGGGCGGCGGCGCATTGTCCTCGCGGTAGAGAATGCCGAGGCCGCCGCCGAGATCGACGTGGCTGATGGTGTGGCCGTCCGCGCGCAGCACGCGCACGAAGTCCGCCAGCAGCGCGAACGCGTCGCTGAACGGATCGAGTTCGGTGATCTGGCTGCCGATATGCATGTCGACGCCGACGACGCGCACGCCGTCAAGCGTGGCGGCGCGGGCATAAACCTCGCGAGCGCGGCTGATCGGAATGCCGAATTTGTTCTCGGCCTTGCCGGTGGCGATCTTGGCGTGGGTCTTGGGGTCGATGTCGGGATTGACGCGGATCGAAATGTCGGCGCAGCGGCCGTTGCCGGCGGCGATCGCGGCAAGGAGTTCGAGCTCCGCCTCGGATTCGACGTTGACGCAGAGAATGCCTTGCTCGACCGCGAGCTTAAGCTCATGCACGGTCTTGCCGACCCCGGAGAACATGATCTTCTGCGGTAGGATACCTGCCGTCCGTGCGCGCAACAGCTCGCCGCCGGAGACGACGTCGGCGCCGGCGCCGAGCCGGGACAGCGTCGCGATTACGGCCTGGTTGGAATTCGCCTTCATCGCGTAGCAGACGAGCGCATCCACGTCGGCAAAGGCGTCAGCGAACACCCGATAATGCCGCTCGAGCGTCGCGCTCGAATAGCAGTAAAACGGCGTGCCGACGGCCTGCGCGAGCGCATGAAGATCGACGGCCTCGGCGTGCAGCGCGCCGTTGCGATAGGCGAAGTGATGCATGGAGCGTGTTTAAAGCATGGTCCGGAAAAGTGGAAACCGGTTTTCCGAACAGACCATGCATCCCTAAAAGTCAATGATCGGGAAAATGCCAGCCCCGGACCCGATCCGGGGTGGAAACCGGTTTTCCGAAAAGATCATGCCCCCCTGAGGCTGGGAACGGCGCCGTTCGCTACAGCGTCGGCGCATCCCGCCACCGAACTCGCCGTACGCTATTGCAGCAGGGGATCGAGAATGAATGGTTTTTTCTGGCCGGGCGGAGCCACCGGATTGCCCTGGACGTCGAAGCTGTTCTTCATCGCACTATCTTGCGCCGTTGCTGGAGCGACAGACGCGTCAGCAGACGAAGCCGGTGGCGGCGGCGCCGTCGCCGCGGCAGGTGCCGGTTGGGCCGCCGCCGGGCCGGGCGGCGCTTGCAGCGGGCCGACACGCCCACAAGCGCACAGGCCAAGGGCGGCAGCGATGAGCACGGCTGCGACACTGAACCGATCAAGGGCCAAAGAACGCTCCTCAAAGCTCCCGTAAGGCGGCACAGCATAGCAGATCGGACCGCGGAGGCGAGATTTTGGCGGCAACCTCTTTCCAGGGCGTTTACGCGTCTTTTTGCAGCCGCTTGAGCCAGCGCTTGGCCTGTGCGCGCACGTTCTTCGGCGCCGTGCCGCCATAGACGGTGCGGCTTTTCACGGACGCCTCGACCGAGAGCACGCCGAACACCGCACGGGTGATGCGCGGCTCGATCGCCTGCATGGTCGCCAGCGGCAGTTTTTCCAGCGAAACACTGGCCGCGGCCGCCTCGGCCACGATCCGGCCGGTCACGTGGTGGGCGTCGCGAAACGGAAGTTTGAGCGTGCGCACCAGCCAGTCGGCCAGATCGGTGGCGGTGGAAAAACCCTCGCCCGCGGCTTGCCGCATCCGCGCGACGTCGGGCTCCATGTCGCGCACCATGCCGGTCATGGCGTTGATCGAAAGCGCAAGCGCGCCGAGCGCATCGATCGCCCCCTCTTTGTCCTCCTGCATATCCTTCTGATAGGCGAGCGGCAGCCCCTTCATCACCACGAAGAGCGCCGTGAGCGCGCCGACGATGCGGCCGGTCCGCCCGCGCACGAGCTCAGCCGCGTCGGGATTGCGCTTCTGCGGCATGATCGACGACCCGGTGGTGAACCGGTCGGAGAGCCTGACCAGCCCGGCGAGCGGCGACGACCAGATCACGATCTCTTCGGCGAACCGCGACAGATGCACGGCGGTCATGGCGCACGCCGACAGCGTCTCGATGACGAAGTCGCGGTCGGCGACAGCGTCGAGCGAGTTCGCCATCGGGCGCGTAAAGCCGAGCGCCTTCGCCGTCATGGCGCGGTCGATCGGGAACGAGGTGCCGGCGAGCGCGGCGGCGCCGAGCGGGCTTTCGTTCAGCCGCGCGCGCGCATCGGCGAAGCGGCCGCGGTCGCGCGCCGCCATCTCGACATAGGCGAGCAAGTGGTGACCGAAGGTCACCGGCTGCGCCGTTTGCATGTGGGTAAAACCCGGCATCACGGTCGCCGCATGATCGAGCGCCTTCTCGGCAAGCGCACGCTGATAGGCGGCAAGCGCGGCGTCGATGCTGTCGAGCCAATCGCGCACCCACAGCCGAAAGTCGGTGGCGACCTGATCGTTGCGCGAGCGCGCGGTATGCAGCCGCCCGGCGGCCGGCCCGATCAGCTCGGCGAGCCGGCTCTCGACGTTCATATGGATGTCCTCGAGCGCGCGCTTGAAGGCGAATGTGCCCGCTTCGATCTCTGACAGGATCGTGTCTAGACCGTGAGCGATCTGCTTTGCATCCTGCGCCGTAATGATGCCGGTTTTGGCGAGCATCGCCGCATGGGCCTTGCTGGCGGCGATGTCCTGCCGGTAGAGGTGGCGGTCGAAGTCGATCGAGGCGTTGATCTCCGCCATGATGGGATCTGGATCCGAACCGAAGCGTCCGCCCCACATTTTGTTGCTCATGACACACTACACATCAAGGTTGCACATGAAGGTTGCGCCGAGGTTTTGCCGTTGATGACCGAGCCGCCTGCCGAGCCGTATTACAAGGTCCGTCGCCTCCGTGCGGCCGCCGTCGCCGTCATGGCGCTGTGCGGAACCTTGGCCGTGCTGGCGGGGGTATACGGGATTGCGCGTCTGCGAAGCAATCCGGCCGCGGCGGCCTGCGAGCGCGCAGTCGAAACCGCCGGCCGGATCGCGCCTTTGGCGCATGGGGAAGTCGCGGCGCTGACCGTGGCGCACGCGCCGTTCCGCGTCCCCAACCTCGCCTTCAAGGACGCCGAAGGCCATGAGCGAACGCTTAAGGATTGGCGCGGCCGCACCATCCTCTTCAACCTCTGGGCCACCTGGTGCGTACCGTGCCGCAAGGAGATGCCGGCGCTCGACGCGCTCGAACGGGAACTCGGCGGGCCGAATTTCGAAGTCATCGCCGTCAATATCGATACCCGCGATCCGGCTAAGCCGCTCGCCTTTCTCAAGGACGTCGGGGTGACGCACCTTGCCTACTATTCCGATCCGAGCGCGAGAGTGTTCCAGGAGCTGAAACTTGCGGGAAAAGCCTTCGGCATGCCGACGACGCTCATCGTCGACCGCTCCGGCTGCGAGATCGGCGAAATGGCCGGCCCCGCCGAATGGGCAAGCGCCGATGGCATCAAGCTCGTCAGTGCCGCCGTCAGTAGCCCGGATTGAGCGCCAGCGAAATCCGGGGATGCCGTTTCAGCCTATAAGATGATCCCGGATGTCGCTTCGCTCCATCCGGGCTACACTCGCCTAATGACCAAACTTCTCACCATCGCCTGCATGCTCCTCTTCGCGGCACTCGCCGCAATCTCACCGGCGCGCGCGCAAAACCCGCAGCCGCACGCCGACGAGGATTGTGGCGACGTCGAGCGCAACTATAATCTCATCAAGGCCGACGCCGTCTCAGTGCAGACCAACGCGGCGCTGTTTGCGGCGGCCGACAAGGGCTGCGAGGCTTTGGCGCGCAAGCTCCTCGACGCCGGCGCCTCGCTGTTGGCGCGCGACCGCCGCGGCGCCATGCCGCTTGCGCACGCCGCGCGCGCGGGCCAGCCCAAGCTGGTCGAACTCTTCCTTGTCGGCGGCGCGCCGATCGACGCCCGCAACGTCGACGGCGGGACCGCGCTCTTCGCCGCCGCCGAGGGCGAAAAGCATTCCACCGTCGCGTTGCTGCTGGCGAAAGGCGCCGATCCGAACCTTCCCGGGCGCTCCGGCCTCACGCCGCTGATCGCCGCTTCGTTCAAGGGCAACGACCGCATCGTCGAGGCGCTCATCGCGCACGGCGCCGATGCCAACGCGCGCGATGCGACCGGCAAGGCGGCAATCGTCTATGCCGCTTCGCGCGGCTTCGACGACATCGTGCGCCGGCTGCTCGATGCCGGCGCCGACGCGCGGGCGCGCTACGGCAACGATCTCACCGCGCTGATGTGGGCCGCTGGGCACGAGGAGGACGTGGGCGCCGCGGCGGTCGAACGCGTCATCGATCTTTTGCTGGCGCGCGACGCGACGATTAATGACGCCGACAATCGCGGCCGCACCGCGCTGATGATCGCCGCCGCGCTCGGCGATGCCGCCATCGTCGACATTCTCCTGCGGCACGGCGCGGACCGCGCGTTGAAGGATAAAACGGGCAAGACCGCGCTCGATCTGGCGACCAACGCCGAGGTGCGCGCGCGGCTTGCGGTGCAGTGACCGTCATTCCGGAGCGCCATCCATCTCGGGTTTACCCGAGATGGACACTCAAAGGACCAAGTCGGCAAGAGCCGACTTGGATGGCGGCGAGTCCGGAATCCATAACCACAGGTCAGCGAATATGGATTCCGGGCTCGCGGCCCTTGGCCGCGCCCCGGAATGACGGTCATCACATCCCCGCGAGCCAGGTCGCCAGCGCCCCGATCTGCTGCTCCGTGAGCCCCTTCATGAGATCGGTCATGCCGGGATTGTTGGCGCGGACGCCGGTGCGGAAGTCGGTCATCGTCTTCTCCAGATACGCACGGTTCTGACCGGCGAGGCGCGGCTGAGTGCCTTCGCCGATAAATCCTTCCTGATGGCAGCTGGTGCAGACGACCGAAGCGTTGGCGCGCCGCGCCAGCGCCGCCTCGTCCGCCGGCGCGTGCGGCTGTTGCAGGTTGGGCCACGGTTTTTTCGAGAAATATTGCGCCACCGCCATCAGGTCCTCGCGCTCAAGCCCCTCCGCGATCGGCGTCATCTGGTCGTTCTTGCGGGCGCCTGACTTGAAATCGCGGAGTTGAAAAAACAGGTAGCCGAGGTTTTGGCCCCAGATCACGGGCACTGGGAAGGCCTGCTGTTGCGGTACGCCGTTCTCGCCGTGGCAGGCGGCGCAGATTTGCGCCTTCTCTTCGATGCTTTGGCCGTGCGCTGCGAAAGGGAGAACCGTGAGTGCGAGAGCGAACGGGATCGATAATCTTTTCATTCGATTTACTAAACGCCTCTCCACAAAAATCGGACGGGGCCGTTTCCGGTCCCGTCCTTGCAATGGCCCTGAGTGGATCGGGTTCCGTTACTCCAGCGTAAAGGCGATGATGCTGTTGCCGCGCCGGGAATCGATTTGCGCGTTCCCGCCGGCCCCCACCACAATATATTGCTTGCCGCCGACCATGTAGGACGAAGGCGGCGCATTCACGCCGGCGCCGGCCTGGAATTTCCAGAGCACGCTGCCGGTCTTGGCGTCATAGGCCTTGAACCAGCCATTAGCTTCACCGGTAAACACAACTCCGCCGCCGGTGGCGAGAATGCCGCCGATCATCGGCTCTGGCGTCTTCACCTGCCACTTGATCTTGCCGGTATTGTAGTCGACCGCGGTGACGTTGCCGGCCTGGATGCCGCCCGGGACGTTGGTGAAAGCGCCCCCGAGCCACAGCTTGCCCTGCGGATAGGGCGAGTTGTCGACGGTATAAGTCATCTCCTGCTCGAGGTTGATCGCGTAGGCCAAGCCGAGACCGGGATTGGTCGCGATCGGCGACCACTCGACGCCGCCATTGGCGCCCGGGAACATGCGCGCCGCCTTGGGATCGAGCGGTTGGGTGGGCGTCGGCAGCACCCACCTGTCCTTCTGCGACACCATCGGTTCGGAGAAGCGGATCAGGCTGCAATCCTTGCGATCGTGCACGTAGACGTAACCGGTCTTGCCGGCATGAAGCACGCCGGGGATCGTCTTGCCGCTCTTGTCGGCGACGCTGACCAGGACCGTCGGGCTGACGGCGTCGAGGTCCCAAATGTCGTGCGCGACGTACTGGAAGTAGCAGGCGAGCTTGCCTGTATCGAGATCGACCGAAACCAGCGAGTCGGTATAGAGATTGTCGCCGGGGCGTATCGCGCCGTCGAGGTCGGGCGACGGATTGCCGACCACGAAATAGATGCGCTTGGTGGCGAGATCGACCGACGGATTCTGCCACACCCCGCCGCCGAGCGTCTTGTACGGGTCGCCGGTCTTGGCGAGCGTGTCCTTCTCGGCCGCGATGTCGCGGTGCATGTCGCGGCCGGTCGCGTCCTTGGTCGCCCAGACGCCGACCGTGTTCTCCGGAATCGTATTGAAGGTCCACAAGAGCTTGCCGTCGTTGGCGTCGTAGGCCTTGACGAAGCCGCGGATGCCGTATTCGCCGCCGTTGGTGCCGATGAGGATTTTTCCGTCGACCGCCGTCGGCGCCATCGTCTCGCTGTAGCCGAGCGACGGATCGGCAATCTGCTGCCACCAGACCGGTTTGCCGGTCTTGGCTTCGAGCGCCACCAGCTTGGAGTCGAGCGTGGCGAGGTACACCTTGTCGCCATAGACCGCGACGCCGCGATTGTTGGGTCCGCAGCAATAGACCGTGATCGGCCCCATCTCGTGCTTGTAGTGCCACAACTGCTCGCCGGTCTGCGCATTGAGCGCATAGACGTGGTCGAACGAGGTGGTGACGTACATCACGCCGTTGACGACGATCGGCGAGGTCTCCGTCGACTCTCTGACGTCGGTCTGGAAAATCCAGGCGACGTGCAGGCCTTTGACATTCTTGGTGGTGATCTGGTTGGCCGGATGGAAGCGGCGTTGATTGTAGTCGCCGTTGGTGTGCAGGAAATTCTTGCTGTCGCTCGCGGCGTTGTTGAGCAACGCCTGCGTGACATTCGGCGCCGCCGCGTTTGCCGCGGCAGCCCCGCCGCCGCCGCTCGTCTCCTGCGCCGCCGCAACAAGTCCCAGCGGAAGCGCCATCGCCCCCGCGAGCAGCATTGTCGTACCAATTCGCGTCATAGGTTTTCCTCCCGGTGCGCTTGCATACACGATTGCGGTGGTTGTCCCGACCGCGCTTTGCTTGCAATTCTGAGCTTGAGCGCGACAGCGTGACAATGCAACTTTGAACTGTCAAGGCAAACGCAACATACCGGCGCCGTATGGCGAGCCGATGAACTCGACGATTGCGGGGCTTCGCTTGTGGGCAAGCGCCCAAGGCGGACCAAGGAAATGACCTAGGCGGCAACGAATTGGTTTTCGCTATCAGCATGATGGGCTTGGCGCATTCGGCTTGACAGCTCCCACGGCCGGCCTATACTTAACTGCATGGTTAAGTTTAATGCGGCGCCACTCGACCGCACCTTTGCCGCCCTTGCCGACCCGACGCGGCGGATATTGCTGACGCGGCTCGCCGAGCAGCCCGGCCTATCGGTCAGCGCGCTGGCGGAGCCGTTCGCCGTCTCGTTGCCGGCGATCATGAAGCATCTCGACGTATTGTCCGACGCCGGACTGGTGGCACGCAGCAAAACGGGCCGCACTGTCACCTGCCATCTCAATGCCGCGCCGATGCGCGAGGCGATCGCGTGGCTCAATCGCTACGAACGATTCTGGTCCGAGGCACTTTCTCGCCTCGCCGAGTTCCTGGAGGAGGAAGAGTCATGTCCGTCCAATCAGTCGTCAAACCAAGCCTCACCCTCAAGCGGCGCCTCAGAGCGCCGCCCGCCAAAGTCTTTGCCGCCTGGACCGACCCGGAAAAAATAATGCGCTGGATGAGCCCTGCGGAATTCAAGACGCCACAGGCGGAAAGCGATGCGCGCGTTGGCGGCCGCTATCGTATCGTGATGCTTTCACCTGACGGCGAGAAGCATGCCGTCGGCGGCGTCTATCGCGAGGTGGTCGCCAACGAGAAGCTCGTTTTCACCTGGGCGTGGGATGCTGCGCCGGGGGATGAAGCGTACGAATCGCTGGTGACTGTGCTGTTCAAGCCGGATGCGGGCGGCACGCTGCTGACACTGACGCACGAGCGGCTTTTCGACGAAGAGTCTCGCGATGGTCACGAGAAGGGCTGGAACGGAGCCCTCGATAAGCTCGAAAAGTTCATCGCCTGAGCTTAGCGGCAGCAGACAAACGAAACTGGAATAAGGTCCCACCCACCAACATTGGAGCCGTCCCATGAACTGGTCACACGGTAAATTCCATTGGAATGAGCTGATGACGCGCGATGTCGAGCGGGCGAAGAAATTCTATTCCGCCGCGTTGGGCTGGAGCTTCGAGGCGATGCCCATGGGTGGCGGAATGACCTATTGGATCGCCAAGGCCGGTGGCGAGCCTGCGGGCGGCATCTTTGACATTAACGATCCCGAATACAAGGACGTCCCGGAAAGCTGGATGCCCTATATCGCGGTCGACGACGTCGACGCGCGAGTCAAGAAGGCGACCGCGGCCGGCGCCAAGGTGATGAAGCCGGCCTTCGACGTGCCCGGCGTCGGCCGCGTCGTCATCCTGCTCGAACCCGGCGGCGCCGGCGTCGGCTGGATGACGCCGTCGTCCTGACTTCGTAGCCCGGGTTGAGCGGAGCGAAACCCGGGATTTGCGCTTCAACTCGAATGCTGCTCCCGGACGTCGCTTCGCTCCATCCGGGCTACAGACGGAGGCAATCATGGAACCGCACAAAATCGTCTCCCACGATGAATGGCTGGCGGCGCGCAAGGCGCATCTCGCGGATGAGAAGGCATTTACGCGCGCGCGAGACGCGTTGAGCCGCAAGCGCCGCGAGCTTCCCTGGGAGAAAGTTGACAAGTCCTACGTGTTCGACGGCGCCAACGGCAAGGAAACTTTGGCCGACCTTTTTGGCGGCAAAAGCCAATTGATCGTCTATCACTTCATGCTCGGCCCCGATTGGAAGGAGGGCTGCCCGAGCTGTTCGCTGCTTGCCGATCATTTCGACGGCGCGGTCACTCACCTCGCGCAACGCGACGTCACCTTCGTTGTCGCGTCACGCGCGCCGCTGCCGCAAATCGAGGCGTTCAAGCGGCGCATGGGCTGGCATTTCAAATGGGTGTCGTCGTTCGGCAATGACTTCAACTTCGACTACCACGTGTCGGCCACGCCGGAGGAGAAAGCCAAAGGCATCGCAAACTATAATTACGAAGTGACCGAATTCCCCAGCGACGAGCGCCCCGGTGCCAGCGTGTTCTACAAGAATGCCGCCGGCGACATCTCCCACACCTATTCGAGCTACGGACGCGGTCTCGATATCCTGATCGGCACGTACAACTTTCTCGATCTCGCTCCCAAGGGCCGCGACGAGGAGGGCCTGGCCTATGGCATGGCCTGGGTGCGCCACCACGACAAGTATGAGGGCGCGGTTGTCGATCCCAAGGCAAAATACGAGCAACCGAACAGTTCGCCGTCGTGTTGTGACTAGTGCGGCGCAGGGCGGATACGACTCCGCTCGGCCGATTGAGTTGAAATAAACCAAACTCAGGGGAGGAAATCAAATGTCGCCTGATCTGAAATACCTGGCCTTTACGGCATTGCTGACGGCATCGCTGTGGATTCCGTACATCGTCGCGCAAGTTATGACGAATGGGCCGCTGCGCCCGGAGAATTACGTCGATCCGACGTCGCGCCCGGTGCCGCCCTGGGGCAAACGCGCGGAGCGCGTCTATCTCAACGCGATCGAGACGTTCGCGCCCTTCGCGGCGCTGGTGATCGTGATACAGCTGGCCGGCAAGGCCAACGCAACAACGGCCTTCTGGGCGATGAGCTTCTTCTGGCTGCGCGTCGCGCACGCCATCGTCTTCTGGGCCGCGATTCCGTACATCCGCACGCTCATTTTCGTGCTTGGCTACGTGACGATCATCGGCCTCTTCGTCGAACTGATGAAGTAGCGGAGGACAGAGGACGGACAACAGACGACAGACGGCACTCATCCGTCGTCGGTCATCCGTCGTCCGTTATCTGGTAGGCACCGGCTTCTCGCCGCGGTAATCGTAAAAACCGCGCTGCGTCTTGCGGCCGAGCCAGCCGGCCTCGACGTATTTCACCAGCAGCGGGCACGGCCGGTATTTCGAGTCGGCGAGACCCTCGTGCAGCACCTGCATGACCGAGAGGCAGGTATCGAGGCCGATGAAGTCGGCGAGTTCCAGCGGGCCCATCGGATGATGGGCGCCGAGCCGCATCGCGGTATCGATCGCCTCGACGTTGCCGACACCTTCATAGAGCGTGTAGATCGCCTCGTTGATCATCGGCAGCAGGATGCGGTTGACGATGAAGGCGGGGAAATCCTCCGATACCGCGATCTGCTTGCCGAGCTTGCCGATGAATTGCTTGGTGGTCTCGAAGGTCGCATCGT